>WGCN01000015.1 GCA_015493745.1 Calditrichales bacterium
GCGACAAACAATTTAATTTAGCTCAATTCACCATTGTGTACCACCCCTAAATAAAAGAGGCTTTGATGAAAACCGTAGAGGTAGGAAATATAAAAATCGGGCCGGGGCAACCGCTGGCATTAATCGCCGGGCCCTGTGTCATCGAATCGGAGGATATCGTTCTTAAAATCGCCGAGCAGGTTAAAACCATTGCCGGGCGTGTCGGTCTGCCCCTGATCTTCAAATCATCCTATTTAAAAGACAACCGTTCCTCGGCCACCTCCTACCAGGGGCCGGGGCGGGACGAAGGTCTGCGCATCCTGCAAAAGGTCAAAGAACAGTTTGAACTGCCCGTCCTGTCCGATATCCACGACGCCCATGACGCGGAAGCCTGCGCCGAGGTGCTGGATGTTATTCAGATTCCCGCCTTTCTTTCCATGCAAACCACCCTGTTGCTGGCCGTGGCCAAAACGGGCCGGGTGATCAATGTGAAAAAAGGGCAGTTTCTGGCCGCTTCCGATATGCAGACGGCCATCAATAAGATCACCGGCGAGGGTAATGACAATATCCTGCTTACCGACCGCGGCACCATGTTCGGTTATCATAACCTGGTGCTGGATATGCGCAATCTGAAAATCATGCGCGACCTGGGCTATCCGGTGGTTCTGGACCCCACCCATTCCATTCGCAAATACGGCGTGAGCAGCAGCGATAAGCGCGGCGGGGCCAAGGAATTTATCTTCGGCCTGAGCCGGGCCGGCGTGGCCGCCGGGGTGGACTCTGTTTTTATCGAAACCCATCCCGATTGTGACAACGCCCTGTGCGACGCGGCCAGTATGTTGCCCTTGCAGCGTTTTGAAGACCTGCTCCGCCAGCTTAAAGCCATAGACGAACTGATAAAACCCCATTTAAGCCATGATGAGGATGGTTTGTAGTGCAGTCGAAAATAAAAAAGATCAAAC
The DNA here is from genome assembly GCA_015493745.1 of Calditrichales bacterium. Classification (GTDB taxonomy): domain Bacteria; phylum Calditrichota; class Calditrichia; order Calditrichales; family J004; genus J004. Next base: position 942 of record WGCN01000015.1, read on the forward strand.
TGCTGCTGATGGATGTGGACGGCGTGCTTACCGACGGTTCCATCGTCTACAACTCGGCGGGAGAAGAGACCAAGGCCTTTAATATTCAGGATGGCATGGGCATAACCCTGATGCGCATGGCCGGGCTTAAAACCGGCATCATCACCGGCCGCCGTTCGGCCATGGTGGAGCGCCGGGCCGGGGAGTTGAAATATGATGTGGTCGATATGGGCCATTTTGACAAGCTGCCCCGTTACCGCCATATTCTGGAACAGATGGGGCTCCGGCAGGATGAGGTGGCCTACATCGGCGATGACCTGCAGGATTTGTGCATACTGAAGCGCGTGGGCTTTAGCGTCACCGTGGCCAATGGCCGTCCGCAGCTAAAGGAGCGGGTGGACTATGTGACCGCGGCCGAAGGCGGAAAGGGCGCCGTGCGCGAAGTGATCGACCTGATATTGTACCATCAGGGGAAATGGGCGGCATTAATCGAAAAGCTAGAACAATGAACAGAAAATACCGTTTTATACTGATTGTTTTTTTGACGGGTGTTGTAGCCTTGCAGGCCCAGACCACCTTGGCGGTTTCCCGTTTCGAAAATCTTTCGGGCAAAATGAAATACGACAGTTGGGAGCGCACCTTTGCCGGCTTGATGCGTGTGCATCTGGGCAGCAACGAAGAGGTGCTTATTCTGGAACGTTCACGCATGGAGCCCCTGTTAAAGGAACAGGCGCTTAGCCTGAGCGGCCTGGTGGACAGCGCCCGCTCAATCGGTCATCTTCTGGGAGCCGATTTTATTGTCACCGGTTCCATGGAGTGGGAAAACGGCCGTCTGATCGTCACCGCCGATATGATTCGTGTTAAAACCGGTCAGCTTATTACGGAACAGGTCAGCGCCTATAATAGCGCCCATGTGGAAAAGATGGCCGCCCTGCTGGCCCATAATCTGCTATACCGCCTGGGGCTGGAAAAAAACTACATGGCCCGGGAACGGGTTTTGAGCAACGATGTGTGGTACTGCGGGGGAGCCTTTGTGCTAAGCAGTGCCGCCGCCCTTTATTTTGACCGGCGCTATAAAGAACAGTACAGCCTTTACCGGGAAACCGGCTCCTTAGCCGATTTTGACAACTATTACGGCAGCGCCAACAGCAGCCGCAACTGGAGTTACATCCTGGGCGGGGCCGCCCTGGTCAGCCTCGGCGGCGCCCTGGTGCGATGGTTCCGGGCCGACCGGGAAAACGTCATCCGTGCCGCCGGAGGGGGGCGGACAGAAACATTATTTTACATGGTACCAAATGAAACCTTTTATGTGGGTCTTTCCATTCATTTTTAGCGTCCTGCTTCTATGGCAATGCAGCGACCTGGAGAGAGACAATCTGCTCGATCCCGCCAATCCCTCCTCCTCGCGTCCATCCGTGGCCGTGGTGGAGGCCTTTGTGAATACCAGTGTCGCTTCCGGAGTGAATTACAACACCGTGGCCCTGCAGGCGCTGGATTCTTTGAAAACCATTTTTGGCGACCGGCTGCTGGTTATCCACTATCACCGTAACACACGGGATTTTACTGATTCCCTGGCCGTGGAGCCGCTGGTGGAGTCCCGATATACGGCCTATACCACCGCTTATGATACTCAGCGTTTTAAAGGCGTGCCCGATCTGTTTGTAAACGGCCCCGAGATGCGCCTGCAGGGCGCTTCGGACAGTAAGGGGGTTGTGCAACGGGCCATGCCTTTCATCAACACCGTGTTAGGCAGCGACAGTTATTTTACCCTGGAGGCGGATATCACCGAGGAAAACGGCGGCTTCAGCGGCCGGGTGCGCGTGGCCCGTCTGGGTAACCGGTCGGCGGAAAACCTCTCCCTGTTGGTCGTGCTGACCAGCGATTTTGGCCCCCGGGGCGGTTATTCCGTTGTTCGTATGTTGCCGCCGATAACCGTGGAGCGGCTGCAGGCAGGCGCCTATAAGAGCTATTCCTATGAGATAGAAAAAAGAAACGGACGCGGAGAGCATATCTTCTTTTTATTGATTTCCGGGGAGAGCGGCCGGATTGAATTTGCCCTGGGCGCCGGCGGAGGGCCGTGATGAGAGTCCTGCTGTTCCTCATGCCGCTCCTTCTTCTGGTTTCATGCAAACAGGTGGGGGAGATCATCGATTCGGTGGAGTCGGAAGCGCCGCGCATCACAAGCCTGGAGTTCTCGGACAGCCAGTTGCTGCCCCTGGATACCCTGCTGGCCGTGGCCCGGGTAAGCGATGAAAACCCCGCTGAGTTAAATTATGAATGGAGGGCCGGCGGCGGTAGCTTTATTCCACCGGCGGATGGGGATTCCGTTTTGTGGATTGCCCCGATAAACGGCGGTAATTATAAACTGACCGTCAAGGTGGCCAACAGATTTAAATCCGCCGAAAAGTCAAAAGCCGTTGTGGTGGTGAACCCCGGCCAACCGCTGGTTTCCATCGAGGTGCCGGCGGATGACAGGCGCTATGTGCAAACGGAACCGATAGCCGTTAAGGTAAAAGCCTATCACGATAACAGTTTGAGCTATGTGCGGGTGATGCTGGGCGGCCGGGAAAGAGCGCGTACCGGCGTACGGACGGATAATATTTATCAATTCACTCTGGATACCGACAGTCTGGCCGGAAGCTACTGGCTTACGGTGGAGGCCGAGGTTTTCGGGCAAAACGGAAATATCAGCCGGGACAGTGTGCGTATCCATGTGGATGGAATCATTTTAGGAAAAAGGAATCATTGATGTCTGACATTGTAGAATCGGCCAAAAAAGTCATACGTATTGAGCGGGAAGCCCTGGCGGCCATGGAAGACCGTATCGGCGAAAATTTCAGAAAAGCGGCTGAACTTATTCTCAAAAGCGACGGCCGGGTGATCATTACCGGCATGGGCAAGTCCGGCCATATCGGTAAAAAAATGGCCGCCACCCTGGCCAGTACGGGCACCACCTCCTACTTTTTACATCCCGCCGAGGGGCTGCACGGCGATCTGGGCATGGTGCAGCGCAACGATGTGGTCATCGCCATTTCCAAAAGCGGGGAAACGGAGGAACTGATACATATCCTGCCCACCATCCGCCGGCTGGATGTGCCGGTTATCGCCATGACCGGCAACCCGGACTCCTCCCTGGCGCGCAACGCTTACGTGGCTTTGGATATCGGCGTGCAGGAAGAGGCCTGCCCCCATGATCTGGCGCCGACATCCAGCACAACGGTGACACTGGTGATGGGTGACGCCCTGGCCATTGCCCTGCTGGAGGCCCGTGGCTTTACACCGGATGACTTTGCCCTGCTCCATCCCGGAGGCACCCTGGGCAAAAAGCTGCTGATGAAGGTGCGGGATATCATGGAAGCCGGGGATAAATTGCCCCGTTGCCGGAAGGAAGAAACCATGCAGGTAGCCGTGATGGAAATGGCTCACAAGCGCGGTATTTGCCCCGTGGTGGATGATGAACAGCATCTGCTGGGCGTGGTAACCACGGGTGACCTCAACCGCCTGCTGGAAGTGAAAAAGGATTTCTTCGATATCCCCGTGTCACGGGTGATGAACCCCACTCCCAAAACCTGCCGGGCCGATGACCTGGCCGTGCTGGCCTATCAGAAGATGGAAAAATATAAAATCATCGCCATGCCCGTACTGGAGGATGGCCGTCTGGTTGGCGTGGTTCATCTGCATGACCTTATGCAACAGGGGATTGCCCGATGATGCGCTGGTTGCCCCTACTCCTGCTGTTGTGGCTTGCGGCCTGTTCGGAAAAAACACCGCCGGTCACCGGCGACGATACGCCGCAGCTTTCCCTGCCCGATCAGGAAAGCTGGAACACCACGCTGATCATCAGTTATGACGGCCGCAAGACCGGCGTGTTGAAAGCCGCGCATGTGTTAAAGTTTATAAAGCGCAAGAAAACCTATATCCGCGACAGTCTGACCGTCGACTTTTTTGATGATATGGGCCGCCATACCTCGGTGCTGACCGCCCGCGGCGGAGAGGTGCATGACAACAGCCAGGATATGATTGCCTATGGCCGGGTGGTGGTGGTTTCCGATAGCGGCCTGACCCTGAAAACCGACACCCTGAGATGGGATAACAAGAAAAAAGAGATCATCAGCCATACGCCGGTTATGTTTGTCACCCGCTTCGATACCCTTTATGGTGACCGGTTCGTTTCCGATGCCCGTCTGGAAAATTATACCATCAGTAATGCCAGCGGTGTTTCGTACCGGAATTTTGAGAAAGAAAAAAAATGATACGCCTGTTCCTGTTGTTTGTTCTGTTCTGGCTTACGGGCGCCGCTCCCCGCGGAGACCGGATTGAAATCATTCACGCGGATAGCAATCAGGGGCGGATGTCCGACGGGGAGCAACTGCGTATTTTATCCGGCAATGTTCACGTGCGCAAGGATTCTTTGGAAATGTTCTGCGACCGGGCCGTTTTTTATACCCGGCAGGACTATGTGCACCTTTCGGGCCATGTGCTTATTGACCGGGGGACACGCAAGCTCAGGAGCGCGCAATTGAAGTACTATCCACGGGAAGACCTGGCCTTCGCCTTTGGCGGCGTAAGGCTTATATCCGGTGCGGATACCCTGCGCGCGGATGAGATGACCTATGATCTGGCACGGGATACGCTCTATGCCCGTTACGATGTGCGTTTCCATAGTCCGGAAAAGGGCACACGCCTGTTTGGTGAAACCGCCTTTTTTGACCGCGGCAGGGAATATTTACATCTCTACGGCAACAGCCGTGTTGTGCAAAAGGATACCGCTTCCGCCGATACCCTGCGGGTCTGGAGTGAGCATTTGTATTACTGGAAAAAACCTACCCGTCAATTGCTGGCCCGGGACAGTGTACGTCTGCAACAGGGTGACTTTCATGCTCGGGCCGACAGCATTCGTTATGATCTGGACAAAGAGCTGGCCTATCTGATGGGGCGTCCCCGGGTAAAAACAGGGCAGAATATCCTTAATGGTGACTTTATGATTGCCGAGATGGATTCATCGGCGGTGCGCCGGGTTTTGGTTAAAAACCATGCCACGGCCCTTTCGCCGCGGGATTCCGTTTCCGGCGATAAGAACCGTCTTTCCGGTAAGGAGATCGAACTGTTTCTGAAAGATAAAAAGCCGACCCTGATCATCGCCCGTTATAATGCCGGCTCGATATATTTTGTGGATGCCGAAAGTGAAAGCGGCAGCAACTATGCCACGGCGGACTCCATATATGTCTATTTCAAAGAGGGAAAGCCGGATTCGATTGTCGTAACCGGAGGCGTACAGGGTAAATATTACCCGGAAGATTATAAAGGAGTACGAAAGTTTTGAACCGTTCCATACTTTCCGGAGAGTCCCTGGTAAAAATCTACAGCAAGCGTCGTGTTGTGGATGATATCAGTCTTAATGTAAAACAGGGAGAAATCGTCGGTTTACTTGGGCCGAACGGCGCCGGTAAAACCACCACTTTTTATATCATCACCGGCATGATCCGTCCCAACAGTGGGGATGTGGCCATAGACGGGGAGGTGATCACCTCCTACCCTATGTATAAAAGGGCACGCAAGGGGGTGGCCTATCTGCCGCAGGAGGCGTCGGTGTTCCGCAAGCTAACCGTCGAGGAAAACTTGCTGGCCATTTTGGAGATGCTGGGCGTGCCCAAAAAGGAACGCCTGCAAAAAACGGAGCAGTATCTTAACGAATTGAACATCACGCATATTGCCAAAAGTCTGGGCTATCATCTTAGCGGCGGTGAACGGCGGCGTACGGAAATTGCCCGCACCCTGGTAACCAATCCCAAGTTTATTTTGCTGGATGAACCCTTTGCCGGGGTGGATCCCATAGCGGTGGAAGACATACAAAATATTGTCTATGGTTTGAAAAACAAAGGAATCGGTGTGTTAATTACGGATCACAATGTGCATGAAACCCTGTCCATTACCGATCGCGCCTATTTGTTGTTTGAAGGGAAAATCCTGAAGGAGGGGACGGCGGAAGTTTTGGCCGAGGATGAGCAGGTGCGTAAACTGTATCTGGGGGAGAAGTTTCAGCTGAGACGTTAGGCCGTGTTGGCCTTGAGCTGTTTCTTGTTGACGTAAATAACATTCTCCTTGCCGAATATTTTGGATATGATCAGGGGAGAAAGCTCGGGGCATTCCGGCAAAACCAGACGGTTAAAGGGGAAACGTGTGTTCCTGAACAGACGGTGCCTGCTGTCGGCATGCTCGAGATGATAACCGCTTTTTTGCAACAGGGCAGACATCTGTTGTATCGAGATAACATTGAAACGGATTTTTTTATCCAAAACCGGATGGTCATGATCATGAGGAAGGGGCTGGCTGCGCGCCGCGTAGCTTTTGCGGTAAAGTTCAATAGCTTCCCGCATGCGGATCATTAAATCTTCCGGTGAGGATGATTGGGCGTAACACCCGCGAAGATTTTCGCATGAGCCGACATAGCGGTTCCCATCGAATTCTTTTTTTATGATAACTTTCATGTTATATCTATATTTAGATGAATCCCTAACGAAGATGAATATATAGGTTAAACAAGCTATTGTCAATTGAACTTTTGTGACCCTAAGCAACAATAGTACTATTTAAATGGGTTTTGTGTATAAAAAATCAATAAGTGGGAAATAGGTACGATATTTATTTGAAAAATAAAACGTAGCATAAAGAAAACTCATGAAAACTCTTCTTCTCGTTCATGAATCGGTACAGTTCAACTTCTACCGGCCCGATAACTATTCGGATCAGGTCTCTTTTTCCACCTTTGACGAATTGCCTACCTTTATCGACCCGAAGGTATACAATGGGATCGTTTTTCTGAAGAGAGCGATCGATATTGAATCGCTGCACTATATACGTGTGTTGCAGGAAAATGGCTTTTCCCGTAAGGTTTATATGTTGGGGACGCCGGTGACGGAAGACGTGTACCGCATGATTATAAAAGACGATCTTAGTGATGTGGCCGAGATATCGCCTTTTCCGGAAATTCAGTTGCAAAGCCTGGTTTTGCGCTGCCACCACGGTCAGGCCGAATCGTCGGGGAGCTACTGGGGTGAGGTGCTGTTTCAACTGGAGCATGTACCGGCGGTACGCGTCAACCCCGCGGGGATCATCCTTAAGGCCAATGAGGCGCTGATCAACCATTTCCATTTTAATGTTTTTAATCTGGAGGGGCAACATCTGACCAAGCTGATTCCGGATTATACCGTTGAACAGATTCTCTCCCATTTCCGGCAGCCGCAAACAACCTCGCTTTCGGGCCGGTGTAATTTCTTTGATGCCGAGGAAAATATAATCCCCATACGCTATACCAGCTTGCTTCTCAGCCGTGATGAATTGATTCTAACCATAGACGATCTCAGTCAACTGGTTCGTCTGAAGCGACAGGCCGACCGTTTGAATCAACAGCTTGTTCAGGAACATCAGCTGTTGGACCGCCTGCTGGTTGAATCCCTGAGCATTTCCGACGAGTTGATGGAGCTGCTCCAGCAGGTGTTTGTTCCCGACCGGGTATTTCGCATCGCGGTGGAACAGGAGGCGCAAAACAAACGCTTAAGCACCTCCATTGTCTATCCCGTTAGCCCCGGGGAACAGTTGCCGGATCCCTTCCTGCCCTATCTGCTGGATGCCTATCGTACGGATGAGGTCACCATCCTTCATTTTTCGGTTAACAATAAAAATCATCAGGATATCGCTCTGTGGGCGCAAACCGCCATCCTTATTCCCGTAAAAAGGGAGATGAACCCTTTCGTATTTCTGTTCATCTATAAAAACCATTTCGAACCGGACTCTTTTACCTATGCCTTGTTACGCTATATAAAAAGCCTGCTTGGCGCGAGTGGCTCCCCCAATACCGGCGCGGAAGAAAACGACTTTTTCCATAATTTTATGGACAATGCCCGTGAAGGGATGTATAAAAGCACACTGGACGGTCATCTGGTTTATGCCAATCCCGCTTTCTTAAAGATATTGGGTTATGATAACATCGCGGAACTGAAGAATATAACCATTCCGGAAAATCTTTATATCAATCCGGGGGACCGGGAGGAGCTTCTGGCGGGCCTGCAAAAAACCGGATATGTCGATTTCATGGAGACCGTATTAAGGACAAAAGCCGGAAAGAAAATACAGGTACAGGAAAGCGCCTGTCTTTACCGGGATGCCCGCAAGGGGGTGGCTTATATCACCGGCATTATTCGTGACGTCTCGGTTACCCGTGCCCTGCAAAATCAATTGAAAAACAATTCACGGCTTATTTCCGATATCATTGACTACGCTTCGGTTCTTATTGCCGGTTATTCGGACGGGAAGTGGCTGATCTGGAACCAGAAGATGGAGCATACCCTGGGTTATGACAAAGAGGCCTTTAGGGACTTTAATCATATGGTTAACACGCTGGTGGAAGACAGGCGCACGGCCCAGTTCTATAACGCCCGTATGTCGGAGTTCCTGACCGGGGGCAGTGACGAAGCGGTGGAGATGGAGCTGAAAAGTAAATCGGGCCTGCCGCTATCCATCAGTTGGACGGCATCCTACAGTGAATTAAACGGTCAGGAGATCACCATCTTTTTCGGAGTGGACGTCACCCGGGCCCGGATTCTGGAACGCCGGAAACGTGAAACCGAAAATATGCGATTGATGAGCAACATGTCCAGCCGGATTGCCGATGTTTTTCACACGTACTTTGAAGATATGGCCCACCAGTTAAGCGCATACAAAACAAAAGAAGACGTTGACAAAGAGAAACTTATTGAAATTATCGGTCAAAGCTTCCTGGAAGGGAACCGGATTGCCGAACAGGTGGCGAAACTGTTCAAGGCTTCGCATCCGATAAATAAAATTTTACTCAAGCCGAATCTTGCCGTGGAAAACTCCATACAGATTTTAAAAACGACCATGCCGGAAAGTATCGATATTCACTTCTCGCTGGATGCCCATGGTCAAATCCGCCTTGAAGAGAGTCAGTTGGAACAAATTATGCTTAACCTGGCTCTGAACGCGGCCTCGGCCATGCGTGAAGGGGGAACTTTGTTTATCGAAACCAAGGTGGTTGATACTGAAAAGGACAGTTTCCTCCGCCTGAATGTTCTGCCGGGACAAAAATATTTCAATTTGATGTTTCGTGATACCGGCAGCGGCATGGATGACAAGACGCGTGAAAAAATGTTCGAGCCCTTTTTTACCACCAGCACAGGTAAGGCGGTAAAGGGTTTAGGGGCAACCTATATCTACTTTATCGTCAAAACCGCCCATGGTTTTATCGATGTGCAATCGGCGGTGGGAGAGGGCACGGTGGTAAATATCTACTTTCCGCTGCTTTCGGACAAGGCGCAATCAAAAACGATTAAAGCCGGAAAAACACCCACCATCCTCGTTGTGGACGATCAACTGACGGTACGTGAACTGATGAAAGATATTTTTGTGTCCGATGGCTACAATGTCATGGAGGCCGATAACGGTGAAGATGGCCTGCGCATCTATAAGGAAAACCGTGAACGCATTGATCTGGTTATCGTCGATATCATCATGCCGAAAATGAATGGGGCCGAATTGTATTATGCCCTGCATGAGCAGAACCCTCAATTGCCCATACTGATCACTTCCGGTCACAGCAATGAAGACCTTAAACGTTCCCTGATCGAACACGGCGCCCGGGGCTATATCCCCAAACCCCCGGATGTGGCTAAATTGCGCACTCAGATAAATGAGATTTTACATGTAGAAGAAAAGATAGCAAAGTAATTTTTGGTTTTGTAAATTTGGGGAATCAAAACTTATATCTAAAACCCAAAAGATCAGGTGAGGTTATGCAAAAAAAAGTTCTGGTTTTAGGAACAAGGAATACCGTTGTATCTCCTATGATGTCTGAACTGATCAAGCATATTACCTTTAAACAGGTAGATGTTTACAGTGCGGGAATCTCTCCGGAGGATATTCATCCTCATACTGTAAAGGTTTTGCTGGAGATGGGTATTGATGCTTCCGACTATAAGCCGCACAGTGTCAATGAATTTGTGCACACCAAGTTCGATATTATCATCACCGTTACCCCGGAAGCCAAAAATTATGTGGAGATGCTGATGGCCAGCCGTACTAAAATCCACAAGGAGTTTGATGATCCCCGCAATGTAAAGGGGAATGAAATTCAACAACTCAATGCTTTTCGCAAGCTTCGCGATGAAATGAATGACTGGCTCAATGAGTTCCTGCCCCGGCACCGATTACTTTAGTATTCCTAAATTATATACTTTTTTCTCCGATACTGAAACAGATTATTAATATTATTGCCGAATCTGGAGGCGGAAATGCTAACATCTAGGATTTATTCAAAATTATCAGTCTTTTTTATCCTTTCTGTTCTGTTATTGGGAGCAAACGCTCCAATATTTGCCCAAAGCGAAAAGAGTCCCGATGCGTCCGTGATCGTGGAAAAACAGGTGCAGGGTGAGCATCAGGAGGCTGCTGAAAATATGCCGGCCGCGGAGCAGGAAGAGGGCTCGGAGTTAGGACGTGTATTGCCCATCTGGAGTGCCATTCCCTTTGTGGGCATTCTTCTTTCCATTGCGCTTTTCCCTTTACTGGCACCCGGTTTCTGGCATCACCATTTTCCCAAGGTATCCGCTTTTTGGGCTGTTTTGTTTGCCGTTCCCTTTGTTTTTGTTTACGGTCATGAAGGGGTACATGAGATTCTGCACATCTATCTGGCGGACTATATCCCCTTTATAATCCTGCTGTGGGGGCTGTTTACCGTTTCGGGGGGCATCCTGGTAAAGGGTACCCTGCGCGGCACCCCGGCTATGAACCTTCTCATGTTGCTGATAGGCACCCTGCTTTCTTCGATGATCGGTACCACCGGTTCGGCCATGGTGATGATCCGGCCCATGCTGCGGGCCAATGCCCACCGTAAAAACAAAGTTCACGTCTTTATCTTTTTTATCTTTTTGGTGGCCAACATCGGCGGTTCTTTAACGCCCCTGGGTGACCCGCCTCTTTTTCTGGGATTCTTACACGGGGTCAGTTTCTTCTGGACATTTACCTTGCTTAAGGAGATGGTTTTTGTCGCCGGATTTTTACTGATCATCTTCTTCCTGATAGACTCCTACAACTATAAAAAAGAGGGTGTGGTTGAAGATACCAGCGGCGAAGTGGAACCGGTACGCATCGAAGGCGGTCTCAATTTCCTGTTTCTGCTCGGTGTTATCGCCGGTGTTCTTTTCAGCGGATTTGTTCATCTGGGTGAAGTGAGTATTTTTGGTGTTCATGTGGCTATCCAGAATATTGTCCGTGATGTGTGGATTGTCCTGATGGGGCTTCTGTCCCTTAAAACGACATCCAAGTCCATCCGCGAGGGGAATGATTTTAACTGGTTCCCCATCCTGGAGGTGGCTTATCTGTTTGCCGGCATATTCATGACCATCATTCCGGCCCTGGCCATTTTGAAAGCGGGGGAACACGGCGCGCTGGCCTCGCTGGTGAAAGCCGTGGAAACCAATCATGATTATTTTTGGGTAACGGGTACCCTTTCCAGTTTTCTGGATAATGCTCCGACCTATCTGACCTTCTTCAATACAGCCCTGGGCAGTCTGAACCTGACGGAGGATCAAATCCGTGTGGCTTTTGCCGCGGGTAACATAAACGAGGTCTATCCTGAGTTTATCCATCTGTTAACGGCTATTTCCCTGGGGGCCGTCTATATGGGGGCCAATACCTATATCGGAAACGCTCCCAACTTTATGGTTAAATCCATCTGTGAAGAGGCCGGGATTGAAATGCCCAGTTTCTTCGGTTACATTATTCGCTGGTCTTTGCCGATTTTAATTCCGACCTTTTTACTGGTGACCTTCTTCCTGTTGTAAAGATCATTTTTATCATAGGCTAAAATTCCATAATTTCCCCGTCGATGAATACACAATCTAAAATGACGTCGGCGGGGAATTTTATTAATATCCTGCCTGAAAATTTAGCCAATAAAATTGCCGCCGGAGAAGTGGTGGAACGGCCGGCTTCCGTGGTTAAGGAACTGGTGGAAAACGCCATTGACGCCGGAGCGGGACAGATAAAGGTGTTTATCTCCGAAGGGGGTAAAAAGCTGATCCAGGTGGTGGATGACGGACAGGGCATAACCCAGGCCGATCTGCCGCTGGCCTTTGAACGCCATGCCACCAGTAAAATAAAAACCGGCAAGGATCTCGATGCTATCGGGACTCTTGGTTTCCGGGGCGAGGCCCTGCCCAGTATCGCTTCCGTGGCCCGTGTGGAGATAAAAACCCGCCATAAAAATGATGCTATCGGTTCCATTCTGCGGATCGAAGGGGGGAAAAAGGCGCCGGTAAAGCATATTGCTTACAATAAGGGCACCAGTCTCTCCGTACAGCAACTCTTTTTTAATACCCCGGCCCGCCGGAAATTCATGAAAAGCGATACCGCTGAGAATCAGAGAATCATCAGCACGCTTAAACGTTTTGTTCTGGCCTGCCCGGATATCTCTTTCGAACTGTGGATCGAGGGCAAGCAGTATTTCTCCTTTAAGAAAGGGACTTTAAAGGAACGGGTGATGGATGTTTTCGGTCATGAAATCGGTGACCGCCTGATAGAGATGGATCACTCCCTGGCCGGCGTTCGTCTGTATGGTTACATCAGCCCGCCGGATCTGAAGCGGAAATCCCGTTCCCATCAGCATCTTTTTTTAAACGGACGTCCGATTCAGGATCGTTCTCTTTCCTATGCCATTTATCAGGGCTATGGGGAAACGCTAAAGGAAGGGGAACATCCCCTCTTTTGCCTTTATCTGACCCTGGATCCCTCGCAGGTGGATGTAAATATCCACCCGACCAAAATGCAGGTGCGTTTTAGCAATGATCGCAGCCTCTATTATATGTTTTTAAACAGTGTCAGTCGTTTGCTGAATGAAACCGGCGCCTTACCGACCATCTCTCTTGAAGGCAGCGCCCAGGCCGCCGTGCCCGCCCATACCGTTGCGGATGAAAAGAAAGGCGCTGATGGGAACAGGGGGCGGCAGGATCCATTTCCGGTTACGGGCAGGAAACGGAAAAATGTCAACCAGCTTTCGCTGGCCTATTTTGGCGGCCAGGATACGGGAGAAGCCGGGAAAACCGTGCCGCAACATGGTGACGGCAAGGAGCATCACCGTTTCTGGCAGCTTCATGGCCGTTATATTCTGTCGGAGATAAAAAGCGGTCTGGTCATTATCGATCAGCACCTGGCCCATGCCCGGATTCTTTATGAAAACACCCTGGCCCGGTTGAATGCCGGTCAACCCTCCGGGGGGCAAAAGCTTCTTTTTCCTCAAAAAATCACCCTGGCCCTGGATGATTTTCTGGTATTCAAGGATATAAACAGCTATCTGGAAAAAATCGGCTTCCTGGTACGCGTGTTCAGCGGCAATACCATCGTCATTGAGGAGATGCCGGCCGATGTAAAGATAGGCCGGGAGAGCCAGATATTACTGGATATTATAGACTATTATAAAAACGTACCCCACGGCCAGATGCATCACACGGAAAGGATTGCCGCCGCCTTTGCCTTTAAAAATGCCTATAAACCGGGTGAAGTTCTGAGTGAGCCGCAGATGCATGCCCTGGTGGATCAGCTCTTTGCCTGTGAAACCCCCTTTTATGCCCCCAACGGCAAACCGGCCATTATCTCCATGGATATAGAAGAATTGAAGGCCAAGTTCCGCTGATGGTACCGGTCATCATCCTCAGCGGGCCAACCGCTGTCGGCAAAACGGAACTTGCCCTGCAACTGGCCGTCCGGCTGGGGGGCGAAATCATCTCCGCCGATTCCCGTCAGCTTTATAGGGGACTGGATATCGGCACCGCCAAGCCTTCCGCCGCTGAAAGGGCGGAAGTCCCCCATCATTTCATCGATCTGTTGGAACCGGATCAGCCTTTTAATGCCGGTCTGTTCCAGAAACAAGCGCGCGCGCTTATTACCGGCTTGCTGGAAAAGGGCAAGGCTGTGATTGTGTGTGGCGGTACCGGTTTGTATATACGCGCCCTGTTACAGGGAATGATTCCGCTGGAGACCGATATGTCCGAAGAACGCGGGCAACTGGCCGCTGAGCTGCAAACCCGCGGGGTAGAGGCCTTGTACCATGAGTTGGAAAGGGTGGACCCTCTTTCGGCCAAACGTATTGAACCCGCGGATGCGCGCCGCATTACCCGGGCCCTGGAGGTCTTCCGGGCCACCGGAAAAACATTCAGCTATTGGCTGAGCCAACCACAAACACCGGCGCCCTTTTCATATAAGTATTTTGCCCTGAACCGCCCGCGGGAAGAGCTGTATGACCGTATCAACCGCCGGGTGGATAAGATGCTGGCCACGGGGCTGGTGGAAGAGGTGAAAGCCCTGGTCGCCCGCGGCTTTGCCACCGAAAATGCCCTGAATACCGTTGGCTACAAGGAGGTGATGGCCTATCTGAAGGAGGAACTCTCCTATGAGGAAATGGCCGAACGGATTAAACGTAATACACGCCGCTATGCCAAACGTCAGATGACCTGGCTCCGAAAAGAGCCGGATATCATATGGCTGGAGGCCGACGGTGATGACCCTGCCGGAGAAATCCTGCGCCATACCGGCCCCGCTTCCCCTTAAATCCTGTCTTATTCGTTCAGGCTTCTGAATCTGTGCAGTCTAAAAGGGCTATTTAAGTCGCCTGTTCCGTGTCCGAATAGTAAAAAGAAAGAACACGGAAGAAATATGGATATATCAGATAAACTGCCCTTTGAAGACAGTTGGTTGGCCCGCGCCTTTGTGTATTACAAGGTTATTGATAAATCTTTGGCCGAGGAGTTGGCCTACCGCTACTCCGATCAACGCTATTTTTATAATATTTTAACGGCGAATAACTTTCTCAATCCCAATGAAATCCGGCAATTTATAAAAATTGCGTTGCAGATTCCCAGCGTTAATCTGGATAAGGTCGATGCCGAGCAGGAGGTGCTGGATCTGATTCCGGAAGAGGTGTGCCAACGTTACGGCCTGTTGGGCATCCAGATGAACAAAACCCATATTGCCGTGGCCTTTTCCAATCCTTTCAACCTGGATGCCGAAAATGAGATCGAGTATATTTCGGGCCGCTATGTAAAAAAATTTTATGCCCCGCTGAATGTTATAAGCCAAAAGCTAAGTGAATACTACTCCCCCGAAGAGATCATCACCTCGCTGGTCAAATCGAATATCGATCACAAAAACATCCGCTTTGCCGGAGATTCCACCATGGAAAGCGACGCGCCGGTGATCAAGCTGGTTAACCAGATCGTCAGTGATTCCATCACCAAGGAAACTTCCGATATTCATATTGAGCCGAAGGAAAAAACCGTGCTGGTACGTTTCCGTATCGACGGTGTTTTACGCAACGAACTGGAGATCCCCCGCTCATTACACTCCGCTTTGGTCAGCCGCATCAAGATCATTTCCAATCTGAATATTGCCGAAAGCCGGAAGCCGCAGGACGGAAAGGCGAAGGTTTATATAGACGATATGGATTTCGATTTACGGGTTTCCATCCTGCCCACCAACTTCGGCGAAAAAGTGGTTATCCGTATTTTGGATAAAAGAAAGGCCTCCTTGTCGTTGGATCAATTGGGAATCAAAGGCTATAACCGCACCCAACTGGAAAAATGTTTCGGTTTTAAACAGGGCATGGTTTTGGTTACCGGGCCGACAGGATCCGGAAAAAGCACGACCCTTTACGCGGCCATAAACCGCATCCGTTCCACGACAAATAATATCCTGACCATAGAAGACCCCATCGAGTATATGTTTGAAGGTATCAATCAGGTGCAGGTTAACGAAAAGGCGGGGGTTACCTTTGCCAGCGCCCTGCGCAGCTTTTTAAGGCAGGACCCCGATGTGATTCTGGTCGGGGAAATCCGCGATGAGGAAACCGCGGAAATAAGCGTCCAGGCCTCGCTAACGGGACACCTTGTGCTTAGCACCCTGCATACCAACGATACCTTTACCACCGTCACCCGCCTCAAGGACATGGGCGTGGATAAGTTTAAAATCACCGAGGCCCTGCAGGCGGTCATAGCCCAGCGTTTGGTGCGGCGCTTGTGTCCCCATTGTAAAACCGCGGTCGATAAAAGCGACATCGATGAGAAATTGCTCAAGATGTTGGGACTATTTTCGGAAAAGCCGCAAATATATGAGCCCAGGGGATGTTCCCGTTGCGGATATGTGGGTTACAAGGGGCGTATCGGTGTATATGAGATCCTGGTACTTGATAATACCATTCGTGAACTGATCACCGGCGACGCCTCCGTTCAAAGCATGCGCAAGGCGGCCAGGGCCGGCGGATTTCGCAATCTGTTTGAGGATGCCCTTAATCTGGTGGCTACCGGGGTTACCGATTACAATGAGATCGTCCGTGTTGTCAATCCCGTAGCCACGCGCGCTTCCCGTCCGGTAAACGAAGCCGTTGCGGAGCGGAAACCGCCGGCTGAGGATAATGGCAAATTTAAACTGAATCTTTCCGAAAAAACGGAACCGGCCCCGGTGGCTCCCGGGGTTGAGTCTCCGGAAGCGACGTCTCCGCCCCGGCCTGCTGTGGCTCCGGCGCCACACCGGGCGGCAAAGATCCTCATTACCGATGATGCGCCCCAAACACGGATGCTGGTATCTAAAATTATTGAAAAAATGACCCCCTGGGAGGTGATGGAAGCCGAGGACGGCGAAAAGGCCCTGGAGGTGATCGCCGGAGAAAAACCGGATTTAATCGTTCTGGACATCATGATGCCGAATATGGACGGATATGAATTGCTGCAGGAACTGAAATCCAACCCGGAATATGAGCATATTCCCGTGCTGATTTTCACCGCCCTGAAAACACCGAAGAGCGAACAAAAGGTTTATGAACTGGGCGCCGATGGTTTCCTGGTTAAACCGATAGAGCCCAAGCGTATGGTGGAACAGATTAAGAAGGCTCTGGAACGGCGCCGTTTTACCAGCAATACGCCCCTGTTGAACAACGATACACGGAGTGAAGATGAAGAAGTTGAACTGCAACTCATGTGAGGCGGTATGACCGGTTTTTTGGTTTTTCTTCTGGGATTGGCCATAGGCTCTTTCCTGAATGTTGTGGTTTACCGTCTTCCCCGGTCGCTATCCCTCTCGCATCCCCGTTCGGCATGTCCCCATTGCCATGCGCCCATAGCCGCATATGATAATATACCCGTCCTGAGCTATCTGCTGCTTAAAGGGAAGTGCCGCCATTGCCGGGCCGCCATACCCTGGCAATATCCGGTGGTGGAACTGATTACCGCTGTTTTGTTTTTTATCGTCTATTATGATAAGGGCCTTACCGTCCGGTTGCCGCTGTATCTTTTGTTTCTGGCTTTTATGATCAGCATTGCCCTGATAGATATAAAGACGGGGCTTATTCTGGATCGGCAGTTGATGCTTATGCTGGGGCTGGGGGTCGTTTTAAATCTGTTGTTTCCCTTTATAGGGTGGAAAGAGGCGCTAACGGGTATGCTGGCCGGCGCCGGTTCGATGTACCTGATCGCTTTTTTAGGCCGGATGATGTTAAAAAAGGAAAGCCTGGGTTTCGGGGACGTAAAGTTTGCCGCCGTGGCCGGATTTTATCTGGGAGTGCTGCCCACCCTGGCTGCCGCCTATATTGGTTTTGTGCTGGCCTTTGTCGCTATTCTGGTAAGCAAGGCCCTGCACAAGTCCCTGCCCCGTCATATCCCCCTGGGACCATTTCTTGCCGGAGGCTTTTTCCTCTTTCTGCTTTGGGGCCATGAGATTGGCGCCCTTTATTTAAGTTTAGTACAACCGAGGTAATTTATGCCCAATTTTAAATACAAGGCGATCAACAGCGAGGGGAAAACCGTGGAAAGCGTCATGTTGGCCGCGGATCAGAAGGTGGTTTTAAAGCAACTGCAAAAGCTGAAGATGACGCCGGTTTCCGTAACCGTCTACAATGAAAAAAAGAAAACACGCAAAAGCCGGGCGCGTGTGGATACCAGGTATGTCTTAATGTTTACCAAACAGCTTTTCACCCTGTTGAAAGCCGGTATTCCCATAGTCACCTGTTTAAACGTCATTAAGGAACAGGCCGAGGAACCGGGCTTCAAGGATATGATCGGCGCCATCGCCGCCGATATCGAGGCCGGCAGTAAACTTTCCGACGCCCTGGCGCAGTTCCCCCGGACTTTTCCGGCGCTTTATGTTAACTCCGTCAGAGTGGGAGAGATCAGCGGTACCATGGAAGACACGCTTGAGCAACTCGGCGCCTTTATGGAAGAGGATGATAAGATAAAAAAGGCGGTCAAAAAAGCCCTGCGCTATCCTTCTTTCGTGATGGCCGGACTGGCCGGGGCCTTTGTTGTTTTTACCACCCTGGTTATTCCCAATTTTATTCCTTTGTTTGAGATGAGCGGTCAGGAGCTGCCGCTGCCGACCCGTATCCTGATGGGGTTTTATTATCTTTTTACCGACTATGGCTTAATCTTTGCCATCAGTCTGGGGCTGTTGGGAGCGGCTCTTATGTCCTATTTTAAAACACCCGCCGGCCGTTATAACCTGGACAGGTGGCGCCTTAAGATTCCCATCATGGGGAAACTGGTGCGCAAACTCAATATCTCGCGATTTTCAAAACTACTTTATACCATGAACAGCACAGGAATTTCCATTTTGCGCTCTTTTGAGATCATCCAGGATACTCTGGAAAACCAGGTATATAAAAAAGAGGTGGAAGCCATACGCGAGCGGGTGAGTGTCGGCGAGTCTATTGCCCATGCCATTAAACAAAGCCTCTATTTTGATAATCTGTTGATCATCATGATAAACATCGGAGAGCGCTCCGGCTCTTTGGATGAGATGCTGGGCAACGTTTCCGAGCACTATTACCGGGAAGTCGGAGAAACGGTTGAGAACTTAACTTCGATGATAGAACCCATTGTAACCGTTGTTCTGGGCTTTATGATGCTTTTTTTCGCTTTGGCCATTTTCTTACCAATGTGGGGCATGATAAACGCTTTTTAGTTTTTTTTCCGAAAAGAGGATAAAGCATAGCTAACCATAAATAGAAAGGAGACTTACTATGCGAGTTCAAAATAATCAAAGTGGTTTCACACTGATGGAACTGATTGTGGTGGTTGTTATTATCGGTATTCTGGCTGCCATCGCGGTGCCAAAATACTTTGATCTGACCACAAATGCCACCGCTTCGGCCAACAAGGCCAATGCCAAAGCCATCGAAGCGGCCATTCTGATGGAGTATTCCAATAAGTTGATGTCCAACTCTTCCACCACGCTGAAATCGATTGTTGACGCCTACAACGATGATTCAGACGCGTTTTTCATTGGCGGTAAAACCCCGAAGACGCCCTCCGGCGGTGACTATACGGTTAAGGTGGATGATGACGGTTTTCTTTCTGTAACCTACTAATATATCAGTTTACAGGTTAAAACCATGTATAAATTAAGGGAAGAGCGGGGATTTACCCTGCTGGAAGTGATAGTTGTGGTGGTCATCGTGGGGGTGGCCCTGCCTTCTCTGTTTATACTGATTGGAAACGTTTCTTACGGCTCGTTCCGTAACAAACTTATGAATACAGCAGTGAACCATGCCTCCTCCCGGTTGGAACGGATACAGGCCTTTAAGGATGAGAACTGGGACTGGTACAAAACGATAGAAAACTATGAAGCAGAAGAAGACTTAGCGGATGGGTTTACGCGTGTAACGGAAATTAAACACATTGATGATTGGGAATCCACGGGATATGAGGCCTATGCCGTAACCGTGAGCGTGGGACACGATAAGCTTAAGGATTCCTATAGTGTAACCATTTATTTAACTTTGTACAGCCGATGAAAAAAAGAGTGTTGTCACAAGCCGGGTTTACTCTGATGGAGATGAGTGTCGCTTTGACCGTATTGGGTGTGGTCGGCGTTATCGCCTTTAATATTATCCATAATCAGGTTAACACCTTCGGTACCGTCTTCAGCAACACCGCCGCCGTGTCGGATATACGGAAAACCGTCCGGTTGATGAGGCGTGATTTCCAGAATCTGGACAATTCAGCCATCAACACCATGAAAAATTCCAGGCTGGTTTTTAAGGACAATGATGGAGAAGAGGTTACCTATTTGTTCAATAATGGTAAACTGACCCGGAACGAAAAAGTTGTCCTGGAAAATGTTGCCCGGGCTCCTTTCTCCTATCTTAACAGTGCTCAGAAGGAAACGGGCGCCAGCGATTCGCTGCGTTTTATCGGCGTTAATCTGTCGGTAGTGGCCATAAATGCCGATACCGTATCGGTAACGGAGACGATATATGTCCGGAACTAATCTGCGATCTCAAAAGGGCAATATGACAACTACGGTGGTGGGGGTTATAATGATGCTGGCCACTTTGGGGGTTATTCTGGCCACCCTTTCATCATCCGACAGTACCCTCCAGTTGTTCCAGCAGGAGGAGCAAAGGGCCTTTTATGCGGCGCAATCCGGCCTGGAGTATGGCCTGAAACGTTATCTGGCTTCCGATGACGTCAATGAATTTACCCTCAATGATTTAAACATCGGCGGCGGGGTAACGGCCGATATCCGTTTGACGGAAAAAAACGGCCGGGTGATCATTACCGCCACCGGAAAAACTCAAAAAGCGGTAAAGAAAGTACAAACCGTTATTTCGGGAGCGGATTCCAACTATATCCCCGACTATGCTGTTTTTTCCGATAGCCCGGTGAGCAACGTGGTTACCGTGGATTCCATCAAGGGTAAGCAGAACCCGGCCCTGTTATATCAGAATGCACCCACCCTGCCAAAATTCGATCTCGGAGAATTGAAGAAATTATCCAAAGTCACCCGCAAGGATGGTAAAAGCTATTATTATGACGGTGATCTGACCGTTGACGAGAGTTTTAATCCTCCGCCCAATACCATTGTTTATGCCGAAGGAAAAATCACCTTTAAGAAAGGTAAATGGGACGGTGCGGTTTACTTTGTTGCCAACGGCGATGCCGCTTTCGCCGATTCCTGGAAAAACAGTGATGACGATGTAAAAATGGTGCTTTATCTGCCAAACAGTCAAAAAAAGGTAAAACTTTTGCCGGTAAATTCGGATGATGATCCCGTTGATTTCAAGGTGGACAAGGGAGAGGTGATCCCACAGGAACCTTATGCGGCCAGTATTACGGTGATTGGCGGCGATCTGCCTTTTGGATACTGGATATTCTGGCCTTTCTGGTTGGAAGTATATGACGCACCGATAACGGTAAAAATAAAAGTGGGTGATGGGAACCCCATGTATCCTTTCGGGCCCAGTCCCGGTCCTCACGCCCGGAGTCTCAGGGCCAAGGTAAACGCCGGGAATGTGAATGATCATCATAATCCCAGAACCTATGTTCTGCCCAATGACTATGCGGCGGGAACTCCCATTTCGGTTACCGCTACCTCCTGGGCCTGGTCACGTCCCTGGGGAAGGGCCTATCATAGAAATCTGGAAGCCAATTCGGTAAGAGATCAGGATATTGTACTGGCTCTGAGGGACGGAGATCCCGTACCGGATATTCCCGCTTTCGGAAGTCAGCGTTCCGCGGCGGAGTTTATCGCCGATTATATAAACTTTAAAACCCAACGTGTCAGCCTTGAAGATAACCAGGTCATTTATCTGTTTGAATTGGCCAGCCGTGATCTTAGCAGCCCGTCCGCTGATTTTCAGGATCTGGTTATGATGGTAACCCTGGCCAGGGAAAGGGACGATCTGGCCGGTCCCGGTGATGATGACGGTGACGACGACGATGATGACGACGATGATGATAAAAATATTACCAACTACCTGACACTTACCGGAGGAATCATATCCGAGGGGGCGGTTTTGGGTATGCAAACGGCAAAAAAGGATGATAAGAATATAACCAATAAATTACGGGTAATAAGAGATGAGGATATGATAAAGTCATTTTTATCTCATTCCGTCAATGGGAATGCCCGTATCATTTTGTCATCAAAATGGAAAAGCCTTAATTAACTTTTTTGCATTTGGGGCAAAGCGGAAAGTGGAGACAATGGAAATAGCAGAAAGAGAAGAGAAGGTCAGGAAAGCGCAGCATGCTTCCGCGGATCACTCTTCGCCCGAGGTAAAAAAGCCAAATCCCTTCTATAAGGGGAATGGCAAAAAAACGGATCATAGCGTTATCCCTTCCCTGGAAAAGGTGGAGGCGGTAGAGGCTGAGTTCTCCGGGTCTCTTACATTCCTGCAGAATATTAACTCCCATAAGTTCCTGGCCATCGATATCGACAGTGATAAAATCCGCTATATCTCGGGAAAAATGTCCGGCAAAATAATCTCCGTAGATAAAAGCGATGCCCGGGTTTTCCCGGAACGGGATCATAATTCCGATAAAGCCCTGCAAGTTACCCTGGCTGATGTTAAAGCCAATGCCTTTAGAGCAGGGATGAAAATACATGTCAGCTTTTACAGTCCCGATATAACGCTTAAAATCTTTGAGCTACCTAAAATGCGTAAGGAAAAAGAAACACGCAGCGCCTTGTTCTTTAAACTGCAAACCGATCTCCCAGGGTTTAACGATGATAATTTGTGGAGATATAAACCCCTCTCCACCTTTGAGAAGGAAGGTAATGAATTTCAACGTTTCCTCGTTCTGGTCATTCCCCGGAGTATTGTGGAAAAATACATGAACATTCTGTTGCGGACAGGCCTAAAACCGGATACGCTGGTGCCCCGGCCGATTGCTCTGGTAAACACCTATGGACGCATGGTTTGCGATCCCGGTCATGATGTCATCATGGATATCTCCTATGAGTTGTCGCATATTATTTCACTGAACTATTCCGACATAGAGTTTAACCGTACCTTAAGCAGCGGCGCGGCCAATCTGGAAGCGGCCGTCCATGATAAAAAAAGTGTTTTAATGACGCCGGACACCTTTAAGGTGGGGCAGGACCCGGGTATAGGCAAGGAGGGCGCCCTTAAGCCGGAGGCCATACGTAAAGCGCTAAAGATAAAACTTCGCGCTCTGAACGCCCAGCAAAATCCCGTTCTGCAATTATTTAAGAATGAAATCCAAAACTCGCTTGAGTACCTGCGCTCCCATACTCCGGGTACAAAAAATCTGCGGCTTTTTATAACCGGATATGGCATTCAAAAGGAAAACCTTATCGGTTATCTGAAAAACCAGCTCAATGTGCCTGTTTTTATCCTTACGCCGCGTCTGGGCAGTCTGGACCTCTCCAGATACGGTGAGTTCAGCGCCGCTCTGGGGGCCATCAGCGATACCAAGAATCCGTTTAATGTTGTCCCCGATGAATATAAAATCAATGCCTTGTTTAAGCAGCTTAATATTCTGTTGTTTTTTCTGGGGTCTTTGGCCATGGCCACGGTGGTATATCTCACTCTCGATACCCGGGCCACGATGGAACAGACCGAGGCAGCCCTGGAAAATCTGCAAATGCGTTACCGCCAGCTAAACCCGGTGGAGGTGGAGTATCAGGCCATAAAACGGAATATAAAAAAGATCGATGGCGAGCGGAATAAATTGCTTGGTGCCATTGAGAGCAGCAGCCCCCTGACCGATGTGATGAAGATGCTCAGCAATGAAACACCGGAACAGATTATCCTGACGGAATTGAGGGTCTATCCCAATAGCAACCAGAGCCTTGAACGAAAAAAAAGAAACCGGAAAAACAAGAAGGGCACTCCGGCGAAGGCGGAACACCAATTTAATGTACGGTTTTCAGGCTTTGTGAACGGCGATTATCTGATGAGCGACGTTATTCTGATAAACTATCTGGATCGCCTTAAAAAGGTCGGTTTTTTTAAAAATATTGATGTAAGTGAAAAGTCCAAAAGGAATGCGAGCCGGAGAATGTCATTTGAAGTAAAGGCTTCGTTTTAGATATGATGAATGCAAAGAACCTGTTTTTTATAATGCTGGTTGGTTTTACCCTGATTATTATCAGCGGTATACTGTTTTACTATAACCCGGCCACGGAAAAACTGGCGGAGGTGGAAAAAGAGCTGAAGGTCAATACTTCCCGGTTTAACAATGCCAGCCACGCCAATCGTGACATCACCAATGTAAAGTTGAAATATGAAGAGCGGCAGGAAAGCCTGCGAAAGATTGAAAAACGTTTTATATACCGCAAGGAGTTGGGCAATATTACTGAAAAATTACAGGGGCATGCGCAAAGATATGGTCTCCGGCTGATTGACTTCACGCCTATTTTCAGGGTTTATTTTGCAGATACGTCCTCTTCACCGGTAAAGCGGCTGCCTTTTACGCTTACCGTTTCCGGCTCCTATCTTGACATTGGCCGCTTTCTCGAAAGCTGGCCCGATATGGAGTTTTTTATAACATCCGGTCAGTTGTATCTGGGGAAGACAGGCAAAAAGTCCAACCGCATAGAAGCGGACATAACCGGTCTGTTATATGCCTGGGGTGATACGGGAGGCGGCCATGACCCTCGATAAACGTGAAAAAAACATGCTTTATGTTTTAGCCGTGGTGCTGGTGATTTTTCTGGTTGATTTTTTTGTAAACAGCGAGGACTATGCCTGGCTTACCGGAACCGGTGACGGTGAACAGAGGGTGGTGGAAAGGGTGAAGCCGAAGATCACTCAACCCCGCGCTTCCGGTGATGAGCCCGATGTCGTGGCGGTTCTGGATTGGGGACGCGATCCTTTTTTTGATCCCTCCCTGGTTGTTAAGAAAAAGAAAACGCGAAAAGTAAAAAAGACAGTCTCTCTAAATTTGAAAGCCATCAGCATGGCGGAATCGGGTTCGGTGGCTATGATTAATGATTTAATCCTGACCGTGGGCGATCAGGTCTCCGGATATACGGTGGTACGTATCGATCCCAAAACGGTGGAATTGAAAAAAGAGGGCAAAAGCAGAATCCTTAAATTGAAATAAGCCGGAGTGCTTCATGAAATTGAAAATCGTTATTACAATCTTATTAAGTGTGTCTCTGTTACAGGCCGGGGATCTGGAAACAAAACTACAGCAAAAGGTCTCGCCCCGGTTCAACGGCGCATCCATTACCGAGGTGCTGAAGCTCTTTGCCCGTCAGCACTCCCTGAACCTGGTTGTCAGCGGAGATGTAAAAGGGCGGGTAAGCGTCCAGTTGTTCGACGTAACCCTGGCGGATGCCTTGAATACCATTTTAAAGTCCATGGGCTACCACTACGTGGTTGAAAACGATGTGCTGCTGGTTAAGCCTTTTAACAAGGAGATCAACGGCGAGCGGGTGACCCGGGTATATGCTTTGAACTATATCAACGGTTTTCATCTGATGGCCACGCTTCAGCCGCTGTTGTCATCAAAAGGAAAGATGACGCCATTATTGGCAGAGGCGGTGAAAAATGAAACGGAACAGCGCTCCAATATTCTGATCGTTTCCGATCTTTGGGAGAATATTCGGGATATTGATGCTGTGATCCGCGAAATAGATGTTCCTCAAAAGCAGATATTGATTGAGGTAAGGCTGATCGAATCGTTGATCGGCAGCGAAGAGCAATACGGTTTAAACCTGCCGAAGCGTATCGGCGTTTCCCTGGACGGCGCGGAAGTGACCGCCCCCATAACCAAAAGCACCAGCGGCAGCGGAAGCAAAAGACTGCTTGCCGGATGGTACGAACTCCCCAAGGGGCCGGATGGGCTTACGCTGGGGGTGCTGAATGTGGATCAGCTTTCCGTGGCCCTGGACATGCTGGCCAAGGATAACGGCTCCAAACTGATATCCAATCCGCGTGTAACCACCTTGAACAACAGAAAGGCGTCCATAAAAATAGGCACCACCGTGCCCATTCAGGAAGTTAACCGTGGCATAGGCGGGGATATCATCTCCTACCGGGAGAAAGAGGTGACCATAAATATGGATGTGATTCCGGTAATCAATGCCGATAACCGTATAACCCTGGATGTGCATCCGGTGATGGAAGAGATCATCGGCTATATCGGCCCGGCGGATGCGCCGCAACCGATAACCTCAAAGCGGGAAGTGAAAACGGTGGTTACCGTAAATACGGGGCAAACGGTGGTGCTGGCCGGACTGGTTAAGGAAAGCCGCAGCAAAACAACGGAAAAGATATGGCTTTTGGGGGATATTCCCATTTTGGGATATCTGTTCCAAAATACGATTACCAAGGTGGAAAAGTCGGATCTAATCATCTTTATTACCACCCGCATTGTCGACTACCAATCACCAAAAAAGACGGGTAAAAATGGCCGTTAGTATCGAGAAAGTATTTACGGAAACCCTGCGCCTGGCCATCAACAACGGCGCGTCGGATGTTCATTTCAGCGGCAATATGGCGCCGGTAATACGCATATTGGGCCAGCTGAGGCATGTGGATACCGAACCCCTGGAAAACCGTGAACTGACCCGTCTCTTTTTGTCGATGCTGACAGAAAAACAAAAAGCCCATTTTCAGGAACACAATGAAATCGATCTGGCGATCGAACTCAATGATCTTTCCCGTTTCCGGGTGAATTTTTATCAACATATGAAAGGCATCAGCGGGGCTTTCCGTATCGTAAGCAGCCAGATCCGCTCCATGCAGGAGTTGCGATTGCCCGTGATATTGAAAGACATTCTGGACAGAAGAAAAGGTCTGATTCTGGTTACGGGACCCACGGGATCGGGGAAATCCACCACCCTGGCCGCCATGATACATGAAATAAATCTCCACCGTCCGGATCATATCATCACCATCGAAGATCCGATCGAATATGTACACAGGCCTTATAAAAGTCTTATCCATCAACGGGAAATCGGCGCCCATGCCGATGATTTTTCCGCGGCCCTGCGCAGCGCCCTGCGCGAGGATCCGGATGTGATCCTGGTGGGGGAGATGCGCGACACGGAAACGATCTCCAATGCCCTGCGTGCGGCCGAAACCGGCCATCTGGTACTCTCCACCCTGCACACCAATTCCGCGCCGGATACGGTGGACAGGATCATCAACGTCTTTCCGGCGGAACAGCAACAGCAGGTGCGTCAGTTACTGGCCAGTTCCCTGGTGGCGGTTATTTCCCAACGCCTGGTGCCCAAGGTGGTCAACAATGACCGCGTGGCGGTTATGGAAATTCTGATTAATACCGATGCCGTGAAAAACCTGATCCGTGAAGGTAAAACCCACCAACTCGATTCGGCCATCCAAACCGGGATGGAGCATGGCATGCAAAACTTTGAACGCAGTCTGCTGGACTTAAAACAAAATAATATGGTAGCGCCTCATTTGGAGTTAAAAAATTATGTTTGATAACGCCCCTTTTACCACAAGGCCCTTTGTTCTGTTGGCCATTTTCTTACTTTCCCTGGTCTATTCCTGTAACAATGTGACCGATACGTCCAACCTGGCCGTTGTCGAAGGTTCGGTTTATACCTACAGTGAGGGGCAACTGGTTCCCGTGGAGAACGCCCTGATTTCCGCTTTAGAGGTTTACCGGCAAACCGAAACGGATTTAAACGGTAAGTATTCCTTTTCGCTGGATATATCCGCGGAACAGCAAATTACCCTTCAGGCTTCGAAAGCCGGATATATAAGCGGGGAAGTACGCGCCCTGGCCAAAACCGGGGAAGTGTTCCGGGCGCCGGATATAACCCTGACGCTTATTAATTCCGACACAACCGGCGGGTTGCCCGTCTCCACATCCGGCGATGCGGCACATATTCAGGTGCTGGAAAATCCACCCGCGCAGATTTATATCTATTCATCCGGATTGCAGGAGTCCGCGACATTGCGTTTTGTGGTAACCGATGCCGAAGGCAACGCGGTGGATAATCAGCATAGTGAAACGGTCTTTTTCAGAATACTCAACGGTCCCGGTGGCGGGGAATATCTGTTTCCGGACAGCATGACCAGTAAAAACGGCCTGGTAAGCACCACGCTGAACAGTGGCATCAAGGCCGGGCCGGTACAGATCGAAGCCTACTTTGTACGTAGCGGAGCCACCTATCGAACCATCCCTCCGCGTCTGGCCATCTATGGGGGGCTACCGGATCAGGATCATTTTAGTCTGGCCGCCGAACAGCGGAATATCGCCGGACAGGTCAATTTTGGGATCGTCGATAACATTACGGCCTTTGTGGGTGATAAGTTCAGCAATCCCGTCGCTCCGGGGACCATCGTCTATTTTACCACCCAATATGGCATCATTCAGGGGGCTGCCGTCACCGATGAACTGGGCCGCGCCGTGGTGCAATATCTGACCGCCGCGCCGCTGCCGACGGATCCGGCCAATAACTCTTTCACGGAAATCAGGGCCTATACCTTCAGTGATACCCTGGGTGAAAAGAAGGTGGAAACGTCCTTAAACCTGCTGCTCTCGGCGGCCACGGCCGGTATAGAAATCACGCCGCAAAGCTTTAATTACACCAATCTGAATAACGGTATCGCATTTGATTATAAGGTGCGGGACATATACGGAAATCCGCTGGTGGCGGATACGCGCATCAAGGTGAGCAGCACGGCGGGTACTTTATACGGCGATAAGGATTTGACCCTGCTGGATAACACTCTGCCCGGAAACGGCAGCACCGAGTTTTCCTTTAGCTGGGCCCCGGGCGACAGCCTGAAGGATACCCAGGTTTATATAAATATCCAGGTAACGTCCCCGCAGTCGGGCAATGGCAGCCGTTCCCTGCGACTGGTAGGCACCAAGGTGGATTCCCTGCCTTAGGCCTGTTTCTTTTTACCGAACTCGGGTGAAATGTTTATGAAACGCGTTACCCAGATGGCCGGGATGATCGATATGATCACCCAGATGAAAAAGTTCTGGTAGCCGATCTGTTCCTGCAGCCAGCCGCTGAACATTCCCGGTATCATCATCCCCAGGGCCATAAAGCCGGTGGTGATGGCAAAGTGGGCCGTTTTGTGACTACCCGATTCGGAGACATAAATCATGTACAACATATAGGCGGTAAAGCCAAAGCCGTATCCCAGTTGCTCTATGGCCACGGCCACATTGATCCAGAAGATATTATCGGTTTGGTAATAGGAAAGCAGCACATAGACCACATCCGGCAGGTTGATGGCAAAGGTCATCGGCAGCAGCCAGTACTTCAGGCCGTCCCGGGCGGCCAGAAAGCCTCCCAACAGACCTCCAATGGTTAGTGAAATCAGACCCACCGTGCCATAGACCCAGCCCACCTGTCCCGTGGTCAGAGCCAGGCCGCCGGCTTCCTGGGCGTCCAGTAAAAAAGGCGAGGCCAGTTTAACCAGTTGAGCCTCGGCAAAGCGGTAGAGCATCAGAAAAAGTAAAATACGGCCTATATCCTTCTTTTTGAAAAAGAGCACAAAGGTTTCCAAAAACTCCTTGAAAATGGTCTTGATGGCCGGCATTTCGATACTCTTTTCCACGCGGGGCAAAGCATAGCGATGGTAGAAAGAGAACAGGACAAACAGCGCGGCCAGTAACAAAAAGGTGACGATCCAGGCCAGCTCCACATTGCCGCTTTGCAGCTTAAACACGGCCTGGCTGGCGCTTTTCAGTTTAGGGTCGATCTGCACCGGCACCAGGGCCGGGGTCTTCCAGTTATCGCGGGTAAATTCCAGACGTCCTTCTCCGACCAGCGCAATGCTTTTATCGCCGTGTACCCGGCCGATGTTGACCACAACGGTTTCATCCGCTCCGGGCTCTTGGGCCAGGTAAACGGCCAGCATACCGATATTGCCGGTATGGTTGGGCGGCTTCCGGTTGGCGTCGCCGAAATATTCACGTAAAAAATGGCCAAGGGGCTGTGAAACATATTCATGCCAAAGAGAGTGTCCCTCGGCTTCCCGTTTTTGTTCGGCGGTTAGCGGGCGCTGAATGTGTTTATGGAGAATGTTCCATTCCCGCGCCCGGGTAATCAGGGAGTCATAGGTCTCTTTGGAGATGGGATGCGTGTTAAGCTCCAGCCGGGCCGGTTCCACCAGGATGGCTTGTGTGGAGGAGGCGGGCGGCGGTGCAAGCTCATCGGGGGAAATGATCTGCTGGTGGCTATATTGCGGAGAGACCTCCACGGCAATCTCAACACTTTGCAGACCGCTGTTTTCTTCAATCGTTCCCGCCACAATGACCAGGAGCCCCTGTCCCGTCAGCATGGCCAGACGGTAAAATGTGCTGCGGATACCGACGAACCAGGCCTGGTCGTGCTCATCCAGACCCAGCATGTAAAAGCCGTCGGCGGCGATATCGTGCGTGGCCGAGGAAAAGGCCAGCAGCCACAGAAAGGCCAGCGTGTATTGAAAAAAACTCTCTACGGGGATGGTGAAAGCCACCCCGGCAAAACCGGCGCCCAATACCAGTTGAGCGGTGACGATCCACCAGCGTTTTGTACGGATGATATCCACCAGCGGGCTCCAGAAGGGCTTGATCACCCACGGTAAATAAAGCCAGGAGGTGTATAAGGCGATATCCGTATTGGAGATGCCCAGTCTTTTATACATAATCACCGATACCGTCATAACAACGATGTAAGGCAATCCTTCGGCATAGTACAGGCTGGGTATCCAGCCCCAGGCCTCACGGCGGGATTTCTGCATGGGGGCTCCGTAAATTTTAACGATTAGTCGTATATTTTTTTCAGATAGCTGTTGGGGTAGTAGTGTGCCAGTATTTCTTCCGTGGGCTTGTTGTGCAAGGCCATGCCCAGGGCGCCAATCTGACACAGGCCGGCGCCATGTCCCCAACCGGCGCCGGATATTTCGAAAATGCCGGGAATCGCGCCCGAAATATCCTTCAGCTTAACCACAATGGCCGAGCTGTATAAAAACTGTTCGGAGAGGATGCGGCGGATCTCATATTCGGATCGGGCCTTGTAAACGGCGGTTTTGGTACTCTCATCGGGGTAGTAGACGATGGACAGCTCTGTTGCCCGGCCGGAGCCGCCTCTTTTTTCCGGCAACAGCGATAATACGGCGCGGATATTAAGCCGGGCATATTTTTTTAAAGCGGCGGTCAGTTCCTGCTGGCGGATCTCGATTTTCCACCGGAAATAGGCGGCATCCTGATCCACGTTGCCCAGATATTTTATTAGCTCCGTTTCCGGTATATGGGCGGGGCTGCACCAACTGCGCGGCGTGGCGGTGATCCAGTCGCGTGCCGCGGCCTCCTTGCGCAGATCCAGGTGCCGGTACTTTGCGGCCTCGGCTTCGGGGGCGTCTGGCTTTACCACCATATAGGGGAGCTTGTACCCCGGCCAGACGGCGTCAAAGCTTTCCATCATACCGCCGCAGCTTTTGGAATAGCGCGCGTCACAGATGGCTTCGCCGTACATCAGAACCTGCCCGTTGGTGGAAAGCGCTCCCTGAATGGATTGCAGGGAGAGGAAGGTGCTTCCCTGATAACGCTGGCAGCAGTCATCATTGCATACATCCATGCCCAGGGCCTTGTGTTTTTGTTCGACATTGGCCAGTAACCAGGATCGGGCAGCGATGGTCTGCGACTCGATCAACGCCGCCGGGCAGGCCGCGCTCATCTCCGATGTGGCCACGCACATTACATAATGTTCCAGGGGCAATTCGTTGGTCAGGGTCATGGAGTCTTCATAATGGCGGAAGATCAGGGTATCCGGCAGATAGACATCAATCTTTTTTTGCCAGTGAAAGCCGCGGCCGGCCACCACCGGCGAAACGCGAATACCGCTTTTGGGGGCAATGCTCCTTTGCGGATCCCGTGCTTCGATACGGATTTCCCGCCGGGCGGTTTGTTCCGGCAAACCGCTTTCCAGATGTAAAATACCGTGGTCAAAGGAAAGGCTGAGTTGCGAACCGGGTTGCAGATCGCTCGCCTTTCCGTCACAGACGGCGCGGTAAAGCGGCTCGGCGGGCAGGGTAAGGCTTACTTTGTTCAGACCGTCTTCCGGCAAAATGATACCGACGTCAATAAGCGGCTCGCTTGATGGTATGCTGTTGGCTTCTAACATGGTTACCCCTCGTTTTCCCAGGAAAAAAAGGCATCGATACCCGCGCCCAGGGCCGGAGCCTCTCTCAGGTGCGACGGGATCAGAAACTGCGAAACCTGCGCATAGTGTTTCCTGGCTTTGTCATCCAGACAGGTGCTGTGTTTAATTTTCTCTTCCAGAAGAGCCTGCAAGGGGGTGGCAAGTACTTTTTGCCCGGCCTCATCCACATAGAGCTGCCCCAGGCGCTGCCCCAGAATCACCTTATCAAACCATGAGCCCCGATAAGGATGATCACCGGCCAGGGCGTCACGGTTGGGATTCATAAACTCAAAAGTCTTTTGCCATCCGCAATAAAGCGTTTCCAGCCGTTCGTAAATAATGGCGGCCAGGGCTTCCGTCACCGCCCGAAAGGTTGTAACGGCAGCCTCATCCCCCTCAAGCGCCTTGCGGGCTATCTGTGGCGGGAAAAGCCCCGCGGCGTTAAGCTCGCGGATATCCATACCGCTAAGGTCGGCATAGATGCTTTGAATGCCCGAGGCGGAGCAAAAACGTTCCAGGGAACGTCCGTCGGTATACTTCATCTCCCAGGTTTTGGCCAGCCAGGATTTGGTCTGATCAAACGGTACCAGGGTCCCGTGCAGTTTCAGGGCGTCGGCCACACCGGTGCCTCCGCCGAGATAATAGGCATTTTCGACCGGACGAAAGGCCCCGTCTTCAGCGTAGTTCTCGCCGATGCCGCAATAATCGGCGTCACTGCCCAGGCGGGCAATGGGGGAGGCCAGTTGAATATTTTCCAGCCGCAGCCGTTCTTCCAGCAAATCACTGTAATGCAGCATACGCGGACCATTGGCAACAACATTAATGCCTCTTTTATCGGCGGTTTTTAATCCCGGCATGCCGATACCGATGATCAGGTTGTCGGCGGCGGTGGCCCGGGCGATCTTCAGAATCGCCCGCGCGCAGGCTTCCACATACACCGTTTCCTGTTGCTTCTCCTCATCCGTCTGCCGGATGTGGCCTTCCGCCAGTTCTTTGAATTGCACGGCCACATCCACCGGGGTAAAGTCGCTTAAAAATCCGGGTATGTCCGCGTATTTCCCTTCCGCGTTATGATCACCCAGGCAGAAAATTTTCTTTTCGTGGTTGAAGATGACCTGCCAGGCGCTCACCTTGGTGGCGCCGCCATCCACACCGACAATCGTCGTTTTTTTCATACTGTTTCCATTTAATGGGGAGGTTCACTAAAACAGCTCTTACCGGGAACCGTTCAATTCCTGTCGGCGCAAAATGGCCTCCAGGCGCATAAAATCCTTGGCTTCATCGTTACGGTCGATGGTGGCCTGATCAATGGAATGGTCGGTGCCGCCCGAATGACGGATCACCTCATAAATGGCATCCCAAACACGGCCGATGCGGTGTTGTTCACTGACTCTTAACACCATGCCGTAGTCCTCGCCATAGTTGCGGGCATAGGGTTCCTCGTTCACGCTAAAACCAATGCGGCGGATAAGCTCGATGGGAATGGAACGGGGGGCCCCGGCGCCGTTTATGCGCAACAGGTTGTTGCGGCCGTTCTCTTCTGTCCATTCGTCATGGGTTACCACCGGCAGGTCTTCCATGCGGGTGACGGATCCATCTTCCTGCTTTTGCCACACTTCGTAGGAACCGATCACCATACCGATTTTAGGATCCGAAGCATATACGGCCAGAATCTTTTCCACGGCATCGGGCTTAAGACGGTCGTCGGAATCCAGTTGCACATAGTAGGTGCCCCGGGCCACACGGGCGCCCATGTTCAGACACAGCCCGAGGTTGTTAATTTCATAAACCAGCAGGCGAACGACCGGCCTGGAGGCGTCGTATTTTGAACCGCCTTCCATATATTCCTTCACGGCGTCCACGGTGGGATCGTTGGGACCGCCGTTGACCACGACAATCACCTCTACCTCTTTTACCGTTTGGGCCTGTACCGATTCGATGGCCTGGCCGATAAAAACCGGGCGGTTATTGACCGGAATGATGACCGAGGCCTGCAATTCCCCCTGCCGGATGTCACAGGGGGTGTAATGCGCGCCGGGGGCCAGATAAGCGTTGATCTCTTTTAAATGGGCGGATAAAATATTTTCCGCTTCCAACTGGCTCTCTTTGGAGGCCAGGAGGTAATCAAAAACGTTGTGGCCCTTACCTTCGGCGGTTACACTGTACAGGGAACCGGCATAACGGTTGGCGATATGAATCAGCCGCCCCTGGCGGGCCATTTTCAGGCGCAGATCATAGAGCGGAGCGAATTTGATGTCTTCATCGATATATCCGGCTTTTTTTAACGCGTCATGGGAAAGGAACCAGACGGGGCCAAAATCCTGATTATCCCGGACGCGGCCGGTATGATGTTTCAGCAGGCGGATTTCTTCCACGGTATCGCCGGTGATGCGTTCATAGTCCGAGTAAACCATACTGCTTTCCTTCTCCCGGCTCATGGCCAGCAGAAACAACTCGGCGGCTCCGATTTTGAATTCAATCTTCGAGGAGGCATTGTCGGCCAACATAATAAAGGCCCCCTTACAGGCCTTAAAACCGGCGTTAAGCTGGCTGCTCTTGACGTCCTGATCGCAGGAGACGGTTTTTACGGGGAAACGGCCCTTGATGATTTGCTCAATGCCGGCGGAATCCGGGGTGTAGTTGGCCTGATGCATCAACACGATTTCGATGTTACGAACATCCTGGGAGGCCAGGGAGCGCAGGGTATCGGTGTAGTGGTTCTCAGGGGTTGCAAATAACAATGCCGAAATCAGATTTTGGCTCATACGGAGGTCTCCTCTTAGTAGAGTAAATATTTATTACGGATTTTTAAAAATGCTTGTAATTCATCCTCCCAGCCGGCGCGAATGTCCTCTATACTCTTCCCCTCAAGTATATCGGAGTATATTTGATCGCTGCCGGCCGTTCTATGGAAGGATGATAAACGGTTTTCTTTGGCAAAGGGTGAATGACCGGGATACCGGTCATATAAAAACTTCAGTAAATACAATCCGGCTTCGAAAGGCCGGAAAGCCTGCTCATCGCTGATATGTATCTGAATACCGTAACACATTTCGCCCTTAAACACACTGTAATAGGGTTTAAAGCGGGTGGCACGGAAATAGACGCCGGGCAAATGCAGTTCGTTCAGCCGCCGGGTAAAATCCAGGGCGTCAATCCACGGCGCGCCCAAAAGCTCAAAGGGAGAGGTATAGCCCACGCCGATATTCACGCTGAGCAATTCGCCGATCAGCCCGGTGGCCGGCATAAACAGGGCCGTTTTCCAATGGGGAACATGGGGTGAGGTGGGTACCCAGCTACGGCCGGTTTGCGGCCAAAACATGGAACGCTCCCAGCCGCTCATGCGAACAACCGAAAGGTCGCATTCAATGCCGAAAGCGTCATTGAACATGGTGGCTAATTCGCCGGTGGTCATGCCGTGTCGGTAAGCAATGGGGTACATGCCCACAAAGGAATAAAAGGGTTCCCGGGTGATGTTGCCCTCTACCGTAATGCCGTTCAGAGGATTGGGACGGTCGAGAACGATAAACTCCTTATGATCGCGCGCGGCCGCTTTCATGGCATTGGCCATGGTATATATATAGGTGTAACTGCGAATACCGATATCCTGAATGTCAAAGATCAACACATCGACATCCTTAAGCATTTCCGGAGTGGGGATGCGTGTTTTGCCATACAGGCTGTACACGGGAAGGTTGAAGCGCGGTTCGGTGGCATAGCCGACCTTTTCCCCGGCTTCGGCGGCGCTAAAAAGGCCGTGTTCCGGAGCGTAAAGCGCGACCAGGTTTAAACCGGGATGTTCATAAATACGCACATAGGAAGGACGCATCCGGGCATCCACAGCACTGGGGTTGGTGATCAGGCCAATACGCTTGCCCTTAAACCTTTCCGCGTTGGAAAGCAGCAGATTGTCCAGTCCCGTACGGAAACTTTCCGCCTCCGGTACCGGTTTCACCGGCCGGGGGTGGAGCATCTGCCCGTGATGACAGGCTTGAAGAAACAGTAAAGAGAAAAAGACAATTAACAGTCGATTGCATATGTTCATTTAATACAGCTCAGGAAGTTAATTAGTTTGTCGAACTAACTCCTGAACATACACAATCGCAAGGATTATTTCAATCGAAAAAAACAGAGCGGTTCCATAGGGGGATAACCGACGGCCGCGAAGCCGGGAAACAGGGGCGTTTTACTCCGCTTTCACGGCTGGCGGAGGGAACCGGACGTTTATTCCCTGCACTATCCGGCCCGCCCGCATCTCTTTTCCGATCCGGACTGGAAGAGGATAAAAGCCAATAAGAATGAACGGCTCAGGAAATCAGCCGGTCCAGCAGGGTGTTGATGGGCGTGGTGTTTTGCATAA
Source organism: Calditrichales bacterium (assembly GCA_015493745.1). GTDB lineage: Bacteria > Calditrichota > Calditrichia > Calditrichales > J004 > J004. The sequence continues at coordinate 37,210 of WGCN01000015.1, forward strand.
CATAAAAATGGATGGAGGGCACATTATGCTCCATCAGCTCGCGGGCCTGTTTCAATGTCCACTCTATGCCGATTTCGGCAACATCATCGGCGGAGGCGTCCAGAATTTGCCGCGAGAGTTCCACGGGCAGATCGATATGAAAGGTACGCGGCAGGGAGGTGATGTTTGATTTGCGGGTAATGATCTTCAAACCGGGGATGATCGGCACATCGATGCCCTCGGACCGGCAACGGTCGACAAAGTCGAAATAGACCTTATTGTCAAAGAACATCTGTGTAACAATATACTCGGCGCCGGCCTCGATCTTTTTCTTTAGATAATAGATATCCGTATCCAGGTTGGGTGCGGAGAAGTGCTTTTCCGGATAGCCGCCCACGCCGATACAAAAATTGGAAGGTTTGGCATCCAGCAGGTTGTCTTCCAGGTAGTGGCCCTCGTTCATCTCTTTTACCTGGCGCACCAGATCCGAAGCGTACTTGTTGGTGGTGCGTCCGTCGGGCACCGGTTTTTTATAACCGCTGTCATCCCCCTGCACGGCCAGCACATTTTTAATTTCCAGATACTGCAGGTCGATCAGAAAGTCTTCGGTCTCCTCGCGGGTAAAGCCGCGGCAGAGGATATGGGGCACGGCGTCGATATTGTATTTTTTTTGGATCAGCGCGCAGATGCCCAGGGTGCCCGGGCGTTTGCGTTTAGTTTTGCGCTTGATGCCTTCCGGCGTTTCCTCGTAAATCACCTCGGCGGCATGACTGGTGATGTCGATAAAAGGGGGATTGTACTGCGCCAGGTCATCCACCAGTTTTAGCAGGCTTTGGATATCCCCGCCCCGCCGCGGCGGAATGATCTCAAAACTGATTAATGTTTTCTTAGCTTTTTCCAGATGTTCGGTAACCTTCATAGTTCAATTCGTCCCTTAAAGTTCAATGGTGCTCGTCAATTGTCGATAAAATAGAGGATAATGTTAATATGATGCCAAAAATTACACCGATAATTGGGAGTAATTGACATTTTTTTTGTATCTTCAACGCTTTAATTTCAATCAGGAGCCAATAAAATGAGCACAAAACAAAAATCCGTAAAAGTAACCCTTATCCCCGGGGATGGCATCGGGCCGGAGGTTACCTCTGCCGCGCGCAAGGTTATCGCCGCTGCCGGGGTGGTGATAGACTGGGAGATTGTGGACGCCGGCGCCGGGGCGCTGGACAAATACGATACCACCCTGCCGGAGGAAACCGTTGAATCCATTCGTAAAAACAAGGTGGCTCTGAAGGGGCCGCTGACCACCCCCATCGGCAAAGGTTTCACCTCCGTTAACGTCGGATTGCGCAAGGCCCTGGAGCTGTACTCCAATATACGCCCCGTGCGCTCCGCCCTGGGTATTTCCGTGCATCACAAGCCGATCGATCTGGTGATCTTTCGTGAAAACACGGAAGACCTCTACGCCGGTCTGGAGCAGGATGTGGCGCCCGGCGTGGCCCAGAGCCTGAAGATCATCACCGAGGCCGCTTCCACCCGTATCGCCAAATCGGCCTTTGAGTGGGCCCATCGCAATAAACGCCACACCATCCATGCCGTGCATAAGGCCAATATCATGAAAAAGAGCGACGGTCTTTTTCTGGACAGCGTGCGCAAAGTGGCCGCCAGATATCCGGATATCACCTACAAAGAGATCATCGTTGATAATTGCGCCATGCAGTTGGTGATGCATCCCGAACAGTTTGATGTCATGGTTCTGGGTAATTTGTACGGGGACATCATTTCCGATCTGTGTGCCGGTCTGGTGGGGGGATTGGGTGTGGTCCCCGGAGCCAATATCGGTGACGAGATGGCGGTATTCGAATCGGTGCACGGCAGCGCGCCGGATATTGCCGGGAAGGGCATCGCCAATCCGCTGGCCACGATTTTATCGGCCAATATGATGCTGCGCCATCTGGGCTTTAGCAAGGAAGCCGACCGTATCCAGGCGGCCATTGTTCTCTTTTTATCCGAGCGGCACCATCTGACCCCCGATATGGGCGGAAACGCCACCACCGATGAGATGGCCAACGCCATCATCGAAAAGATAAAACTGTTACGCTGATAAAAGAAAGCGCCTGTTTTAAGCAGTGCTTTGGGCAGTCTGCTTTCATCCGCATTTTTGTATGAGGAAGATATGATTCGATATTTCACCGCCGGGGAATCCCATGGCCCCGGCCTGATGGCTGTAATTGAGGGCCTGCCGGCCAATGTGCCGGTGAATCTCGTCCGCGTCAATCATGAGCTGCATCGCCGCCAGCAGGGTTATGGCCGGGGACGGCGCCAGCAGATTGAAAAAGATGCCGTGGAGATCCTTTCCGGCATCCGTTTTGAAAAGACGCTCGGCAGTCCCGTCAGTGTTCTGTTACGCAACCGTGACTGGAAGAACTGGACGGAGATTATGGCAGTGGGGGAGGGTGTTTCTAAAAAAGAGGTGCGCCGGCCGCGTCCCGGTCATGCCGATCTTTCCGGGGCTCTGAAATATAACTTCCGTGATATGCGTAATGTGCTGGAGCGCTCCAGTGCCCGCGAAACGGCCATGCGCGTGGCCGTGGGGGCTTTGGTGCGGGAAATGCTTTATCTTTTTGACATAGAGATTCATTCGCATGTATTGGAATTGGGGCCCGTTAAAGCGGATCGTTCGCAAATGACCTCCGCGCTGTCCGGTAATATCAATGAAAAAGCCGACGCTTCTCCGGTACGCTGTCTTTCGGAAAAGGGCGAAAGGGAAATGATCGCCGCCATTGACCGGGCCAAGCAGGAGGGCGACACGCTGGGCGGGGTGATTGAGGTCATCATCCGCGGGCTGCCGCCGGGACTGGGTTCCTATGTGCAATGGGACCGCAAGCTGGACGCCCAACTGGCCATGGCTCTGATGTCCGTACAGGCGGTAAAAGGGGTGGAAGTGGGGCTGGGCTTTGAAACCGCCCGCCGACCCGGTTCCGCGGTGCATGATGAAATCCATTATGACCGTGATAAAGGATTTTATCATTCTTCGAACAATGCCGGGGGCATTGAAGGGGGCATGAGCACGGGTGAGGATATCGTTCTGCACATCGCTAAAAAACCGATCCCCACCCTGATGAAACCGTTACATTCGGTGGATATCGACAGCAAGGAGAGTTACAAGGCGCATGTGGAGCGTAGTGATGTGACCGCGGTGCCGGCGGCAGCGGTGATATGCGAAGCGGTAGTGGCGCCGGTTATTGCCAATGCCTTTTTAGAGAAGTTCGGCCGGGATACCCTGGAGGATATCCGCGGGGCCTACAACGCCTATCTGAAAAGGATAGAAGCTTTTTAGAAGAGGTAAAACGAAGCGGATATCAACGGCGGCGGTCACCCTTTTCGATAGCCGCCAGCATGCTTTTGGCTTCACGGTTATTGGGCTGGCGGCTAAGCACCTTACGCAGGATATTGGCCGCTTTGCCGTTATAGCCCTGGGCTTTAAAAACCTTGGCCAGGGTAAGATTGCTTTTTACATCATTGGGATTGCGCTTTAACCGGGTGTTCAGTTCCGACATGAATTCCTTAAAGATATTGCGGTACTGATGTTCCGGCCCCAGGGTGGGTTGACGCACAAATATGGCCGGTTCGATAAAAAAGACCTTGCGGTATTGCTCAATGGCCAGCGGCAGACGGTTGGTTTTTTCGTAAACCTCGGCCAGCTTGGTATAGGCCTTGATTAAGGTGGGGGCGATCTGTATGGTCTTCTTGAAATAGTTTTCGGCCAGGGGATAGTTGCCCATTTCCAGATAGGTCAGGGCCAGGTTGAATGTGGCCTGCATAAACCGGGGCCGGGCCTGGGCCGCTTTGGTAAAGGCCGCCACCATGTCCTGATAGACCTTGCCTTTTTTCACCGGATCGATGGTGCTCTTTTTGTTAAAACCTTTTTCCTTAACCGCTTTTTTAGAACCGGAAGCTTCATCCAGCATGTCCAGAAAGGCTTCGACCAGTTCTTCCAGTACCGCTTGCTTATAGATGGTCACCCCGCGCATGAAGTTGGCCACGGCATGATTGGGCTTTTTCTTCAGGATGGCGTCAAATTCCAGCAGGGCGTTGTAATAAATCTGGGAACGGTAATAAACCTCGCCCAGGGTGGCCCGGAAGCGGATGTTGCCCGGATCCAGTTCCACCGCCCGGCGGTAGTCGTTGATGCTGGAGCGCATCTTGTTGGTGGCTACGGCCAGGTTGCCGTATTCATAGTAGACCGGCGCATATTCCGGATTCAGGTTGGCCGCTTCATCGAGATATTTTTTGGCCTTTTTATATTCCTTGTTCAGGATACTGATTTTACCCAGATAGTAGTAGGCCTTGAAATCATTGGGATTAAATTCCAGAACCTTGTTGAAGTCGGCAATGGCCAGGTCGTACTTTTTCTGTTTCTCGTAGATCAGGCCGCGTCCGTAATAGGGCTTGTCGAAGTTGGGCAGGGCTTTGATGATTTTATTGAATTGGTTTAGTGCTTCGTTATAACGTTTGTTATTGAAGTAAACGATGCCCAGGTTATAGTAGGCCTCCCAGAAATTCTTGTCCGCCATAATCGCCTGCCGGAACAGACCGATGACAATATCCGGATTGCGACGGGGCTTGTTGTTTTCGATATAGGCCTTGATGAAGCTTTCAAAGGCCTTGGGTTTTTTGGTAAGAGAGCGGGCCATCAGCGCCTTTTCCCGTTGGGAAATGGGTACGCCGGATATATGAACGAGCCGGTCGATGATTTTATCGGCCGCCTGAACCAGTTGGTTTTCACGGATGGCAATGGTTTCTTCAAAAATGCGGTTACCGTTATTGGTGTTGTAATAGTATACATTCAGTTTGATCAGGGAAGCGGAATCGGTATAGGTTCCGGAAATGGCCACCTCGGCGCCGGTGATCCGTCCCAGTTGGATGGAAACCCTGTCCGAGGTTACCCCCTTGGTGAAACCGATTTCGGAAAAAGCCCTTTGCATGGTTTTCCTGTCTATCACATAAAACCCGGAGGCAACCGAAAGTTTGTTGCTCAACAGGTATTCGATAGCGCCGCTGATCCAGTCAATGCGGGTGGGGCCTTTATTGTCAAAGGGAACGAGCGCCACCTTGCGTTTGTCCTGAGCATAAAGCGTAGAGAACAGGAGAAGAAAAATGATAAGATATTTTCTATTCATGTATAAGAATCCGTTTCACTTGAGAAGCTATGGATAAACTCGACGAAAAATCACAAGTCTTAATTTATAATGTCCTTCTGCCGACAGAAATTTTAAAATAAGAAAAACTGTGGCGATATAAAAGGATACATGCTAAAATTATTCAAGAAACTCCAGCATATCAATTTTTGTAATGATATGCAATTTACCCGATTCCCCGCTCACCATCAGCGAACTGTGTCCTTTCTTCATATGTTCCAGTCCGGCGGATACCGGAGTCTGGGCCGAGAAAAGGGGCGTATGGGTATCTACCAGTTGCGAGATGGCGTTATCCGACGAGGTATTGTCATTGAGCAGGTATTCCAGGATACGCGATTCGCTGATCATACCGATATACTGGCCGTCATCGATCACGGGCAATTGCGACACGTTGTTGGAGCGCATCAGATGAATAACATCCTTGATCAGCATGTTGCTGCCCGTGGTCAGAAGTTTTTGTTCGCCCTTGGAAGCGATGATGTCACCCAGGGTTTCCCGGGTCTGTTCCAGAGCGATGCCGTTGTCCATCATCCACTGGTCATTGTAAACCTTGGAGAGGTAGCGGAAGCCGGTATCCGGTAGAATCACCAGTACGTTTTTATCTTTTGGGATTTGGGTCGCTATCCGCAGGGCGCCCCAAACCGCCGCCCCGGAGGAGCCGCCGGCAAATATACCTTCCAGTCGCGCCATTTTGCGCGTGGTTTGAAAACCTTGTTCGTCGTTGACCTGAATGATGTCATCGACAACGGAAAAATCCATGGCGTCGACCATCATATCCTCGCCAATCCCTTCCAGCTTGTAAACCTTGGGTTCGCCCGGTTTGCCATGTTTAAAGTAGTCATAAAAAACAGAACCTTCCGGGTCTACGGCGATGATTTTGATATCGGGATTCTTTTCCTTGAGATAACGGGCCGTACCGCTCAATGTGCCGCCGGTGCCGATGCCGGCGACGAAATAGTCTATTTTACCATCCATCTGCTCCCAAACCTCGGGGCCGGTGGATTGATAATGCGCCTCGGGGTTGGAAGGGTTATGATATTGGTTAACGTAGAAGGCCCCTTCGGTATTCCGGGCAATGCGCTTGGCCGTTTCATAGTAACTTTGCGGGGATTCGGCCGGAACGCTGGTGGGGGTTACCACTACCCGTGCGCCAAAGGATTTCATGAAATTTATTTTTTCACTGCTCATCTTATCGGGAATGGTAAAGATGGCATTATACCCCTTAACCGCCGCTACCATGGCCAAACCGGCGCCGGTGTTGCCCGAAGTGTTCTCAACGATGGTGCCGCCGGGTTTCAACTCGCCTTTTTCTTCCGCCCGTTGTATGATGTGACGGGCGATGCGATCCTTGATGCTGCCCGCCGGGTTAAGATATTCAAGCTTTACATAAACATTGGGGCCGTTTTCCGGAACCATGCGGTTTAGTTTTACGATGGGGGTGTTGCCAATGGCGTCGAGGATGTTGTTATATACCTGCATTTCAATTCTTCCTGCAATTTTCGATGATTGTTAATAATAAACGGTGAATCTACAAAATTATGCCATCAAATGTATAGCTTTGATCACATAATATTGCTATAAAATTAGTCCGGGTTTAATTTCGGCCTGTTACACACTTACCAACAGAGCCTAAATGAAATATGACCTGATAATTGTCGGCGGTGGACCCGCCGGGGCGGCGGCGACGCTGTTTGCCAAAAAATATGACCTGTCCGTTTTATTGATCGACAAAGAGCATTTTCCCCGTGACAAGATATGCGGCGACGCTGTTTCCGGAAAATCGATGACCATCCTGAAGGAGCTTGATCTGTTAGAAGAGGCCTCCCGTCTGGCCCATTGCCGGATAGACAGCATCCTTTTCGGCAGCCCTTCCGGCCATCAACTGAGTATCGGTCTGAGTGAAAACCGTCATTTGAAAATGCCCGGCGGCTTGCTGATCAAAAGAAAAGAGTTTGATGCCCTGTTGTTTGAAAAGGCTTCCCGGGTTGCCGATCGGGTGGAGAACGGTTTTAAGGTCACCGGTTTGCTATGGGATGAGGAAGAGACAGTTTGCGGGGTAAGGGGACGATACGGGGAAAGCGGCGGGACCGTTGAGTTTCAGGGGCGGCTGGTGCTGGGCGCCGACGGATTTAATTCCATTGTGGCCCGCAAAAGCGGGTTGTACAATCACGATCCCCGGCATTGGGTGGTGGCCTTGCGTCAATATTATACGGGAGTGCAAACCCGTGACAACCAGATAGAGATTCACTATCTGCGGGAAACCCAGCCGGGATATTTCTGGATTTTTCCCCTGGCCGGGGGCTGGACCAATGTGGGGGTGGGTATGCTCCACGATACCATCAAAAAAGAAAAAATCGATCTGAAAAGGGTATTGGCGGCGGCTCTGGAGAATGAAGTCTTTAAAAAACGTTTTGCCGCGGCCAAGCCCATGGAAGAGCCCCGGGGCTGGAACCTGCCCGTGGGCAGTCTGCACCGACAAAATCATGGCGACGGCTTTATGTTGCTCGGTGATGCCGCCGGCCTGATCGATCCCTTTACCGGTGAGGGGATCGGCAATGCCCTCTATTCCGGTAAGTTTGCCGCCGAAACGGCCTTTCGCGCCCTGCTGCGCGACGATGTCTCGGAGGAGTCCCTGAAGGAGTATGATTACCATTTATGGAAAAAGCTGGGCAATGAATTGTCTGTGAGTACCCGGCTGCAAAAGGTGGGCAGACACCAGGCGCTGCTTAATTTTGTCATTGGCAAGGCGGAACGTAGTGAGGAGGTGCGGGACATTATTTCGGGCATGATGCGTAATGCCGTACCCAAGAAACAGTTGGCCAATCCCCTGTTTTATCTGAAGTTGCTGTTTAAATAACGGGAGTTTTCCCGGAAGACCGGTAAAAATTTTAATCTGAGGAGTGAGATATGAAATATATGATTCTTTTTCTTTTGGCCACGTTTTTGTGGGGCTGCTCTCAACCCCAATCCACACGGGAGGATGGAATGAACTTAGCTGAAAAAGTTAAACAATTTGCGCCGACGGAAATCCGTTACGACCATAGTCTGTTGGATGATCGTCAAAAAGTGGTTCTTGAAAAGCTGTTTCATGCCGCCCAAATCATGGATACGATTTTCCTGAAACAGGTTTATGACCGGAATGAGGAAATAGCCCGTAAGCTGGCCGCGGATACCACAGCGTCGGGGCGTGCCCGCCGGGCTTATTTTGACATCATGTACGGGCCCTTCGACCGCCTTGACCATGACAAGCCCTTTTACGGCACGGCCAGCAAACCGGCCGGGGCCAATTTTTATCCCGCCGATATGAGCAAGGAGGAGTTCGAATCCTGGCTGGAAAGCCATCCGCAGGACCGCGCGGCCTTTACCTCGGAGTTCACGGTCATCCGTCGCCGGGGTGACAAGCTTGTGGCCATTCCTTATTCCGAAATCTATAAGGATGAACTGACCCGGGCGGCCACCCTGTTGCGGGAGGCGGCGGGATATGCCGACAATCCCTCCCTTAAAAAATATCTCCTGAGCCGGGCTGAAGCTTTTTTAAGCAATGACTATTTCCAAAGCGATATGGACTGGATGGATCTGAAGGATCATACCATCGAAGTGGTGATCGGGCCCTATGAAGTTTATGAGGACGGATTGTTTAACTATAAGGCGGCCTTTGAATGTTTTTTAACCCTTCGTGATCCGGAGGAAAGCGCTAAGCTGAAGGTGTTTGCCGGTTATCTGGACGATATGGAAAAGCATCTGCCCATTGAAGACCGGTATAAGAATTTTAACCGCGGCGGAGAATCGCCCATCGTGGTGGTACAGGAGGTGTTTGCCTCCGGAGATGCCCGCGCCAATATCCAGACCCTGGCTTTCAATCTGCCCAACGATGAGCGGGTACGCGAGGCCAAGGGCAGTAAAAAGGTGATGCTGAAAAACATCCATGAAGCCAAGTTTAAACAACTGCTTAGGCCCATAGCGGAAAGGGTGATCGAAAAGGATGAAGTGGATTGGGTGACTTTTGATGGTTTTTTTAACCACACCCTGATGCACGAAATGAGCCACGGCATCGGTCCGGGAAAGCTGGTGTTGAACGGACGTAAAACGGAGGTGAAGAGCGAACTGAAGGAAACCTATTCCACCATTGAGGAGTGCAAGGCCGATGTGCTGGGCATGTATAACAATTTTTATATGATCGAAAAAGGGGTATTCAGGCCCGAATTCGCAAAGGAGATATGGGTCAGCTTTTTAGCCGGTGTTTTTCGTTCGGTGCGTTTTGGCGTCAATGAGGCCCACGGGGCGGGCAATGCCATTATTTTAAACTATATGTATGAAAACGGAGCCTATGTCTATAACGAGGAAAGCGACCGCATGGCGGTGGATTTTCAGAAGGCCCCGAAGGTGCTGAAGGAACTGGCCACCCGCTTATTGATGATCCAGGCCCGGGGCGATTATGCCGGCAGCAAGGCCATGATCGAGCGCTATGCCGGTGAGTCGGCCATCCTGAAAAAGATGACCGCGAAGCTAAAGGATCTGCCCGTGGATATCCGCCCGGTTTTTCAGATTGAAGAAGAAGCCAGATGATTTTTGCGGCAAACACTTGTTTTGACGGCTTTTTGGCCGAAAGTGCGGATACGATAGCCGTAAATTAAAACCTTAGACAACCATAGAAGGAAAATCAGGGACAATTATGAAAAAGCGCGCCAAGATTATATGTACCATCGGTCCGGCCTGTAACAGCGACGAGATGCTGGAGGCGCTGATGAAAAACGGCATGAACATAGCCCGTTTAAACTTCTCCCACGGCAGCCATGAATCGCATCTGGACAACATGGAACGTATCCGTAAAATATCCCGCCGCCTGAACATACCCATAGCCATTCTGATGGACTTACAGGGCCCCAAAATCCGTATCGGCACCTTTGCCGACGGACCGGTGCGGGTAAAGGCCGGGGAACTGTTTACCATCACCACCGATGATATTCCCGGCGATCAGTACAAGGTGAGCACAACCTATAAAAATCTGCCCAACGATGTTAAACCGGATGACAATATTCTGATCAATGACGGCCTGATTCAGATGAAGGTGCAGAAAACGACGGCCACCGATGTTTTTTGCGAGGTGGTCATCGGCGGCATTCTCTATGACCGCAAAGGGATCAATCTGCCCGGCGTGGAGATTTCCGAAGCCTCCCTGACGGAAAAGGATTTACGTGATTTACAGTTCGGTCTGGAGCATGGCGTGGACTATGTGGCCCTTTCCTTTGTACGGGAGGCAGCCGATATCCGTGATATCAAGGAGCGCATGGGCAGCCGGGCCGTGCCGGTGGTTGCCAAGATCGAAAAGCCGGAAGCGGTGGAAAACATAGACGCCATCATCGCCGAAACGGATGCCGTCATGGTAGCCCGGGGTGATTTGGGTGTTGAAATATCGGCGCAAAAAGTTCCGGTTGTTCAAAAAATGATCATTGAAAAATGCCAACTGGCCGGTTTACCGGTAATCACCGCCACCCAGATGCTGGATTCCATGATGGCCAATCCCGTGCCCACCCGGGCCGAGGCCTCCGATGTGGCCAATGCGATCTTCGACGGCAGCGATGCCGTTATGCTCTCCGGGGAAACGGCTTTTGGAAAGTATCCGCTGGAGTCGGTAAGTATGATGAGCCATATCATCCTGGAGGCGGAAAAAGGCGGTTATTTTCGTATCAACCGGGAGTCCGTATCCGGGCGCCGGCCCATGTCGGCCAGCCGCTCCATCTGCCATGTGGCCAATGTCAGCGCCGATGATATCGGGGCCAACGCCATTGTTGTTTTTACCGAGTCCGGTTTTACCGGCCGGGTGATGTCGAAAAACAGACCGCATGTACCGATTTTAGCCCTGACCAGTCATACCGCCTCCTACCGGCGCATGGCCCTTTATTGGGGCGTTGAGCCATCGCTGATTGAAAAAAAGGTGGATTTGGATACGGATATTGCCGGCTTTGAAAAACATCTCAAAAAGGCCGGACTGGTTAAGAGCGGTGACAAGCTGATCATTGTAGCCGGTTCCTCCATCGAAGAGGGGGCTACCAATATGATGCGCATCCACCGGGTATTGTAACCGGAGGATAGCGGGTACCCAGACATACCGGCCTGCAACGTAAAGTCCTGCCTGAAAAAGACTCCTTATCGTACTGACAACCTTTGCCTAATCCCCGGAATTTATCCGGGGTTTTATTTTATGGAATAACCTTCCAGTTATTGTCGGGCCGAATATCGATGATTTTTTTCTTTTCGATATATTGCTGCAGAATATTGCGCATGTCTTCATTGGACTTTTTGATGACCGGAGCTTTGGAGGCATGGGCGTAAACCATATGGCCGCCACCACCGCTGGCCCGGTAGCTGTTCATGGCCACGGTGTAGGTTTTGTTCAGATCAAAGGGCCGTCCGCGCATATCCTCCATGTTGATGATCCGCTTACCGACCGGTTTGCGTACGTCAATCTCATAGCGCAGCCCGGCGGCCATGTCATAATTAAAGCCGGGCCATTCCGTGGCGGTGACCACCTTACCGTCTTTATAATCATAATAGCGCGAGGAGTATTCCAGAAAATCCTTTATTTGCTGACCTGTCATTTTCAGGGTGTATAAAAAATTTTCATATTGATACATGGCAAAAACATCTTTTACGCGCAACGGTCCCGGTGGCAGTTGAAAGCCGGGATTGAAGCTGGCGGCAAAGGAGATGTCGGCACCACTGTAATCGAGTTGGGCGGCGTTGATCAGATCCATCAGCGCCGTATCCTTTATTCGCGACTCCCTGGCGTCAAGGGTGGTTTTTAACACACCGATGCGGGTGTTGATATAGTCCCGTGTTTTTTCATGATAGGGACGGGTCAGTTGCAGGATGGCCTTGTCTGCCGGGACCGGGGCCATGGGTTCCAGCCAGGCGCTTTTTCCGGTGATGTGCCGGCCGGATTTATCATCATGGATGATGAAACGGGCCACTCCGAGATTTTTGGCCCAAAAACCGGCATTCAGGCGCAGGGTTTCCTTCTTGCCAAAAGATCGGGCATTTTTTTTACCGGCCTTCATCGGTCCCGGCCGGTGGGAATGCCCGGCAAAAACGGCGTCAAACTCCGGTATCTGTTCGGCGACCAGGCCCGAGGCGTTCTCGTTGGGTATGCCGGCCGCTTCGGATTGTTTTTGTGAATAACCCGCGTTAAAACCGGCGTGGAAGATGCCGATCAGCACATCCACCTGCGGACGCAGCTCTTTTGCGAAAATACGGGCGCGAGTAACCATATCCTGCCAGGTGATGCCGGGGTAGAGCTCCTCATCCAGCCACATGGGGATGCCCGGCGTGGTCAGCCCGATGATACCCACTTTGATACCGTTGCGCTCGATGACGGTATATGGCTTAAAATAGGTGCCGCCGTCTTCCATGACCGAATTGGCCGAAAGCCAGATAAAACGGGATTCGTTTTCGGCCCTGTTATATACAAACAGCGATTGTTCGATATCGTGGTTGCCCACGGCAAAGGCGTCATATTTCATGTAGTTCATGGTCAATATCATCGGGTGCGGCAGTCCCTGGCTGTGCTTGTTGAAATAGGCCACCAGCGGCGTGCCCTGAATCAGATCGCCGCAATCCACCAAAAGCACATTTTTATGGTTTTGACGGTATTCCACCACCTTGGAATAAATCTTAGCCAGGCCGCGGGTGGAATCGGGTGTATCGGTGAAATAGTCATAGGGATAAATGTTGCCGTGTACGTCGGTGGTTTGAAGAATGTAGAGCGTATCGGCCCGCTGAGCCAGGAGCGACGCCGTTAAAAAAAAGAGAAAAACAAAAAAACGCATGAATGATCCTTGGTGCGAAAAGGTTAATCTTTAAGCAATATAATCTAATAAAATCCGGACAGTTATTAAAGAAAATATTATATGAAAATAAAACGCAAAAGCCCCGGCTAAAAATTCCGTGGAGGAAAAGAAACGTCAATCCAGGGGGCAAATAAAATGGTGTTGGCAAAAAAGGAATGAAGGTCTTATCTTGTAACACTCCGGGATGAAGAGGAGAAGCTGTGACCGGTCAGAAAAGAAAACTGGGCCGTGAAGGGGAAAGACTGGCCGCCCGCGCTCTGATGGATGCGGGCTATGAGATTGTTTACCGCAACTATAGCCATCCGCCCTATGAGCTGGATATCATCGCCGTAAAGGGGGATACCCTGGTGGTGGCGGAAGTCAAGAGCTTTCATTCCCCGCCGCTGGGCGCCGCCGAGTTTCGGATCGGCAAAAAGAAACAACGGGCGCTATATAACGGAATCGACGCCTTTTTAGCTGAAAATTCTCAATTTAGCGATTATAATGTACGAATAGATATATTCATCGTTGATTTTAGCACTTTTCCGGCAAACCTGACTCACTATCCGGGAGTTATCTTCGAATAAACAGTAAAAAGATGGGATTTTTCGATGTCTTTAACAAAATACCGTGCTCTGTTTCCCTTTCTGGTCAATAAAATCTATCTGAATCATGCGGCCATTTCGCCGCTCTCCACCGATGTGCGGGATAAAATGGACTGGTTTATCAACGAGCGCAGCTTCGGCGAGATCGATTTTTACCAGGATATGTTGCAGTTACGGGAGCAAACCCGCGGCAGTGTGGCCCGCTTGATCAACGCCTCCGGGGAACAGATTGCTTTTACGGGCAATACCTCGGAAGGGTTTAACTGGCTGGTTAACGGTCTGGAATGGCGGGAAGGGGATGAAATCATCCTGACCGATGTGGAGTTTCCGGCCAATGTTTATCCCTTTTTAAATTTGGAGCGCCTGGGCGTGAAGGTGGTTTTTGTAAAAAATCGTCGGGGAGTTATCGAACCGGAGGATATTCGCGCGGCCATCACGCCAAAAACCCGTATGCTTTCCATAAGTTTCGTGGAGTTCCTTAATGGCTTTCGCAACGATCTTACGGCCATTGGCGCCATTTGCCGCGAGCATGGCCTTCTGTTCAGTGTGGACGCCATACAGGGACTGGGCGCCATCCCGTTGGATGTGCAGGCCATGGGTATTGACTTTCTCTCCTGCGGCGGACATAAATGGCTGATGGGTCCGGCCGGGGCGGCCTTCATGTATATAAAGCCTGCTTTGTTCCAGCGCTTACGTCCCGCCTTTGCCGGCTGGCTGAGCGTGGAGAATCCCTGGGACTTTTTTGACTACAAGCTGGAGTGGCAGGATGACGCCCGGCGGTTTGAGTACGGTACCCAGAACTTTCTGGGCATTGCCGGTTTAGGGGCCTCGCTGGATATTTTGTTGCGTGTGGGCGTGCCCACCATTGAACAGCATCTGTTGATTCTCGGTCAGCAACTGGTGGACGGTCTGAGCGATCTGGGTTTTTCCTTTTTAGGCTCCCCCGATCCCAAACACTGGTCGGGCATCTATACTTTCCGCCATGAAAAGGCGGAAGATATCTTTAATTATCTGCGGGAAGAGCAGATTTATCCTTCCCTGCGTGACGGCGCCATCCGTTTCGCGCCGCATTTTTATAACAACCGCGAGGATATTCATGAGGCTATCGACGCCTGTGACCGCGCCTTGCGTAAACTGAGTTAAGCCGGTATCAACCATTTTTCGGGGTATGGTATGAAGAAAAATATTAAAAAAGTACTTTATGGCGCTTTTTGGGGCGCGCTGGCGGCTGTCTTTGTCTGGCTGCTGGATAATTATGTTGCACCGGGCTTGATGTATGAATATGAGGCCCGCACCTATGACTGGCGCGTCAGGCAGAAAGTGGCCGATGTACCCGATCAAAGCATTGAAAATATCGTGGTTATCGATATTGACGGCCGCAGTGTTTCGGAACTGGGCAAGTTCTACCAGTGGCCCCGGCGATATTACCCGCAAATCATCGACTATCTGGATGCCGGGGGGGCGGCGGCCATCGGCCTGGATATTATTTTTGACCGGGATATCTGGCGCCCGGAGGAAGACAAGCTGTTTATAAACAGCGTGCGTAACCAGGGACATGTCTATAACGCTCTCTATTTTGGAGGCACGGACAGTCTTAATTTCCGCTATGCCATGAAAAAAGAACCGGCCGCTTTTGACGCGGAAAAGTTCTATTTTCAACTTCATTCAAAATACCGTCCGCGCTTTCGCAAGGAACAGCGGCTGGAAAATGAATTTTTTGAACTGCTCAATGCCAGCCGGGGCGTCGGCCATGTAAACTTTAATGCCGATATCGACGGCGTGGTACGCTCCATTCACCTTTTTACCGATTTTAACGGTCATCTTTATCCTTCGCTGGGTCTGCGCATGTATATGGATATGCTGGGGGCCGATTCCATCGCCGTGAATACGCCGGAGTTGCTCAGTCTGTTCGGCGGCGGCCGGGAACTGGCGGCCATTCCCATCGATGAGCGCGGCAATATGCTCATCAACTATTACGGTACCTATAAAACCTTTCGCTATATCAGCTTTTATGACATCCTCAGCAAAAATATCGACGCCGAATATTTCCGCGATAAGATTTTCCTGGTGGGTACCAGTCTGGCGGGCTTGTTTGACCTGCGCAGCACACCGATTCTGCAGGCCTTCCCCGGAGTGGAAATCCATGCCAATATTCTGAACACTTTAGTCAACGGAGATTTTGTCCGGCGTACCTCACCCCATACCGGGTTTATCATCATGCTGCTGATCGGCGCTTTTTTGGGGATAGTCATCAGTTATATGTCGCCGTTCTGGAGCATCACGGTGGTTTTGCTTACCGGCGCCGGATATGTTATAACGGCGGCAATGCTCTTTTTTGAACAAAATATGTGGCTGGATATCGTCAACCCGTTGCTGACCATCTTTTTCACATTCAGTTTAACCTATGTGTACCGTTTTGCCACGGAAGAGCGTAAAAAGCGTTTCATCCGTTCCACCTTTTCCCACTTTGTCACCAAATCGGTGGTGGATGAACTGTTGGCCAATCCGGAAAAGATCAAGCTGGGCGGTGAAAAGAAAAATTGTACCGTCTTTTTTAGTGACGTCGCCGGCTTCACCTCCATTTCCGAACGGTTGACACCGGAAGCATTGGTCAGCCTGCTAAACGACTATCTGACACAGATGACCAATATCGTTTTTAAATACAACGGCATGCTGGATAAGTATGAAGGCGACGCCATCATGGCTGTTTTCGGCGCGCCGGTTTCCTATGGCAACGATGCCTATAACGCCTGTGCCGCCGCCCTGGAGATGCAGGAAACCCTGCAACGCATGCGCGACATGTGGCGTAAGCAGGGCAAGGATGAACTGCACGCGCGCATGGGCATCAACAGCGGGCCGATGGTTGTGGGCAATATGGGTTCCGAAACCCGTTTCGATTACACGGTGATGGGTGATGCCGTAAACCTGGGCGCCCGGCTGGAACCGGCCAATAAGCAATACGGCACTCTGATCATGATTGGCGATGAAACACGTAAACAAGCCGGTGACCTGATCATTGTCCGTCAATTGGATCTGTTGCGGGTGAAGGGCAAAAACGAGCCGGTGAAGGTTTATGAACTGGTGGGCACGCGGGAGAAGGGCATCAGTGAGGATATGCAGCGGGTACTGGAGCTTTTCCGCGGCGGCTTTGAGGCTTATCTGGGGCAAAGCTGGGGACAGGCGCTCAACTATTTTGAGCAGGCTTTGGCCATTAAACCCAATGACGGTCCGTCCAAGCGCTATGTGCAGCGTTGCCGTCTCTATGTACAAAAGCCACCCGCGCCCGATTGGGACGGGGTGTTTACCATGACCACAAAATAATTTTTGCTTTAAAAGGGGCCGGTCGCCCGGCCCCCGGAATAAATAAAAATGTGTATAACGGACAACAGTAAAATTCCGGCGGGCCGCTTTGGCCGGTGGCTTAAGGAAATCATAAAGGCCGCCGGTTCCGGTGGCTCCATGGATGTACCCTGCGGGGAGTGCCGCGCCTGCTGCACCTCTTCCTATTTTATCCATATCCGTCCGGATGAAACGGAAACACGGGCCCACATTCCCAGGGCTTTGCTTTTCCCCGCGCCGGGTTTGCCACGGGGGCACCATGTGATGGGCTACAATGACAAGGGCCATTGTCCCATGTTTATCGACAACGCCTGTTCCATCTACGCCTTTCGTCCGCTTACCTGCCGTATCTATGATTGCCGGCTTTTCCCGGCCACCGCCGTTTGGGAAATAGAGAATTCCAAAATTAAGGCCCAGGCACGTCGCTGGCGTTTTGAACTGACCACGGACGAAGAGCGGAAACAGTGGGAAGCCCTGCAAAGGGCGGCGGCATTCCTTAATGAACAAAGCGCCTGTTTTCCCGAAGCTTACCTTCCCGCCCGTGCAAGCCGGCGGGCGATCCTGGCCCTGCGCATCCATGAGATCTTTCTCAAATTCGACGACGACCGCGACATAAGGGATCATCGCCGGGAAATTGCCGGGGAAATCATGACGCTGTTGTCTGAGCATAAAACGGATTAAAGCCTCTCTGGCGTCAATACCCCGGCAAAGTTTTCATTTTTTTAAATATCCCGCGCTATGACTTTTTTCGTAAATATATCGTGGCTTGACATTTTTGTCAGAGTGTTCCAAATCGTTAAATAATTGCTTATAGATGCCGATAGCCCATTGTAGGGATCACCGGGAAAATTTTTTGTGTGAATAAGACAGGCAACCGTTTTGTATAAAGTTTTTCATGCGTCCTGCTAATTAAACTATCCGGATGATAAAAACGAGAGGAAACCGGGAAAACAGAATTTTATGGGCAATCAATATACCATTCTGGCCGTTGACGACAATCCGATCAACGTAAAACTGCTTTCACGAACATTAAGTAACAACAGTTATGATGTGATAACCGCCGCCTCCGGCCCCGAAGCGTTAAAACAGGCCCGGGAAAAACAGCCCGACCTGATTTTGCTGGATGTGCTTATGCCGGGCATGGATGGCTATGAAGTCTGTAAAATCCTGAAAGATGACGAAGCCAGCCGCCATATACCGATCATTTTTCTTTCCGCCAAGAATGAGACGGTGGATAAGGCCCGGGGACTGGCCCTGGGGGCGGTGGACTATCTGACCAAACCCTTTGACCCGGTGGAAATTGTCGCCCGTATTCAAACCCACCTTGACGCGCGCCGCGCGGTACACGAGCTAAGCCAGCTTAATGAAATTCTGGCTGGCGAGCTGGATGACCTGCGCAAGCAGAAGAAAGGGGAAAGCAGCGACGGCCGGCTTCATTCTTTTGTCGATAAGTTGCTTCCCGTCAAAACGGTCGCCTCGAATGACTACTTTCAGATGTGCGCCTATACCAAAATCCAGGCCCCTCCGGCCACGACGCTTTTCATACCGCTGTTGATGGACGGTCAGCACCTGTTGTATATACTGACCGGCGGTTTTCGCAAGGATTATTCCACCAGCCTGGTTCAGTTAATGATGCAAAAATATGCCGAAGGTTTGATGAGTTGCGGCAAGCAGTCGTTTTATAATGAGCAGATATTAATGAATATGCTGGAAAAAATCCTCGATGCTTTTTCACCGGATCATTACGACACTCCTTTTACCATCAGTTTAAACTATATCAATCATTTAAAAAACGAATACCTGAATCTTTCCATTCACCAGCCCTTTCCCTTTATATTTGACGTCAATTGTGACCGCTTTATCGGTGAAGGCTTTCCGCTGGTGGTCGAATCCCGCTATACGGCAATCGTAAGGGCCCGGCGTTTTAACCTGCCCGCTCAGGGTATGATGATCCATTTCCTCAGCGGCAAGGATACACTCAATGTCGATATCGATTTTAAACGGGTAGATTGTATCCCCGGGCACAATACGGATATGGAAGCGGTTACAAAAGCCCTGCTTGATCTGGTGCCCGATTCCAGTAAAGACCGCTTGATGACCCTGATCAAGCTTAAATAAGCGGCCGTTTGCTTTTAGCCCGCAATAGCGCTAACTTTCCCGACTCTTTAAAAATGACAGAAAATTCCAATATGATAAAAATTACAGCCGTAAAAGCGGATAGTATTGCCGCCGAGTTGGAAATAAAAGTGGGCGACATGCTGGAAAGCATAAACGGAAAACCCATAAAAGACCGCCTGGATTACCGCTTTTACCAAACCGATGAACATCTGGAAATGCTTGTCTCCCGGGATGGCGAACAGGTTCTTTATGATATCGAAAAGGATATGGATGAGGATATAGGCCTGGAACTGGAAGAGATGCAGCTGATGGCCTGTGGCAATAACTGCGTTTTCTGCTTTGTCTATCAAAATCCCAAGGGGATGCGCAAGCCGCTCTACTTTAAGGATGAGGACTACCGCTATTCCTTTATGTACGGCCATTATGTCACCATGACCACCATCAGCCAGCAGGATCTGGAACGCATTGTGGAACAGCGCCTGTCGCCTCTGTACATCTCCGTACACTCCACCGAGGAGCAGACCCGTAAGTTTTTGCTGGGCATAAAAAAAGATGACCATCTGCTGGAAAAGATGAAGTATCTGACCGACAACGGCATCGAATTGCATACCCAGATCGTGCTGGTTCCCGGCGTCAATGACGGGGCCGTGTTCGACCAGACCGTTAAAGATTTGAGCGGCTTTTATCCGGGGGTGACTTCGGTGGCGGTTGTGCCTATCGGGCTGACCAAACACCGCGCCCGCCTGGTGCCCCTGCGCATGCACACTCCGGAAGAGCTCAGAGAGCAGATTGAATTTGTCAATATCCGCCGGGCTGCCTTTAAAAAGGAGCTGGGGGTAAACTTTGTCTATCTGTCGGATGAATTTTTTATCAAGGCCCGCGTGCCCCTGCCCGGGGCGGAGTATTACGACGCCTTTTATCAGATTGAAAACGGCGTGGGCGAATTTCGCGATATGATCGATAACTTTAATAAATATTTTAATCCGAACCAGACCCTGGAACAGCGCACGCGCGTGACCATGGTTACCGGAATTCTGGCCCACGGCAAGTTGAATGAAGAGATCGTCAATCCCCTGCGTCGCGTGGGCAACCTGGAGATTGATCTGGTGCCGGTGGTGAATAAATGGTATGGGCCCTCCATTCAGGTTTCCGGCCTGCTGGTGGCCCGGGATATATATGAAACCCTGTCGCGGAAAAAGCTGGGCGATGTGGTGTTGCTGCCACCCCGCGTGCTTAATGACGACGGCTACTTTCTGGACGACTGGACATTGGAGGATCTGCAACAAAAACTGGGCGTGCCCTGCCATGTGTATGATGGCAATCTGGCCCATCTTCCGGAGGAGCTGGCAGCTCTGTCGGTCGCCTCTTAAATCTTTTTAATTCTGAATAAAGGAAACTGAAAAAACATGGCTGAATCAATTGTCGCCATAATAGGACGGCCCAATGTGGGTAAATCGACGCTTTTTAACCGCCTGACGGGGCGGCGGCAGGCCATCGTGGATGACCAGCCGGGCGTTACCCGGGATCGCAACTACGGCAGCGTGGAGTGGAACGGCGTACAGTTTGTGCTGATCGATACCGGTGGCTATATGCCGGAATCGGAAGATATGATGGACATGGCCATCAAGGAGCAGGTGGAAATCGCCATGCACGATGCTGATGTCCTGATCTTTCTGGTGGATGCCCAGACCGGTATCACCGATACGGATTTGCAAATTGCCCGTATGCTGCACCGCAGCGAGCGCCACGTTATCCTGACCGTAAACAAGGTGGATATTTTTGAACAGGAATCGGATGCCGCCGAATTCTACAACCTGGGTCTGGGTGATCCGGTGCCCATATCGGCCATGAAAGGGCGGGGCAGCGGTGATTTCCTGGACATCGTGGTAGAGCGGGTGCGCAAGCACGGCTATACGGAAACCGAATTTGACGGAATTAAACTGGCCATCATCGGCAAGGAAAACGTGGGTAAATCCTCGCTGGTCAATGTGTTGACCAACCAGCCCCGCTCCATCGTGACCGATATCCCTGGTACCACCCGCGATTCCATCGACTCCACCCTGAAGTACAATGGACGGGACTTTCTGCTGATCGATACCGCCGGTTTGAAGCGCAAGGCCAAAATCAAGGAAAACATTCTTTTCTACAGCAGTCTGCGTACCCATCGCAGCATTCAACGGGCCGATGTGGTTATGTATCTGGTGGATGTCAACGACGGCATCTCCCGGCAGGATATTGCCATGCTGGGCGAGGTGGTTAAACAACGCAAGGGCGTAATGTTGCTGCTCAATAAATGGGACCTGATCGAAAAAGATGATAAGACCATTTACACCTTTAGCGAAGAAATCCGCATGAAGCTGGGCATTATGCAGTTTATTCCCCTGATGTTTGTGTCGGTTAAGGAAAAGCAGCGCCTGTACAAGGCCCTGGATAAGGCGGTAGACGTCTATGAGCAAATCCATCGCCGCATACCCACGCCGGAGCTGAATGAATTTATCGCCGGGCTGTTCCAAAAGACCATGCCCCCGGCGGTCAAGGGTAAGGAAATCAAGATAAACTATGTCACCCAGATTCCGGCGCGCTACCCCCTGTTTGCCCTGTTTTGCAACCACCCCAAGCTGATAACCGAAAACTACCGCCGCTTCCTGGAAAATCAAATCCGGGACAAATATGGCTTTGAGGGAGCGCCGATCGTTTTGTCTTTCAGGAAAAAATAATGCGCTCCTTATCCCTGCTGATATTTTTGCTACTGTTCCGGGCTCCCGCTTTACAAGCCGAGGATGTGGATTCCCTGACCATCGGGATCATAAAAGATTTTACCGGCGCGGAAACTTTAAGCCCGGAAATGCGTGGCGGTTTTGTGCGCCAACTGGCCATTAGAAACTATCTGCGACGTTTTCCCGAAAAGAGCGCTCTTTTCGCCTCCGCCCTGCAAAAGGTGGCCGCGCCCCAACGGCAAAATCAAAGTTTTTCTTCCTCCGGTCGTTTTGTGCTGCATTATGACAGCGACGGCATCCATGCCGTGCCCCCGGAGGATGTGGCTAATAACGGTATTCCGGACTTTATCGATTCGGCCGCTGTTTATCTGGATCATGTCTGGCAGGTGGAGGTGGAGCAGCTGGGCTTCCGGCCGCCCCCGGATATAGACGGCACGCCCGCCGCGCAGTATCATATCTACTTTACAAACTTTAGCGACCCGGGATTGTACGGGCAGACGGTTTTTCAGGATGAGATTGCCTCCCTTCCCGGAGAAAACTATACCAGCTATATTGAACTGCACCATACCTTTCAGGGCGGTTCGCTTTATACCTTTGGCCTGCGGGCCATGAAAGCGACCATCGCCCATGAGTTCAACCACGCCTGTCAACTGGGCTACCGGCTTTGGACCCAGGGCTTTTTATTTACCGATCTCTTTTTTATCGAGTCTTCCGCCGTCTGGCTGGAGGAGTATGTTTACGGCGAGGTTAACGACTATTACCAGTATCTGCCGGGTCTGTTTGAGGGGATTCAGCGGGTGCCCTTTACCGCCGCCAATTATCCCTATCTTTACGGTAACGGTATCTTCTGGCTGATGAGCGGCCTGACCCTTTCGCCGGGACTTGTGCCCGAAATCTGGGAACAGATTATGCAGGAGCCTGCCTTTGAGGCCATCGGCACGGTTTTTAGGCGCCATAATACCTCCTTTGCCGAAATGCAGGCCCGGTACGGTCAATGGCTCTACTTTACCGGTTCGCGGGCGCTGCCGGGGCAGTTTTACCCGGAGGCGGCGGACTATCCCATGCTGACCATTAAAGAGGAACAGCACTTTGTCGCCGCCGATACACTCTCCTTCCGGGCCACGGTGGGGCGCAAGTCGCTGGCTTATTTCAGCATCGACGATCTGCCCTCGGTGCGTCAGCGCGGGCAGGTACGGGCGGAGGGCGCGCTGAATACGCCTGCCGGCCTGTTCAACCATCTGTCGCTGAGCGATCCCCAAAAAACGGCTGTCGCTATCTCCTCGGCGCAGATCATCGCCCCCTTGCCGGGCGATACGGTAACGGTGCTGGTGACCAATCCGGCCGATACGCTGCAAAACATCTTTTACAGCCTGCAAAGCGATACGCTGATCGCTTCATCCATCGGGCCCAACCCCATTTTGTTAAACGAGGGCAGGGACAGGGCCTGGTTTTATAATGTGCCCGAACAGGCCCGCATATTCATCTATAATTTGAACGGCCGTCTGCTTAAAAAAATTACCCGCCGCGGCGAACGGGATATCAGCTGGGATGTGCGCGATAAAAACGGCCAGCTTCTTTCCACGGGAATCTATTTTTATATCATTCAGGCGCCGGAGAGCCACAAGCGGGGTAAGTTTGCCGTTATCCGCTAAGGAATAAAGCTCCGAACAGACATTGGGGCCATGATTTGTATTTCTTTTATATGTTACGTCTGATATATTTTGCGTTTTAACAGGGTATTCTGAAAACCCGAAAGCATTGGCGGCCGGGCGCAACAGGAAGCCGCGACAGGCCCGCGAGGAAGGAAGAATATAAAGTTGGCGGGTTAACAGCATCTATCATGGCCTTTAATAGAGCTGATTATTCTAAAAAGCATGAAGCAGAACACATTTAATAAAAAATAGGAGAAAACATGGGAAAAAAAATAATAATTAGTTTAATTTTAACTTTAATTTTTAGTATTCCATTATTTTCATACCAATCGGATAAAGTATTTAAGAAATTTGATTATTCTATTGCTAACACGGATGCAAAAACTTTTCTTGAGTTTGTTGAGGAATACAAAGAACTGGATGAAAAAGTAAAGTTAGATTTTAGACTTAAACAATCAAATCTGATTAAAATATTAAATTTCGAGAAAAAATTATTTGAATTTGGACCTACTGATACATTGTATTCTGTTCATATAAAAATAAAAAAAATGCTTTCCAATAACGCTGAGCTTGGTGAAGTAATAGATGAATTATTTTCAGATTTTTTTATTAAGAATATGAAAACTTCACTTTGTGTTTTGGAAGGAATACAAAATGAGGAAGACTATAACATATTAGTTAATAGTATTGTATTCGTTGAGGGAGCTGCAAAAAAAATACTAAAATTTATTGAGGAGTCAGGTTTAAAAAATAAAGCTTATTATAAAACTTTTATTAAATATAAGTCATGATATAAAATCCGGAAGTGTAGTCTTTTTATGTAAACGAAAAAGCGCCGTTTGGTTCTGCAAAAACTAAACGGGTAAAAGGGGCCGAACGGCGCGGCTGTGTTTTAAAGACCTCACCCCCGCCAGAGGCAGTCTTGCCCGCCTTAGGCGGGGGCAGGCCCCGACCCCTCTCCTCGCTCAGGAGAGGGAAGTGCCAGGCTTTGTGTCTTAGTATGAGGTATAAAAGGACAATCAAGACAAGGGGCGGCAATAAGGTTGTTTCATTTTTGGAGCCTTCTTTTCTACTAAGGTTTGTAAAAGAGAAATAAGGTTATGTTAATCATTAGCTGCTTTTCGGGGAGCATAAAGTTAAAAGTTACTCCTTTAAAATAATTAAAGATATGTCTAAGAGGGGCTGGACAAAAAAACACCCAGCAACTCGATATGTTCATCCCACAACCGATAAGTCTGTTGTTGATAATAAAGCAGGAGAAATTTTCCATGTTGGAGGAGAAGGCCTTAAATATTAAAAAAATATATGTGGCATTGCTTAATGAAGGCTTAGAGGTTTGGAGGCCGGTCAAGGCGTTGCAATTAAGTGATTCAAAATATAAAATCTTGAAAGATAATGAGTATGACAAAGAAAGCGAACAATGGGAGTTCCCCCCCGGTTCGATTGTCATGTGTGAGAAAAAGAAAATTAAAGAAGGGGTAATTAAGGCTGCTGTATGTAAAATATCTTAATCTTATTTTTTAATGCAGGTTCTTCCAGACTACCGCGGAACAGCGCAAGCCCCCTCTCCTCATCGAAGAGAGGGGAGAGCATACCACCTCACCCCCGCTCCCTCTCCTCGTTCAGGAGAGGGGAGAAGACGCGTTTCTTCTGGCAGAGCCTTGCCGGAAAAGCCGTTATACTGGCGGTTGAATAATATGCCTCTTTTATATAGTTTGCGATTATTGTTCATTGAAAGACCCGGGACGGCAACC
>WGCN01000016.1 GCA_015493745.1 Calditrichales bacterium
AGGGGGCCGCGGGCTTCTCCACCGGACTGGAATACACACCGGGTACGTTTACCCCCACATCCGAACTGATCGAGCTGGCCCGGGTGGCCGCCCGCCACGACCGCCTTTACGCCACCCATATGCGCGACGAGGAACAGATGCTTCTGGCCGCCATCAGCGAGGCGCTGACCATCGGACGGGAAAGCGGCGTCCGCGTGCAAATTTCGCATCTTAAGGCCAACGGCAAGGCCAACTGGTCCAAGCAAATCGACGCCCTGAACATGATTGAACAGGCCCATGCCGACGGTGTTCGGGTGTGGATAGACGCCTATCCCTACACCGCCTATTCCACATCCCTGGTGGCCTTTTTACCGGCCTGGTCGCGCGAGGGGGGGAACGGCGCCCTGCGGGAACGGCTGCAATCGACGGAAACGCGGGAAAAAATTCTGCGGGAACTGGACGCCAAGGTGCGCGGAGATTTGGGCGGCTACGATCTGATTGTCATCAGCAGTACCGGCAACAAAGCGGTGAAGGATATTATCGGTCTGTCCATGAAGGAGATTGCCGCCCGCGAACAAATGGCGGAAAATGAAGCGTTGATTGACCTGTTGGAAAAAGATAACTTTTCCACCGGCTTTGTGGGGCATGGCATGAGTCCGGAAAATGTGGAAATGGTGCTGGCCCATCCGTTGACCATGATCGGTTCCGACGGCGTCACCCAGGCCCCCTACGGCCCGGCGGCCAAGGACCGGCCCCATCCACGTTCTTACGGTACTTTTGCCCGCGTGTTGGGCTACTATTGCCGTGAGCGTAATATATTCGACCTACCCACGGCGGTAAAGAAGATGACCTCCATGCCCGCCGCGCAACTGGGTTTAAAAAAGAGAGGGCGTATCGCCCGGGGTATGCGCGCCGATCTTGTTTTGTTTGATTTTGACAAGGTTACGGATAAGGCGACCTTCAGCGATCCCCATCAATACGCCACGGGGTTTGAATATGTTTTTGTAAACGGCAGAACGGTTGTGGAAAAGGGCAAGATCAACAAAGCCTTGCCCGGCCGGTTGCTGGACCTGAACAGCCGGGGAGTATAAAAAAAGCCCCGGGGCTCCGGGGCTAAAATAGTCAGACTTTACTTCAAATAACGACCGAGCCAGTTGTGAACGGTGTGCCACCACAGGCGCGCGTTTTGCGGCTTGGTTACAAAATGATCCTCATCGGGGAAAAAGAGCAGTTGGCTGTCCACCCCTTGCCGTTGCAGGGCGGTAAACAGCTGCAGGCCCTGGGTATAGGGTACGCGGTAGTCATGCTCGCCGTGGATAACCAGCATCGGGGTTTTAAAATTCCCGGCCAGATTGGACGGCGACCATTTTTCATAGAGCTCCGGGTTCTTCCAATAGGGGCCGCCAAATTCCCATTCCGGGAACCACAGTTCTTCCGTGGCGCCGTACATGCTGCGCTGGTCGAAGACACCGTCGTGGGAAACCAGACATTTAAAGGGGTTTTCATGTCCGGCGATCCAGTTGATCATAAATCCGCCGTAGGAGGCGCCCGCCGCTCCCAGCCGGTCGGCATCGATAAAGGGATAATGCTTTAATACATAGTCTGTACCCAGCAACAAATCCTGGTAGGGAGCGCCGCCCCAATCCCTGCTGACGGCGTCGGTAAAATCCTGCCCATAGCCGGTGCTGCCATGGAAGTTGACGGCCCAGATCACATAGCCGGGGGCGGCAAACATCTGATAGCTCCAGCGGAAGTGAAAGTCATCGCCCCAGGCGCCCTGCGGTCCGCCATGGATCAGTTGCACGGCGGGATAGACTTTATTCTTGTCGAAAAAGGGCGGGGTCATGATCCAGCCCATCACCGAATCCCCCTTGGCGCCGGTGAACCAGAATTTTTGCAGGCGGGGCAGTTCCAGTTCGCTGAGCAGGGCGTCGTTCAGGCGGGTCAGTTTTTCCAATTTTTTTGTGCCGGTATCAAAACGGAACAGTTCGTAGGGCATGGCCGCGGTTTGCTTTTTAAACAACAGGGTGTGGTCGTTAAGGACTTGCAGGCCGCTGAGATAGTGCCCCTTGAGCACGGCCTTTCTGTTACCGTTCAGGTCGCTGTGATAGATGGAGACGGCACCTTCCTCGGCGGCGGTAAAATAGATGCCGTGGCTATCCGCCTGCCATACGATCTCACCGGTGGAAAGGCTGAAACCTTGTGTCAAATCCCGGGTTTCCCCTGTTTTAAGGTTTTTCACCATCAGACGGTAACGGTCGGCCTCAAAGCCGGGCCGGGACATGGCCCGCCAGGCCAGCCATTTTCCGTCCGGAGAATAGACCGGTTGGTTGTCATTGGCCTTGTTGGTGGTCAGGCGGGTGGTTTTACCGCTTTCCATGTCATATAAAAAGATATCGTTATTGGTGCTGATGGCCACCATGTCATCCATATTGCGCACAAAGGCCAGGGTCGTGCCGTCGGGGCTAAAGGCATAATCACGGGCGCTGCCCAGATCGAGCGGCGGCGTGTCATAATCGCCGGGAGTCAGGTCTTTAAGTACCTTGCCCGAGCGATCGGCCAGCAGCAGATGGGAACGCTTGCCCTCCAGCCAGCGGTTCCAGTGGCGGAACATCAGTTGAGTGATGACCCGGGCCTTGACGGTACGCTTGCCGAAGGCCTCCTCATGCCGTTCCATGCAGTCCGGATCGGCGCAATTGGGGTCGACCTCGCTGACAAAAACGAACTGCTCCCCACCGGGCCGGATCAGGGCGTTGGCCGCGCCCGGTTTAAAGGCGGTTACCTCTGTGGTGCTGTTCTTTTTCAGGTCGAAACGGGATATCTGTCCTCCGGTGTTGTACAGAAAACCGGAATTGTCTTCCAGCCAGACGGCGTGGGAGGCGTTGCCTTCCATCGCCAGTTTTTGCGACGTGCCCGTGTTTAAATCCAAAAGATAGATGGAGCGATGGAACGTGTTGCCGTCGATATCGGGCAGGGTGACGTCATAAAGGATTTTGCTTTTATCGGGACTGAGGGCATAGCCGCCCAGGCGTTTCATGCTGAAAAAATCCTCGAAGGTGATGGCGCGTTTTCCCGCAAACAGCGCGCTGCTGAAGATCAGGATGATAAGAAAAAATCGGAATTTCATCGGGCCTCCTATTGGCATTGGATTATATTGTTGACGATCAGATAGGGGATGAGCAGATAGAGAATGCTGTCGCGGATAAGATAGTAGAGAAAGAAAGCGGCAACCACCTTCCAGCCCTTTTCTCTGATAAAGGCTTTAAACCCTTTTTCCCTGATGAGGGACAACCATTCTTTGACAAATTTTGGGGCTAGGGAACGCATAATATCTCCGGGTAAATCAGGATAGCTAAATTAGAGATTGCCAATGAAGAAAACAACCGTATCCGGCCTGATTTTAGGAAGGAGATAAATAACGGAAACGAATTTACCATGCTCATAAGCCTTGTTCTTTGGGGACATTGGAATATGCCCCTGTCGCCTGTAAGGGCACCGACCATAAACCGGAGCTTGTCTGTTGTTAAATGATTGGCGCTATATGGGATTTTGCGGTAATGCCTGACAATTGGAGAAGGAGGGCTTTTCCTTCAAGCCGATGAATCTGTTTGCCGGTACACGTTTCCGGTCATTTTTAGAGCTGGTAACCAGCGGCTTACAAGCGGGCTTTGAAATTGTTATCGACATGAAAAATAAGCGGTCGGCGAATAATAATCGGGAATTTATTGGTATAGGGAAAAATCATCGGAGCGGACATACCCTGTCAGGCGAAGACATTGATCAGGCTGTTTACCTCCATGGGCTGGCTGGCGCCGGCGGCGGAATAGAGCGCGTTTTGCTCCTGTTCCATCTTCTTCAGCTCCTTTTGTGCCTCCAGCTCCATGCGCCGGGCCTCGGCGGCCACGTTACGATCCTTTGAGGAAGGGTCGGCCGGAGCGAGGGCCGCTTTTTGAATTTGGCGGGCCTTTTCAATGGTTTTTTGTGGATCAGCCTCCACTTTGGAGGTATCGATCTCCACATTGCCGCCCACGGCGTATTGTTTGTTGTCGGGACCGGTTTCCAGGTCAAAATCGGGACCGCCCCGGGCCAGGCTGCCGGCGGCGCGCAGGTGGGCCTGTTCGTGGCTGCGCACTTCCTGGTCGCGCTGTTTCATTTTGGCCAGTTTGGCCTCTTCTTCCGGGGAAAGTTGTTTTTGCTCCGGGCCGGTTGGAT
>WGCN01000017.1 GCA_015493745.1 Calditrichales bacterium
ATTTCTTAACTGATATTTTTTATAGATGACATTGGCCTGAGCGCCGTTTTCCATCCGGTAGGCCCATACCGTAACACTCAGTTCAACGCCCAGGGGATCGGAACCGAAAGTTTTTTGGGTCAGCTCGGCGTCATCGTCGTCAACCAGGTACCACGCCACCTGATCCGCGCCTAATATGCCGGGATAGTCCCCCCGTTGTTCATCGGGCATGCCCTCGTCATCCAATACAGGATTATAGGAACCATTGTTATCCACATCCACATACGGAGCGCCCTGATCCACGGGCCAATTTTTCCAGTCCCGGCGGTATTGTTCAAGAACCTGATCCAGCCGTTCATCCGTCAGCTCACTAACCGGCTGTTGAAAGAGAGAGGCCGCGTCTTGCAAAATATCCTTGCGGGTAAGGGAGCGCCAATCCGCGCGTATGCGATAAATATGATCCAGACGCGGCCGGGTACCCGTTTTGTACAACTGTCCGCCTACCTTGACCTCCTCTCCCACGCGCAGGCCCCATACCACGCCATCCTTGTAGACGATATTTTTTGTACCTTTTGGAAAAATCGTGCCGGCGTCACCGTTGGGGTCTATGCCGGAGCTGCCATCAAAGAATTGCCAGTAAACGATATTATTGATATTTATCTGCGTTGCCTGGGGATAGGTAATATATTCCGCCGCTTTGTTCAGCGCGCCGTTTTTTTTATCCGGGCCCTGGGCCCGGGGCTGCGCAATCAGGATTAGAAGTATAAAAAAGAGTCCTTTGGCAGGCCAATAACCGTGCATAACTTTTCCTCCCGGGGAATTGAAAGAAAACAAATACATGTGACTCGGAAAACGACTGTTTACAGGGTCGGTTTTATGATATGCCTAACATAGGGGAAATATCTTGTGAATGCAATTAAAATCCGGCCAAATCCTTTCCCGGAATATTTTTTTTCGTCTTTCGGAAAATCGCAATAAGATTTATAACACGGTCATGTACCATAAAGGCCGCGCTTTTCCGGCTCCCGCGTCTATTCCAGGCCGCTCACGCGTAATTGTGCCGGGAACCGAACCGTGAACTTAAGGGGAAGTATCTTTTTTTCACCGGGCTTTAGCTTTAGTTTCCATACAATCTTATGGTCATCTTTTACCAGAGGGCTTTCAGCCTCCGGGTTTATCAACCCGACAACTATTCTTTCATCAAGGGAAACCGGAGCCTGATCCATAACAGTTATCTCCTCTGCCGTACGCCGGTTGTTTTTTACTTCTATCTCATAGGTATAAGTAATCTGCCGATCCCTGCCCAATATACCCTTTGATTCCGTAAAGCGTTTTTTAAGGATACGTCTGACAGGTATACCGTCATCTGTCCCCAGGGCAATCTCCAGGGTATCCGTCGGTACGGTTAAGGGTATGTATGTTTTGTTAACAAAGTTATTATCAACATAGATATTCATATCCCCCGGAAGCCAGGGGTATTTTTCACGGTTGACTGCTTTCCCTTTAAGATAAACCTTCTCCACCAGCCGGGGAGCCGTTGTATACTCAAAAGTAACGGGCATGGAGCGGATATCTATGCTTACCTTATGGGCGCTGTTGTCCCCCGGAATACTGTTTTTTGTCTTAAGTTCAAATGTTGTGGAAAGCTCGCGGGCACGGATATTACTGTATTTCGATTTTTTCTCCTTGCCCATAGAAGTAGTTATCGCTCTGGAATAAGCAACCGATTTTTGTATGAGCGGCCTTTCGGCCACGGCCACAACCGCTTCTTCACTTTCCATATTCGACTCCGCCATGCGGATTTGCAGTTGTGTTTCGTTCCGGGACTTAACCCGGGTGAACACTCTGCTATCGGTATAACCAATATAATCAGCCCTCAGGGTATAACGTCCCGGCGCGACTCCATCAATATAAAAGGAACCGTTGGCGCCGGTTATCGCGCCCAGATTAGTATTTTCCAGGGAAACATTTACACCTGCAAGCGGCTCTCCGCTTGCTTCATCAAGCACATAACCGCTAAGCGCTCCCATGCCGGAGGGAAGACTGCGTCTAAGTTTGTATACGACGTTCATATCGTCACGGCTACCGCGCACATTCAGCGCATCGGCCCGCCGTGGCAGGGGCCGTGTATCTAAAAACCAGGTTTCCGGTTGAGGTAAGTCCTTCACGGATAAAGGATCAGCCGTGGACAGGGTAAGGCGAACATCCCGCCAATCCTCGCCGCTAGACTGATGGACCATGCCAAAAAAGGCCAGCTCTATCTTTTTATCCGCCAGGGAAATACGCGTATCGTATACGGGATACCATCCCGCCCGGGGGATGATATAGGCCGGTGATATCCTAAACTTTCCGGCATGCGACGATTCCAGCTTTACCAATATCACCTTATAATCGGTACCGATGCTGTTTTTAAGCTGGTTGAGCTGCCGCTGTTGAAGTACTATCTCTTTATTTAACTTTTTTTTCAGTGAATTTTGTTGACGGATCGCGCTGTATATCTTTTCGAGATTTGACTCCACAAAACGCAACATTTTATTCCATTTTTCCGTAGAGGCCGTACTTAACAAAATTTTCTGATTGACATATTTCAATGCCTCGGCCTTTAAGCCAAAAATAAAATCCTTTTTACTTTCATAGACCGAAATCTTATCGTCTATCTCAATTTTTCTTTCCTCCAGTTCCGCCAGTTTTTCCTGAATGCGGCGCACCTTTTCCCCGCGCGCTTCCGTGGAAAATCGTCGTTCCACTTTCACATCCACTATTTTAACCCCCTTATCGGGACTGGATATGGAAACGGACTCATCATCCAGATCCGGCGTCAATCCGCTGAAAACAAGACTGTTTAAACCAGCAGACAGCTCCACTTCCGCCGAACGGGTCACCAGGGCTCTGTCTTTAAAAACCGTGGCTTTTACCACTTCCGAGGTAATTGTTTTTTCCGATGCGAGCGTAAGCGCCAAAAGTGACAGGACAAGCATGGGCAGCTTCATATATGGCTCCACTTTGATAAAATGAGGGATACTAACGTTAATTAAAAATAGGTACTTTTTCAAGAAAACCCATATCGGGATTAAAAATACACAAGCGGGATTACTGACTTCAACCTGCCAATCAGGAGCCGTTTTCTCCGGCGGCGATCAGCTGCTCCTCCACGGCGGGAATCAGCTTTTCCAATAGTTGGGCAAGGGTTCCGCGAAAGCGACAGCCCGCGGCATGAAAATGGCCGCCGCCCTCAAATCTTTGCGCCACCTTACGCACATCGGCCCGGCTGCGGGAGCGCAGGCTGATCTTATAAAAGCCCGGCTCCACCTCGCGGATATAGGCGCCCACCCGCACCCCGCGCACCGATACGGGATAATTGGCCAGTTCCTCCAGGTCACTCTGTTCAACGCCGTTCAGTTCCTCCAGGGAAAGATGAGTCAGCGCGAAACGTCCCTCCAGATACAGCTCGAGATTGACCAGTCCCCGACCCACCACCTTCAGCGCCTCATAGGGATTGTTAAAAAATATCTGATTGGTGATGGCTTCCACTTCCACCCCGCGTTCCAGCAAACGGGCGCATATACGCATGTCATGCACGCGGGTATTGGAGTAGGACAGGCGGCCCGTATCGGACATAATGCCGGTGTAAACCGCTTCGGCCAGGGGCTTGTCCATGGCCGCGCCTCCCGCCCTTAGCCAGTCATACACCATGGCCGAGGCCGAGGAGGCCTCCGTGTCCACAAAATCCAGCGTAAAATCATCCTCCGCCGGATGATGATCTATTTTTATGACCACGGGGATGTTGTCCAGCAGGGCCGCGCTGTCGCCCATGCGTTTTTTCCCCGGCACATCCACGATAACGGCCGCGTCAAAGGCAGGCGCGCCCTCTTTCTTTAGCACATCGGAGGCGCATTCGATTTTATCAAAATTGGCCAGATAGGAAAAACGCTCATCCACCCGGCTATCATGGATTATAAGCCGGTGATCCTTTCCCTGGCTATCCAGAAAGAGACTCACCGCCAAAAGGCTGCCGATGGCGTCGCCGTCGGCATGAAGATGGGTGGAAACCAGCACTTTTTCCCCGGCCCGTACCGCCGCGTGCATTTTTTCAAACAGAATATCCAGTCCCTTACGATTCATGCTTTTTCCATTTTCCATGGCAATATACCCGTTCGTTTAAATAGATGGATCCAGAACAGAGCCCAGATAACTCCAACCAAGGCGCCCACGACAACATCAAAGGGATAATGCACGCCTACAAAAATCCGCGATAGTCCCACCAATGCGGCCATACCAAACAAAAGCCCCCGGTATCGCCGGTAGTAATAACCGAAAGCCATGGCCAGGGCAAAAAAGTTGGCGGCATGGTTGGACGGCATGCTGTTGGAGGTGCTTTTCCTTACCAGCAGATGTACATTGTCCAGTGCATTACACGGCCGGACACGGTCGATATTTTTTTTCATAACACGAAAGGCAAACAGATCGGCGGAAACAACGCTCAACACGGCCACAAGCAGTATCCGGCGATCACGGCGTCCCCCTTTCCACAATATCCCGCCGACAACCATGATCCACACGGGAAGCCAGCTCCATTTGTTGGTAATGACCGGCATAAGCAGATCGGTAACGGGATTGGCCAGTCCGGTGTTGATCCAGAAAAACAGCAGTGTGTCGACTCTTTGTAACAGTTCCATTATTGCGCCTGTAAAATGAAACGGAAAGTTTAAAACAAAAAAACAATAAAAACAATGACTGAAGGCCCATCTTTTGCCGAATAGTGTTTTTAAAGCCTGTGCTTCCTTTTGTAATCAATTCCTTAAAGCTTTATCTTCGGGAATAACAACAGTTTAAGAGTCACTAATAGAAGAGAGAATATGTCCGCTAACACACAGAACCCCTCGGAGAAACTACACAGTATATTAAAAAAGCGTATTATGGTTCTGGACGGCGCCATGGGCACCATGATCCAGCGCCATAAATTGCAGGAAAGCGATTTCCGCGGCGAGCGCTTTAAAAACCACCCCGTCAGCCTGCAGGGCAACAATGATCTGCTCAGCCTGACCCAGGCCGATATTATCCGCGACATCCATGTGGCTTACCTGCGGGCCGGGGCGGATATCATCGAGACCAACACCTTTAACGCCAATGAAATCTCCCTGCGCGACTACCAAATGAGCGAGCTGGCTTATGAAATAAACAAGGTCTCGGCGCAACTGGCCCGCCAGGCGGTGGAAAAATACGCCGAGGAGACGGGCGACGGGGACAAATTCGTGGCCGGTTCCATCGGGCCGACCAACCAAACCCTCTCCCTTTCCCCCGATGTGAGCAATCCCGCTTACCGGGCCACGGACTTTGACGGCATGGTCAAGGCTTACAGCGAGCAGATACGCGGCCTGATGGATGGCGGCGCCGACCTGCTGCTTCTGGAGACCATTTTCGACACGCTCAACGCCAAGGCCGCCCTGTTTGCCATGGAGCAATGTTTTGAGCAGGCCGGATACCGTCTGCCGGTGATGATCTCCTTCACCATTGTCGATATGAGCGGCCGTACCCTTTCCGGACAGACCCTGGAGGCCTTTTGGGTCTCCATCAGGCACGCCCGCCCCTTCAGCATCGGCCTGAACTGCTCCCTGGGGCCCAAACAGATGCGTCCCTTCATCGAGGAGCTTTCGCAACTGGCCGATTGCTACGTCACCCTTTATCCCAACGCCGGCCTGCCCAACGCCTTTGGCGAATATGACGAAACCCCGGCGCAAATGGACGAGGTGTTGAGCGACTACGCCCGTTCCGGCTATATGAACATCGTGGGCGGCTGTTGCGGCACCACCCCCGATCATATCCGCGCCTTTGCCGACAGCATGGCCGGATTCGCCCCGCGCCCCGTTCCCGCCATCGAACCCAAAACCCAATACAGCGGCCTGGAAGCCCTGACTATCCGCCCCGACTCCAACTTTGTCAATATCGGTGAGCGTTGCAATGTTACCGGCTCCCGCCGTTTCGCCCGGCTGATCCGTGAAAAAAAATATGAGGAGATGCTGGAAATCGCCCGTCTGCAGGTGGAGGATGGCGCTCAGATTCTCGACATCAACATGGATGAGGGTCTGCTGGAATCGGAAAAGGAGATGGTGCATTTTCTGCGCCTGATCGCCGCCGAGCCCGAAATCTCCAGGGTACCGCTGATGATCGACTCCTCACGCTGGTCGGTTATCGAGAAAGGACTGCAAAACATTCAGGGCAAAAGCATCATCAACTCCATCAGCATGAAGGAGGGGGAAGAGGCTTTCAGGGAACACGCCCGCCTGGCCCGTCTCTATGGCGCCGCCGTGGTGGTGATGGCCTTTGACGAGGAAGGACAGGCCGACACCTTTGAGCGCAAAATCGCCATCTGCCGCCGGGCCTACGATATCCTTACCGGCGAGCTGAATTTTCCGGCCGAGGATATCATCTTCGATCCCAATATCTTTGCCGTGGCCACCGGCATCGCCGAGCATAACCGTTACGCCATCAACTTTATCGAAGCCACCCGCTGGATCAAAAAGAACCTGCCCCGGGCCCGGGTCAGCGGCGGCGTCAGCAATCTCTCCTTTTCCTTTCGCGGCCAAAACACCATCCGCGAAGCCATGCACTCGGCCTTTCTCTACCACGCCATCCGCGCCGGCATGGATATGGGCATCGTCAATGCCGGACAGATCACCGTTTATGAGGAGATCGATCCCCAATTGCTGAAACTGGTGGAAGATGTGCTGTTCGACCGTGACCCCGAAGCCACGGAAAAACTGATCCGCTATGCCGAGTCCTTTAAAGAGACGGCCAAAAGCAGGCGCGAGGAGGCGGAATGGCGCTCGGAGCCCATTGAGAAGCGGCTGGAATATGCCATGGTGCGCGGCATTACCGCCCATATCGAGGAAGATGTGGAAGAGGCCCGCCTGCAGGCCGGCGATCCCCTGGATGTGATTGAAGGGCCGCTGATGCGCGGCATGAACATTGTCGGCGATCTGTTTGGCCAGGGCAAGATGTTTCTGCCGCAGGTGGTCAAAAGCGCCCGGGTAATGAAAAAGGCGGTGGCCTATCTGCTGCCCTATCTGGAGGCGCAAAAATCGGGACAAAGCTCTTCCGCCGGCAAGGTGTTACTGGCCACGGTTAAGGGCGATGTGCACGATATCGGCAAAAATATCGTCGGCGTGGTGCTGGGTTGCAATAATTTCGAAATCATCGACATGGGCGTGATGGTGCCGGCGGAGCAGATTTTGAGCCGCGCCCGCGAGGAGAAGGTGGACGCCATCGGGCTGAGCGGGCTGATTACTCCTTCCCTGGATGAGATGGTGCATGTGGCCCGTGAAATGGAGCGGGAACAGTTTACCGTTCCCTTATTAATCGGCGGGGCCACCACCTCCAAAAAACATACCGCCGTAAAAATCGAACCGGAATACTCCGGCCCCATCAGTCATGTACTGGACGCCTCGCGGGCCGTGGATGTGATCAGCAAACTGCTCAATCCCGTCAGCAGGGTGGAGTACTCGGAAATGAACCGCCGCGAATATGCCAAAATCCGTGAAAGCTTTGGCAGTAAAAGCCGCTCACTGATTTCATTAAGCGAGGCGCGGAAAAACCATTTTAAAAGCGACTGGGACGCGCTGGACTTTCCGGCCCCCCTTAAGCCGGGAGCGCATGAGTTTAAAGATTACCCCCTGGAGGTCCTGCGGGAGGCCATCGACTGGACGCCCTTTTTTAGCGCCTGGGAGCTCAAGGGACGTTATCCGGCCATTTTGGATGATCCCACGGTGGGAACGGAAGCGCGGAAACTTTTCGATGACGCCCGGGAGATGCTTGACGACATCATCGCCAACCGCAAGCTGCGGGCCCACGGCCTCTGTGCCTTTTTTCCGGCCAACAGCCGGGGAGACGACATCATCCTTTTTGACGAGGAGCGCCGGGAGGAAAAGGCCGTTTTGCACATGCTGCGCCAGCAGATGGCCAAGCGCAACGACAAGGCCAATATGTGTCTGGCCGATTTTATCGCCCCCGGGGGCTACGACGACTACATCGGCGCCTTTGCCGTGCAGTGCGGCGACGGATTGGAGGAACTGGTTAAAGACTATGAAGCCGACCATGACGACTATAAGGCGATTCTGGCCAAGGCCCTGGCCGACCGTCTGGCCGAGGCCTTCGCCGAACATCTGCATATGCGGGTGCGCCGGGAATTGTGGGGCTATGCCCCCGATGAGACCCTGGACCGGGAGGCCATAATCCGTGAGCAGTTCCGGGGCATACGTCCCGCGCCCGGCTACCCGGCCTGCCCCGACCATACGGAAAAGGAAACCCGCTTCCGGCTGTTAAAGGCCACGGAAAATATTGGACTGAGCCTGACCGAAAGTTTTGCCATGTGGCCCACGGCGGCCGTTTCGGGCTGGTATTTTGCCCACCCGCAAGCCTCCTATTTCGGCATCGGTCAGATCGGCGACGACCAGCTAATGGATTACTGCCGGCGCAAGGGCTGGGATGAACAAACCGGACGGCGCTGGCTGGGGCCCTTGCTGGACAAATAGCCAGGTGCGACAAGACCTTGAAAAGCAGGAAATGACGGACCTGGCGGCGGCCCTTCCGGTTGAAGAGAGGAATCTTAAAACCGAGCGGCGGATAGGGATCATCCGAAACGGCGCTCACCGAAACGACACTTTATTTTTTTGGCATACAGAGAGAGCTTATGACACAAACCATGAACAACGCCCATCTGGCCCTGAATGGGTTGGCCACCGGCAACGCCTTTGGCAACACCTTTTACAAAGCCTCCAACCGTAAGGGCATTTCACAAAAAAAGACGCCCGCCGCCCCCTGGCTGTGGACCTCCGATACGGCCATGGCCGTGGCGGTCTGCCAAACCCTTGAGCAGCACGGCGCTATCAATGAAGAGACCCTGGTCGGCCATCTGATCCGTCATTTTGAGGAAGACACCTTCCGCAACTACGGCAGCGGCATGTTTCAGATATTAACCCTGCTCTCCCAGGGGCAGGACTGGAAATACATCTCCCCCTCCTTTGCCGGAGGCGGCTCCCACGGCAATGAAGCCGCCGTGAGGGCCCTGCCGGTGGGCGCCCGGTTTTACGAGGATATAAGCCGCGTGAAAAAGGAGGCGGAAAAGTCGGCCATCGTTACCCATTTTCATAAGGAGGCGCGCAGCGGAGCGATTGCCGTGGCCTGCGCCGCCGCCCTGACCCTGCAGGAAGAAGGGCTGGACGCCGCCGGTTTTATAGACAGCGTACTGGATATGACGCCGGATTCCCTGCTGCGAAAACGCATGGAACAGGCCCGCGACGTCAGCAGGGAAGACCTGCCCCTGGCCATCATGCTGCTGGGTAACGGCGACAAGGCTGCCGCCCTGGATACCGTGCCCCTGGCTCTGTGGATCAGCGCCCATTACCGCCATAACTTTGAGGAAGCCCTGTGGACCGTGGCCACGGCCGGCGGGGATTGCGACTCCATCGGCGCCATCGTCGGCGGCATCAGCGCCCTGACCCTCGGCGCGGTGCCCCCCAAGTGGCTGGAATGCCGCGAGCCCCTTAAACATTGCGTCGCTCCCGGAAACGTGTGACGGTAAAGTAAAGCGCCTGTTGGCATGACCGACAATAAAACTGACTTCAAGCAAGGCGAAAACATACATGTCTGAAAAACCGTTTAAATATCTGCCGGACTCACCGCTGAATCTGCTGTTAAAAAAAACCAGCCGGCGCAATGCCCTGCTGCTGCTGAATCTGCTGGCCTTTACCACCCTGTTGATCATACTGTATGCCATCCTCTT
This sequence comes from Calditrichales bacterium, assembly GCA_015493745.1. Classification (GTDB taxonomy): domain Bacteria; phylum Calditrichota; class Calditrichia; order Calditrichales; family J004; genus J004. The sequence continues at coordinate 9,758 of WGCN01000017.1, forward strand.
TCAATTTGTGGCCGCCTATGAGGGCGCTCAATACGACTGGTTTACCGGCATCTACTGGACGCTGGAAATCATGAGTACCCTGGGCACGGGCGATATCGTCTTTACCAGCGGTCTGGGACGTTTTTTCACCGTGCTGGTTCTGCTGACCGGCGTCGGTTTTATTTTGGTGATCATTCCCTTTGTCTTCCTTCAGCTCTTCCAATCCACGGCGCGCGTCCCCCGGGAGATTGCCCGGGCCGTCGAAGGCCACGTCATCATCACCCAACTGGATGAAATATCCATGCTGCTGGTGGACAAATTAAGAGACTTCGGTCAGAACTATGTTCTGCTGTGCGAACATCTGGAAAAGGCCCAGTTGCTGATCGATGAAGGCTACCGCGTTATTCACGGCGCCCTGAACGATCCCCGCACCTACGAGGCCAGCAATGTGCACCGCGCCGCCCTGGTGGTACTCACCGGCAACGACGAAAGCAACACGGCCCTGCTCCATGCCATCCGTCATACCGGCGCCGGGGTACCCGTCATCAGCACGGCGCTCAACATTCAATCCGGAGCCATTTTGCGCCAAGCCGGCGCCACGCGGGTATTGACCGTGGAAGAGATGTTGGGGGAAACCATGGCCCGGCGCGTTTCCGGCGGAGACGCCCTGGCCCACCTGGTGGGCCGCATCGACAACCTGATCATCGCCGAGGCCACCATGGCCGGCACGCCGCTGGTCGGCAAAACCCTGCGGGAGATCAACCTGCGGGCCCTGACCGGACTCACCGCCGTGGGCATCTGGGAAAAGGGACGCTTTCAGATGGCCCGGGCCGACAGCGTTATCACTCCCCAATCCGCCGTGGTGCTGGCCGGCAGCCGCGATCAGATTCAGGCCTATAATGAAATGTTCTGCATCTATAATACAAAACCCAAACCGGTGCTGATCATCGGCGCGGGGGTGGTGGGCCGGGCCACGGCCGACTTTCTGGAACGGCGTTCCATTGAGTGCAAACTGCTGGAGCTGGACAAGCTGAAAGTCAAATCCAAACGGATTGTTCAGGGTGACGCCCGCGACCTCAATACGCTGATCGATTTTGGCCTGGAAGAGGCGCCCACCATCGTTTTGACCACCCGCGACGATAACCGCAACATCTACCTGACCACGCTGATACGCAAAACCAACCCTCATATCCAGATAATTTCACGGGCCACGGACTGTCTCTTATAC
>WGCN01000018.1 GCA_015493745.1 Calditrichales bacterium
CGCCTCATAGCCCACCTCGTAGGGCCGCTCCTCTTCTTCCACCAGCAAGGCCTCAAACAGGCGGTTGATAAAGGCGTTGACGGGCGGAACAAAACGGAAGCTTTCCCGAAAGACAACAGCACTGTCATCCAGCCCGGCTTCCGTCAGGTGACGCTGACGGGCAAAGGTCTCCTTCACCCCGCGAAAAACCCGGATATCGGCGTCGCGAAAACCGTAAATGGACTGCTTGGGATCGCCCACCACAAAAATGGCGTCCCGCTTCAGCTCCTTCTTTTCGTCGCTGCCCAGCAAGCGGACGATTTCCCATTGCAGCGGATTGGTATCCTGAAACTCATCCACCATGATGTAGCGAAAGCGGTCGGACAGCTTTTGTCGGATCGCCTCGTCGTTTTGCAACAACTCATAAAGCTTGATTTGCAAATCCTCGAAATCCAGCAGCGCTTCTTCGCTTTTCAACTGCTCATAAAAACCCTGACAGCTTTCATATATACGCAAAAAGGTTTTGAACACATCAAACCAGATGCGGTCGTACACATTGGGTACAAACAGGGGCACCTGCCCGGAAAGATCGTTGTATATGCGTGCCGCCAGATCGCTGGCCTGTAACAACTTCTCTTGGTTCTCCGCCGACCAGCTTTTTTTACCCCCCAGGGAGGTAACGGTTTTATAGGCCTCGTTCTTGCTGTTGACCAGGGCCTTTACCGTTTCAAGGTAGTGCCCGAACCAGCTCATGGTTTCGGTGGATTCCCGTCCGGCCAAAACCAGTGTTTGCATTTTTTCCTTTAGCTGACGGCCTTTTTCGTTTTTATCAACGATGGCGTCGTTTTCCACAATATCTTCCAGCAGATAAAGCAGGGCGCGCTGATCCAGCTCGTTGGAGGCGGCGGTAAACTTTTTTATCCAGATTTGTTCCAAAAAGAGGATATAGGCTTCTTCATCGAGGGAGGCGTATTTTTCCCGGATGCGCAGCATATCGAAGGGGGCGCTTAGCGCTTCGCCCAGTAAGTCCCGCACCTGACGCAGGCTCAGGCGGGCAAACACCTGCCGCAGACGCTCTTCATCCCAGTCGTGTTCACCGCGATCCAGCAGATCAAAGGTCTGTTCCATGGCCTGATATTGCAGCATTTTTTGGCGCACGCTATCCATCATGCCAAAATCCGGCGAGATACCGGCTTCTATGGGAAACTCGCGCAGCAGCCGGGAGCAGAATCCGTGAATGGTGGAAATATGGGCCGAACCCAGGCGGTCGCGGATTCCCAAAAGCTTACCCCGTTCCCGGGCGTCATCGCTTTGTTCAAGGCGCCGGTTAATTTCCGCGGCGATGCGCTCGCGCATCTCTCCGGCGGCCTTTTCGGTAAAGGTGATGGCCGCCACCCGGGTGGTCAGTTGCGGTTCACTCAGGGTGATCTTTAAAAAACGTTCCACCAAAATACGCGTTTTGCCGGATCCCGCGCCGGCGGTAACGGTGATGTTTTTATCCAGGGCCAGGGCTTTTTGCTGGTCGACGGTTAGTTGCATGGTTACAGCTCGCTCCGCGTCAGGGTGCGTTTCATTTTAGCCGGGTGTTTTTGGCACAGACGTTTAAAGGCGCAAAAACTTCTGCAGGGTTCCTCGTCGGGCCAGGCCGAATGAGAAAATATCCCCGCCGCCGCCTGTTCGTTTAATTTAAAGATTTGTTCCTCCACGCGGTTAAGCAGTTGCGGTAACTCCAGCGGAGTACCCTCTTCATCCGTAAAATTTTTATTGGGCTGCAGATGGTTGGCGCTAACGCCCAGCTGTTCGCTGTCGGCGCGGCGGCCCAAAGCCGGCAGTTGTTTTACATCGGCGGAATTCCGGATGGAATAGAGCGCGGCCATTAAAACGGGATTCCCGGACATAAACTGTTCCAGCGCCATCCAGTAAACGGGCAGCTGAAAATGAAGCCCGCGGGCCATCATCCTTTGCAGCTTTCCCGGAGAGGAAACATGCCCGGTTTTATAATCATAAACGATCAGGCGGTCGGCGGCGTCACGGTCTATGCGATCTATTTTTCCCGAGATACGTATGGTCTGCCCCTCTTTTTCCAGGATCAGCGGACGAGCGCTGGAGGTTTCGTCCACGCCCTTGCCCCCTTCCTGGCCAAAGGCCCATTCCAGCATGGCCGGCGTACAGGCCCGGTGCTCCATGGCGTCCAGATCATGTTCCAAAAAGAGGTGCAACAGGGAGGGTCTTTTGTCATCGCCCAGCCAGCGCGACTTTTCCAGCTCCCACAAAAAACCGCTAAAGGGCTGTTCGTCCATTTTTTGACCGGCCAGTTTTTTCAACTCGCGCACCAGGCTTTGCCGGTCGGTGTGTAGCAGGGGCTGTTTTTTCCACTTACTGTAAAAGGCATATAAAATTTCATGAATCAGATTGCCCTTTTCCAGAGCGGTTATGCCGTTTTCAAATTCCGGCCACTCTTCCAGCTTAAGCTGGCGTTCCAGAAAATATTTCATGGGACAAAAGGCATAGCTTTCCAACTGGGTGATCGACCAGAGGTGGCGGGCAAAACGATCCCGGCTCAGGGCGGCAATGCGTTCATCCCGGCTCAGGTCTCCCTCGTAAAGGCCAAAGGGCTGTCCGGCGTCGTGGCGGTCACGGTCAACGCGGATGCGGCGCAACACATCCAACCCCGTTTTCTTACCGGCGGGATGCGTCCGTAACAGATCGCTTCCCCGGCGGAAAGAGGCCTCCCAGTCGACGGCCTGAAAGCTGCTGCCCAGTTCGCGCCAGCCATCCTGTTTTTCCACGGGAGCGCGTTCCACATCCCGTAAAATCCAGCAGTTACGCAGTTCGTCAAGAAAGGTCGAGGGCACCAGGGCGCGTTCCCCCTCATATTGCGGATAAAACAGGTGGGCCTGTTTCAGGGGGGCGTCCAGCAGCAGATAAAAAAGAAAGCGGTCCTGATCCAACAGCTCCTCGCTGGCCGTAAGCCCCAGCTGCTCGCGTGCCGGATCGCTTAAAAAGATATCTTTTACCGAAACCCTGGGGAACTGTCCGTCGGTCAGGCCGCCCACCAGCAAAACATCACACTCCAGGGCCTGTATCTCCAGCCGGGGCATAATCTGCACACCATGATCGGGCCATTCGGTCAGACTGTAGCTGGCCCGTCCCAGCACCATTTTCAGACGGGATATCAAAGCGCTCAGCCCCATGGGCTCCTTTTGCCAAACCTGTTTTAAGGACCAGAAAAAAGGCTCCAGGATTTTCATAAAACGGTTATAGGCCCGGTATTCTTTTTCCCGGGCGGCACGGGGCAATCCATCCGGGCGCGGATTCTCATACCAGCGAAAGGCGCCGGTGGAGCGGAACAGGCGGCGCATATCGCGGTGCCACTCATCCAGATCCCTCTTCGCCGTTCCGAAGCGGTACAGTGGTTGCAGAAACTCCTGGATCACCGTCACGGCCGAAGACAAGGCCTCATCGTCAAAGGTCAGATTTTTATGCCACCCCGGCCGCAGGTGGCCGCGTCTTTTTTCGGCCAGGATTTTGTACAAACGTCTGTAAGCCGTGGGCAGCTCCCCCTTTAAAAAAGGTGAACCCAGTAAAGCCAGCACATCATCCACCGGAAAATCGTCACGCACCACTTCCAGCAGGCGGGTAAGGGTTTCAATCAGCGGCGCCTTATCCAGGGCATAACCGGTGGAAAGGTTAAAGGGAATCTCTTCACGGGAAAAGATGCGGCGGATGCGCGGTACATAGTGTTCCAGGTTGGGAAAAGTCAGTCCGATACGATGCGCGGCCACCCCCTGCCGCCGCAAGGACTCGATTTTGGCGGCGATGCACTCGATCTCATCCTCGGCATCCTCGGCCACGGTCAGGGTTAACGGGTAGGGCGGCTCCTGCGCCGTAAGCGGCGGATGATCCCGGTTAAACAGCTTTCGGCTGATAAACGACGGGCGGGCGTCGGCAACCTCCCGCGCGCCCAGGTGCAGTAAACGCCGGCGCAGGGGCGCCAGCCCGGCAAACAGCGTGGGATTCTCGTCCACATATTCCAGGCGGATGGTAAAATCGAGCGTCTCCTTCAGTTGCTCCAGAAAAAGATACATGGGCGGCGTAAAGATGCCGTAGCCGTTGATGTAAACCGTTTTTAAGTCCGGATACTGTTTTTTAAAATTTCCGGCGGTCATGGCCTTCACGGCCAAAAACACCGCGCCGGCCTGGTCGATATAGTGACCGGCCAGCCGCTCTTCCAGGGTTTGCAGAATCATCACCAGATCCTTTTGACGGGCCGGGGGCATCAACGCTGGGTCAAACTCATGCCGGGCCAGTTTTTCGGCGGTAAAGCCAAAGCGGCGCAGCTCCTCCACCACATCGCTGATACGGTAAACCAGGCGGCTGATACCGGCCGCCGCGGAAGGGAAATAGCTAAAGGCTTCCGTTTTCTGTTTTAAAATTTCTTCCAAAATAAAATAGAGGGTATCCGGCGGCAGCACATGGGGCATGTGTGGCAGGCGGCGGTAGTAGTCCAGGGCAAAGCCCTCAAAGGTAAACACCGGCGGGTCGGCCAGGGCCCGGGGAGCAAAGGCATCCACGAGGCGGCGCTTGAAATGGCGCACGGCGCGATTAACCGGCAACAGGGAAAGCCAGCTTTCGTTCATGGCCGACAGTTGTTCTTTTATCGCGTTTTCGAAGGGGTAATAGCGCGTATGCGCCCCCGTGATCAGTGTTATTCCGGGCATGGTCTTTGGGTTTGAGTGAGCATGTTTTTACAATGAGCCTGAAAAAACGGGAAACGTGTGTCCAAGCCCGGCTGTAAGCTAAAGAAGGCCCTCCATTTGCGCAACCGGGGCACGGAAAAGACTTCTGTTTTTTCTTAAGGTGCCGCTTTCATTATCGTCCGGCGTATTGAGGCCAGCGGCGCCCGGTCATTCAGAACAACCCGGCCGTCTCTTATCCCGACGCCCAGGGATTTAAAAAAAGCCTCATCCACCGGAAAGGTTCCGGAGAGGACAAAACGGCGGTACAAACGGGAAAAAACAGCGGTATCAAAATGTTCATCCAGGTAGTCGATCAGGTCGGTACATGTATAGACATCCCGCTGTGACGCCAGCAGCGGCGCCAGACTGCCGACGGCATCATCCAGCCCGCCGGGGCTTATCCCCGATGAGCGCAGGGCCACATCCAGGCGTAAAAAAAAAGCCGCGCCGCTCCAATAAACGGTACTATAGGCCCGCCGACGCCCCATCTCACGGGAAGTTACCGCCAGGCTTTTACCTTCCTCCCGGCCCCGGCGCCCC
>WGCN01000019.1 GCA_015493745.1 Calditrichales bacterium
ATGGGCCAGGGTGCGCACATCGTCACCGTTGAAGCCCATAAAATAGTTAGGCGGACCACCGGGGATCAGCGTATCGGCCACGCTGGTGATTTCCGTACCGGCTGCGTCATTGGCAATCACATAAACATCACCGTTTTTTAAAATCGTTCCGGCTTTAAAAGTAAAAACATAATCATAGGGATTACCATTATAATTTTTACGGATAACATAGTTGGAGAGATCAACATCCGCTCCCGTTCCGTTAAAAATCTCAATGGCCTTATTGTTACTGCTGCCCTCGATATATTCCGAGAAAAACAGATCGCTGGCCTGGGCATAGACCATGCTTAATAATGAAAGGCTAAAAATCGTAGCAATTAACTTCTTCATCGCATCTCCTTTATATTGTGTTGGGGAGGGCTAATATACAAAAAAAAAATACCTCTGTCTAACCGTTATTTTGTTCTTATGAAAAACTAACAAAATAGCCGCTCACCCAAAGGGCAAGCGGCCGGATTTTTATTTTACGGCGGGATGCCAGCCGCTGGACTGCTCCAGCATTTTGTTCAGCCGGTTAACCAACCTGTGCGGGTCGGTCAGGTAGCCTTCCAGCAACAGGGCCGCTTCATACATCTGCTCCACGCTCTCCTCGATAAAACTGTCCCGTGGATCCTTTTTGTATATTTTCAACAGGTTACGGGTCAGGGGATGATTTTTGTTCACCTCCATCACCTTTTGCGGCGCGCTGGTATCCTTGTTCATCATTTGCATCATTTTATGCATATGGCTGGTCATGCTGCCATCGGGATTAACCAGGCAGGAGGCGCTGTCGTGCAATCTTTTGGACTCGCGCACTTCGGTTACCCGGTCACCCAGAATCTCCTTCATACGCTCCAGCAGTTTCTTAAAGATTTTCTCATCGGCATCGCTCAGTTCCTCGGCCTTCTCTTCCTGTTTGCCGTCATCCTTTATCTTTTCAAGAGTGCTGACATCGGCCTGCTCCACGGCTTTGAGATCATGATCCTTGTACTTCATCAGGCCGTTCAGGGCAAACTCATCCACCGGCTCATAGAGATACAGCACCTCAATCCCCTTGCGGCGGAACATCTCCAGATGCGGATCGGATTCGATCGCCTCCCGGCTGGCGCCGGTCAGGTAAAAGATATCCTTTTGCTCCTCCTTCATGCGCTCCACATATTCCGCCAGCGAGGTCATCTCATCGGCGGTTTTCATGGCCGAGGAGTTAAAGCGCAACAGTTCGGCAAACTTATCCTTGTTGGCGTAGTCGGTATAGCCGAATTTGAACACCTTGCCGTGTTCCTTCCAGAATTCGGCATATTTTTCGGGATCATCCTTGGCCATTTTGGCCAGATGGTTCAAAATCTGTTTAACCAGCGCGGATGATATTTTTTGTATCACCCGGTTTTCCTGCAGGGTTTCCCGGGAGATGTTCAACGGTATGTCCGGAGATTCCACCAGCCCCTTGCAGAAGGCCATGTATTCGGGGATCAGATCCTTGTTTTTATGCTGGATCAAAACACCGTTCACGTAAAGATCCAGACCGCGATCCTCGCGCAGGGTGCCGAACATATCCATGATCTGTTTGGGGAAGAAGACCAGAGCGTTAAACTGCACCGGAGCGTCTATGGCCACATGCAGGGTATCCAGCGGCTCCTGAAAGTCATGGGTCAGGAACTTGTAGAACTCGTCATACTCTTCTTTTTTAATTTTAAACTTGGGCTCACGCCACAGGGCGCGAATGGTGTTGATCTTTTCACCGTCCATTTTTATGGGGAAGTTCACAAAATTGGAATGCTTTTTAACGATTTCCTTCAAACGGTCGGCATTGGCGTATTCGCTCGTCTCCTCGCGCAACTGTATTTCGATGGTGGTGCCGCGTTGAATCTCTTCTTCCAGTTTTTCCACATTGAATGAACCCATGCCCGAGGAAATCCAGCGCATGGCCGGCGCCTCTTTTTTAAAGGAACGGGAAGTTACCGTCACCTTTTCCGCCACCATGAATACCGAATAAAAACCCACGCCGAATTTACCGATGATACTGGAAACCGACTCTTCCTTTTGCGCATCCTGGTTCTCGGAAAGCATCTTTAAAAAAGCTTCCGAACCGGATTTGGCCACTGTTCCCAGGTTGGTTATGATCTCATCCTCATCCATACCGATACCGCTGTCGCGGATGGTGATTTTCTTCTTTTCCTCATCCACCGTAATTTCAATTTCCAAAGGGATATCGGCATCGGCCACATCCGTGCCGCGGGTAAGTTCAAAACGCACCTTATCCAAAGCGTCCGAGGCATTGGAGATCAACTCACGCATAAATATTTCCCGGTTGGTGTACAGGGAGTGTACCAGGATATCCAGCAATTTATTGACTTCGGCCTTGAATTTAAGTTTTCGTGTCTTAGCCAATTTTCATCCTCCTTTATTTATATTCCTGTTTTTAAGTATGTTTTTCAAACGATCAGGTTACAAACCGGTATTTTTCCGTGTTCCTAACCCGCTATCCGGCTTTTATCGTGACGGCTTCCGGGGGCCAAACGTTATGACAATAGATAAATTTAATAACGACTCCCGGCAAAAATCAAGATGCTAACCGGCCAGTAATTTTGTGATCAGATCGATCAAATCTTTTTCAAATTGCGCGCCATCCTTAAAACCACGGTTTATTTTACGCACGATGCCTTTTTTATCGATCACCACCAGGCGCGGCAGACTGTTGGCGTCATACTTTCCGGAGGTTTGCTTATAGCGATCCAGCAAAACGGGGATATCCACCCGGAATGTTTTTAAAAACGCCTGTAATTTTTCCTTTGTTTCCCCCACATCGATTAAAAAGAATTTTACGGCCTGCCCCTTAAATTCGGCCTGAAGTTTGTTAAGATGGGGGATTTCTTTTTTACAGGGACCGCACCAGGTGGCAAAAAAGCTGATCACCACCACGTGATGAACCTTGTTTTTCCAGGGCTTGCGCAGCTTTTCTCCGCTGAAATCCTTTAAAAAAACATAATTATTGTCCATATCCGGCAGGGAAAAAGCCGGTGCCGGATCGCCAACCTTCAGGGTGGCTTTTTCACTCTCCTGAGCCGGGGAAAAACTCCATAACATCAAAAGGGATAAAATTACTGTTCTCATTTACTTTTCCTCGAAATTAACCCGGTGGCAGACCGGGGCGTATACAATAAAAAAGGCAGAGCGTAGCCCTGCCTTTTGAACATACAAAATACACACGATTATACTTTTATTTTTGCGGGGCGCTTCCGGAAAAGAGACCGACCACATTATTAAAAGCATCTTTATCAAATTTCGCGTTACCGTTCAGCACCGTCGGCGACAGTTCATCCATAACCGCCACGATGTTTACAAAAGGAATGGTGGCATCAAATTTCTCATTGATGGTTTTGATAAACTCATTGGCAATGATAGCATAACCCAGGTCGGAAGGATGCACGCCATCCAGACTGAACAGGCCGCCGGTTAAAAAGTCGGCGGTAAATTCCAGACCGGCGATGGGCAGGCCGTTTGCCTTAAGGTCGTTAAAGAAGCTATTGACATCCACCACGGCAATACCGCGGGCGGCAGCCAGGGTAGCGATGGTATTGTTAAAATCGCTCACCGCCTGCGAGGCAATGGCCACCTCATCCTTATCCAGAACAACGGAGGTGGGTAGCGGAGCGGCGGCGTTGAAGCCTACCGGAACACCGGCCGGGCCATAGGCGCCGGAGGTATCCCCGATCAGGCTTTTGGCGGTCAGCAGAATCAAATCCTGTGACGTAGCCTGACGGATGCCGTCACTGGCCTGGATAACCAGGGGCACGGCCACGCCGATACCGGGATCAATGGCGTAAGGGATGGTGGTCATAAAAGGAATGGCCGTAACATCGGGAATATTGGCCACAACCATATCGGCGCCGGTGGTCATCAGGGAATCCAGCATCTGACCATACAGAAAGCCAAAGGCGTCAACCGGTGTCGGAGCCGCGGGTGATGTACCGCCGCTGGTGGCATAGCCGAGGACATCGTTATTGCCAATCCACACCGTCATAAAGGTCGGTTGCAGCATTTTTGCCTGCCGATACTGGCTGGTTCCGCCAAAGTTGGGGTTACGCAACACGATATCAAAAAAAGAGTTGGTGCCGGTGGCGCTGCTGGCGGCATCGGTGGCGTTAAGCACATCCACCAGGGCGGAGCCGGGAACGCCAAGATTGTTATAAGGCTTGGCCAGCGTCCCGACTTCCAGCGAAGCATAGGGAAAGGAAAAATTGTAGCCTTCCGGATAGGGCACCGGAGCGATGATCGGATCGGGCGTGCCTCCCGGGGTGGAGGGATCATCCAGGGCATATAGCTTCAGGATACCCGCGCCGCTGGTGGTATAGGTGCCGATGCCGGGCCAGGTCAGCAGGGGCTGATTGAACTCCGTAACACCGGCCTGCGTGGCGATGTACTTCGGAAAGCTGTATATCTGGTGTTCCTGGGTCAACGCACCGGACTGATAACCGGCGGTCAGGCTGTTGCCGATGCTTACAAATCTGCTAAAATCGGCATTACCGGTACTCAGGCTGGTACTGGTAATATCCGGATCCTGCAGGCTACAGGCGCTGAAAAAGACAAGCCCGGTAAGCAGGATCAAACCTTTATATAGTGTTTTCATAGTTTGTTCTCCTAGTTTCATTCCTATAATCCATACTGAAAGCTAAAACCGAACAGGTTACCCATGCCGGTATAGGTGCCGTTAAAACCATCCACCGAATTGGTAATGGTGCGGTCTTCCTGTAAAAGAAGCAGATAAAAACCGTCAACGGTTAGATTTTTATTGATCTTGTAACCAAAACCCACGGAATAGAGATCACGGTTACCGCCGGGCAGGGAAGGTTCAACGCGCTCATCGGGCACGGCCTTGTTATCGCGTACATATCCCACGCGCAGGGCCAGGTCATCATTCATTTGATACTCCACACCCAGGCGCAGACTAAAGGAATCTTCATACTTACGCTCGGCCACGGACTCTGTTTTACCGCCCACGGGATCGTCAAATTTTACAACCAGTTCATCATAGGAACTCCAGCCCAGTTGCATCCAGTTAAATTCGGCTGTCAGGTCCTTGGTAAACCGGTAGGAGATACCCACACCCAGCAGGGTCGGCAAAGTCAGGTCGGCACTGCCCTTGGTATTGGGAAAAAGTGCGGCGATTTCCGCATCGGTGGCCGCGTCACCCGTCACCGGAAAATCAAAGGTGGCGTCACCGCCTTCAAAAGCCAGCAGGGTATTGGGACGATAGGTTACCCCGAAAGAGAGCTCGTCCGTCGGCTTATACTGCAAACCAAAGTTAAAACCGATACCGGTGGCGGAAGCTTCCAGCTTGGATTCACCGAAAACATTGCGCGGGCCGTAATAAACGCTTTTCCCGAGAGAAACACTTCCGATAACCGCACTGACACCGGCGGCGACCGACAGACCGTCCATCACTTCATAAGCAACAACAGGATTCAGGTAGACCGTCTGGAGATCGGTTTTGGTAGCCAACTGACGACCGGGCCAGTTTTTATCCCACTCCGAGCCCAAACCAAACATGGCATAAAGGCCAAAACCAACACTCAAACTTTTATTCACCTGATAGGTCAGATAAAAAGTAGGGGGAGGAAAAACCTGGTCGACAGCCCGGGTATATAGGTTGGGGTCTATGTTGGTCGGCCCCTGAAAGGCAAACTGCGGCATAATGATGGTGGCGCCCAGTCCGATATTTAAACCGGAAAGACCGGTGATACCCGCCGGGTTGTAAAATACACTGGATACATCATTGGCCTGAGCGATAAACGCGCCACCCATGGCCGTGGCCTTGGCGCCCTGCTCATATATGGAAAATCCGGACGCGGATACCTGCGACGCGGATAATACCAAAACGGAGAAAAATACGGTGAACTTTTTGAGCATAATGCCTCCCTCTGTTATGTCCGTATTGTGAGTTGGTTCGAGTTTTTCAGTAAGTATGAAAAAGTACAATGACCAACGCATAAAGTCAAAAACAAATTCGAGAAGCTTATTGTTGCCCTTCAGGCCCGGAAACGGGTGCTGCTCCCGGTAAGAAAGCACTCTCCATAGCCGGGTAACATAAGCCCTCCTGGATTTATCCGGGCCGGTGAAAAACAATCCTTAGGTTTTAAAAGGCGGTACGCATTTGATGCTCAGGGCAGGTGGACCATTTTACCGCCTTTGCGCTCACGACCGTTGCTGAAAGTGTAAAAATAAATCCCGCCGGACAGCCTCCCCGTCCGCACGGACACCTTTTGCCAGCCCGCGGCGGCAGGGATTTCCCGACGCAGGAGTTGTTTCCCCCGCACATCATACAGGTTGAAGCGAAGTTTTGCCGGCCGCGGGGAATAGACCCAAAACTGTGTGGCGCCGTTAAAGGGGTTGGGATAGTTGGGGCGGACGGTAAAAGCGTCGGGAACCGGATTTTCTCCATCCAGGGTGGTGGCGGTTTGCACTCTAATATGCAGGGACAGGCGCTGCTCCGGGCGATCCGGAGCATCACTGACAATGGTAAGCTCCCCCGTATATTCTCCGCTTTGGGCGGTGGCATTGAACAGTACCTCAAAACCGGCCAAAGCACCGGCGGGTACCGTAAAAGAGGTGCGGCTAACCGAAAAGGGGCCTTCAACACGTATATCACTTACCTGAACATCCGTGCCGCCGCTATTCACGCAAAGCAGGCTAAAACGCCCCTGCGCGCCCGGTTCCACCGAGGCCATAAACACGCTGTCACCCAGTACAAACATTCGTCCCTGCAAATGGGTATCACTCCTGCCGGACAGTGATGGCAGCCGGTCCACAAATGCCGGAAAATCGATAAAGGGATTACGGTTTTTTTGATAATCCGTATAGATGATTTCGTTACGTCTTCGTTCAAAATCACTGACCGGGTCCTGATTGTGCCAATTATACAGGGTGGAACGGCGACCAAAAACGGAGCCGCTGGTACCTGTTTTTTCCACCAGTTCCAGATCATATCCGTCATCCGCCTCATAGCGCACGGCCATATAGTACATCATACGCGCCACATCACCTTTTACGGCATCCCGGGGTTCCCAGGAATCATTGTCATAGCGGCATTCGGTCGGGCCGTCGCCGTCGGTGTAGAGGGTGCCGCCATTGTCAAAATCCAGACTGCCGCGCTTGCTGTTTACGGTAACGTCCGTGGGCCGCAGATGATGCACATCCGTACCGGCAGGAGGATCGGTGCCAAAATCGCCATGGGATTTGGCCCAGACGTGCTCGCGGTTCCAGTTGCTGGCCCCGCCGCCATTATTGCTTTTGGCATAGCTCCAGCCGGTGTATAGCAGAATAACATTGTTGCTGTTTTCCGGGTCTTCATCGGTGTCGCGCAGAATATCCCAGACATCGGTGGTCGAAGCACTGTAGGGAAATTCCACATGATCCTTGATGGTGTTGTGCAGGGCCTGTTTCAGGTCGTCGCCCCACAGATTAAAGCTGGAAGCATAATAGCTGTTTTCCAGCCGGCCGTTGCCGCGCAGCCGGCACTTGAAATCGCGGTCGCCATCCCGGAATCGCAACAGGACGAAACGGTCATAGGCAATGTTTTGCGCGGGACGAAAAACCAGCGGAATATCAATCGAGGCGCCGGGGGCCATACGCCGGACATGGTCGCCAACCCGAAAGACCGCATCGTCCGTTTCCACACTTTGCAGATAGAGTTCTTCATCCCCGTCATTTTGCAGGGTTAAAACCCTTTCCAGAGAATCGGTGGTATACACATCACTAAAGGATATCAGAGTGTCGCTCAGAGTCAGGGCGCTTTGCGCGTAAAGGGTGGTGCTCAGTATCCATATCAGGGCCGGCCATCGCATGGTAAAAATCCTTGGTTAAAAGTGGAGGCCCAATTTAACAAACCGGCGGCCGCGGGTAAAATAAAAGAGCCCTCCGGCCCGCAAAACGACTTTCCACAGCAATGAGCCACCCACACCGGGAAAGGGCATAAAACCCGTTTCCCGGCTTTTTTAATTTTCTTTCCGCCCGGACATTACAATTTCTTAAATTAAGACGAAGAAAAAGCAAGCGCGAACATGAGGATGCCATGAGTTTAAATTTTAATGAGAACGAAAGCTGGATTCACTCCATTTCCGCCGGAGAAGGATCGCAAAGCCGCGCCGAAGTGGATGAAATCGGCAATATCCTGAACACCTTTATCAAACACACCCTGGAGGTGGAGGCCGAGGCCTTTGAACAGACCTGGGATAAGATTACCACCGCCGCCTGCGGCAGCAACATGCTTTCCACCCTGGCCGAACGGCTGCATGTGGACGCTTTTTTTCAATTCGGACAGTTTTTGCTTTTGGAATCCGAAAAAAAAGCCACGCCCGGGATCAAAACGGCCATCGGTCATTATCTGAATTTTTTCCGGCAACCGGTTTTTCTAAAACGTATTTACGGACAAAAACGCTGGGAGCCGCTGATACTCTCCCTGATACAGGCGGCCGATTTTACCGTTGGCGCTCTTTTCCGGCAGCGCCGCGCCCAATACGGGCGCAAGCCGTTGTTTAACCTCATCCATCCCCACAGTATCACCGCGTACAGTTGGGAGGAGTGCCAGGAAAAAATAGACCGCTTTAAAAAGGGTCTGGCCGCCTTGCTATGGCAGGAGGATCATTTTGACAAGGTAGCTTTCCTCACCGAAAACAGCCTGGATATGGCCCTGCTGGATCTGGCCTGTCTGACATCCGGGATGGTTAATGTTATGATTCCGGCCAATTCCGTTCCGCAACATATCGCCTACATTCTGGGACAAACCCGGGCCCGGGTACTGCTGGTGGCCGATGACAAACAACTGGCCAAGGTCAAAACCATCAAGGACAAAGTACCCGATCTTGAACAAGTGGTTTTACTGCGCGGCAGCAGCATCGAGCCCTGGGTGATGCCACT
Organism: Calditrichales bacterium; assembly: GCA_015493745.1. GTDB lineage: Bacteria > Calditrichota > Calditrichia > Calditrichales > J004 > J004. Next base: position 8,932 of record WGCN01000019.1, read on the forward strand.
CGGTGAGATGGTTAAAGCCGGGAATAACGTGGATGACAGCCTGTTTGACCTGCGCGGCAAACAACTCAAAAGCGATCACCTGGCCACCATCATGTATACCAGCGGTACCACGGGCGACCCCAAGGGCATCATGTTTTCGCACACCAACCTGGTTTACAAGCGCTTTTGCCGGGCCATGGCCCTGCCGGATATCGGTTCCGGGGACCGCCTGCTGGCCTACCTGCCCTTATTCCATACCTTCGGCCGCTATCTGGAAATGCTGGGCAGCGTGTTTTGGGGCGCGGAATATTTTTTTATGGAAAACCCCGCCCTGGAAACCATGCTCGACAATATGAAACGGGTGCAACCGACTATCTTTATCAGCATACCCAAAAAATGGTATCAGCTCTATAATCACATCAAAACCAAAATCGACCTGGAATTTGATCCGCCGGAAAAAATACGCAAAACCTTTCAGCGGGAGTCGGGCGGCAAGCTGCGCTGGGGACTTTCCGCCGCCGGTTTTCTGGAACCGGAAGTCTTTAAAACCTTTCAGGCCAACGGCATTGAGTTGATGAGCGGCTTCGGCATGACCGAAGCCACGGGCGGCATCACCATGACCCCGCCCGGACGTTACAAGGAAAACTCTTTGGGCACGGCCCTGCCCGGCATTGAAATCCGCCTGGCCGATGACGGCGAGATGCTGATACGCGGCGGCTATGTTATGATGCGTTATTACGAGGGGGATGATTCCGTTCCCGCCGATACCCACAGTTGGCTGCCTACCGGCGACGTGATGCAGATGGATGAAGAGAAAAACTATTTCATTATCGACCGCAAGAAGGAGATCTACAAAAACATCAAGGGCGAAACCATTGCCCCGCAAAAGATTGAAAATTATTTCCGTGATTTCAAACTGATCCGCCAGGTTTTTCTGGTGGGGGATCATCGCCAGTTCAACAGCCTGCTCATCTATCCCAACCGTGAGGACGAACAGTATCAAAACATGGATGATAATACCCGGCACGATTATTTTGCCTCGGTGGTGGTGACGGTCAACAATTTTCTGGCTCCCTTTGAACGTATTGTCGATTTTCGTGAGATTGAGCGCCCCTTCAGCGAGGCGGAAGGAGAGCTTACGCCCAAAGGCACCTATAAACGGCGGGTGATCGAAAAACATTTTGACGCTGTTATCAACGAAATGTATCATAAAAATTACATCAGCGAGCAATGTTGCGGCTACGAGATACGCCTGCCCAACTGGTTTCTGCGGGAAAAAGGTTGCCTGACCGGCGATGTGCTGGTAAACCGCAATGGCATTTCCATCCCCAAGTACAAGCAGAAGCTAAATCTGAAATTTCCGAAAAAAGAGCGGGTACGTATCGGTGACTATTACTTCACCTGCCGGGGAGAACGGCTGGATTTTCAGATCATTCTGGCCAACCCCGTCTATTGGCTGGGTAACAAAGGCATTGTCGACTTTGCCGGAGAAACCATTTATCAATGGTACCGCCTGGATACACCCGGTTTGGCCATCACCTTTGCCGATGTGGCCCGGCGTCCCAAAATCCGCCGCGATGAGCAGAGTCGCTTTCAGGCCATTTTTGAGGGCGGGGAGTATTCGCTGGAAGGGCTGCACCTGGCCGCCATCCATCTGCAAAGCCCGCAGGAGGATCATTACAACCGCGCCTGTGACTATCTCGGGTTTATTCTGGAAGACGACAGCCAGCCGCTGTTCAACCTGGCCCTGGAGCTTACCCGCCGTCCGGCCCTGGTATCGGTGTCCGCCGCCCGCGCCCGTCTCTTCCTGACCGGTATCCGCTATCACCGCCCGGAGGAATTTCCCGGAGTGCTCTACGACTATCTCAAAACCGATCCCCATCTGCTGGAAGATACGGAAATGATGGCCCGCTTCATTGAATCCGCCCGCGGCGATGCCTATGTGGACGGTGTTTACCGGGTATTGAAACGACTGGTGCGCGAACTGCCCGACGCCAACATTTTTGAAGAGAGCGCCGTGCCCTCCCTGCTGACCATCCTGGCCGAATACGGTATCAAGCATCCCACAAAATACAAAAAGGTCCGTCAAATGATCGTCCGTTTTCAGTTGATGGACAAATCGGCGCCGCGCCTTTCCCGCCGTGCCCGCCAGGCCCGCATTCGTTTGCTGAAGGGTTTCCGTCAATGGCTCGGTGACAATCAGGCCGTGGCCGTGGATGTGGAAACCGGAGAGGAATATCAATGGCAGGATGTGATCACCTTTGAGGAAACCATTAGCGAAGAAGACCGTCAACATCTGCTGCGCGCCATAGAACAGACCTCCCTGGTGCGTGAAGCCATCTTCCTGCTTTCCGGGGGCAGCATGGTGCGTTTGTACGACATACCCACCGGCGGGATGTGGATCAGTCTTATTGAAGAGAATGCCCGTTCCCGTCAGTTCCGGCTGGCCATCCAGACCCGTTATCAGGGCGCCTATGACATAACCCTTTGCCTGGACCGCACCACGCCGCCACCCCGCCTGCGCAACGAGATTAACTGGCTGGTACATATCGGCGCCGTTAAAAAGGGAGAGTTTCTGGTCGACTCCTTTGGTGGCTACTGGGCCGAATGGCATTTATGGACCAAGGCTTACAGCGCCAATATCTCCGTGGAACGCTTTATCCAGCGCCAGTTACGCCGGGGGCGCTCGCAAAATGAAAAGCGCGTGTATCACTTCTGGCCCTTTGTGGTTTGGTCCGCGGCCTGGGCTCATGTGCAGTTCTGGAAACGCAGCTACTTCACCCTGAGCGTCCGCGACAAATCGGCCGGTAACATCGTCATCCCTTCCCATGACTATCAAACGGGTATTAAACTGATTTCCATTTCCGAACGCAAAGCCACCACTTCACTGACCACTTTGCTTAAGGAGTTTCATAAAGAGTTTGTAAAAGCCACCACGGATACTTTTCCCATATTAAAGCAGGGCCCGATGTGGGATTATCTCTTTGCCGCCGTTATCGACTGTTTCGGCGAGGAAAAGGGGCTGGAACGTCTGGAGTCCATCGCCAGGGAGGATAAGGGTAAAAGCACCTTTAGCCGTCACCTGCGCGGTTTCATCCTCCACATGAAGGAACAGGGCTATATTCCCAAGATGCTTTACTTTGCCACCCGCCGCTTTCAACGCTGGCTGCAGCTTAACCATGAAGCCTCGCTCAGCGCCCAGGCCCGCACCCTGAATGAGCTTTACGTGACTTATCGTCTTGACGAGCTGGAAACCCGGCATCCGGAAACACGTACCAAGTTTTTCCTTAATACCGTGTTTGCCCAGTCTTCACCGGAGCTGAAAAAAGCACTGGCTCAGCTGATCCGTAAAATTCACGCCGAGAATTATTCCGCCGACGAAATCGTCAAACAGGTTTCCCTGTTGGAAAAAAGCCTCAAGCTTAGCGAAAACGAAGCCTATTTCCTGACCCGCCTCAGCTATCCGCATCTGAAACCTTCGGATATGGCCGAGTTCGTCAATCTTCAACACGGCGGCAAGATGCATGCCGATGTGGTGGTGCATCTTGAGGATTACGACGGGGAGACCTATATGGTGCGCCGGCCCGTTACCCCCAAGGAAATTTCGCGACTGCATCAGATTTTTATCGAGGCGCAGATGCCCGTTTCCTTCCGCCCCGACCATCAGTTCATGGTGGCCGTGTCACAACGGGGCCATATTATCGGCGGTCTGTTTTACAATTACATCGATGCCAAAACGGTCTATATGGAAAAAATCGTTGTGGCCGACCGTTACCGGCGCAAGGGGATTAGTGAAGGATTGATGTACGAGTTTTTCAACCGTCTGCGCGGAGAGCACGTCAACACGGTAACCACGGGATTTTTACGACCGGAATACTTTTACCGCTTTGGCTTTAAGGTGGAGCGCAAATACAGCGGACTGGTAAAGGATCTGACCAAAAATGAGGAGCGCGGCATCGAGACTATTGCTCAAGCTTCGGATTACGATGGAGCATAAAGCTGAGCAAAAAGGCGATAAAGATGAGTATACCGGCGCTGGTCAGCGGGAAGCCGATATCAAAATGGTCAAAAAAGAATCCGGCCCAGAGCGGACCCAGCACCCGGCCCAGGGCGGAAAAGGATTGATTGAGTCCCAGCACGCCGCCGGTACCGCCATCGCCGGCATTCTTGGAAACCAGGGACATCACCGAGGGGTTATGCATCCCCAGACTGACGGCCATCAACCCGGCCATCAGCACAAATGGCGCTACCGCATCAAAAACCGGCATCAGTAAAAAAGAGATGGAAAGCAACAGGGTGGAAACGGTGATCAGCGTTTTCTCGCCGAACCGTTTGGAAAGCCGGCCGATGAACACCCCCTGCATCAGGGCGCTGCAGATGCCGATAAAGCCGAACACATAGCCGGTGCTGCGCGCATCAAAAGCAAACCGGCGTTCCGCATAGAGGGCGAAAATAGTTTCCATATTGGAAAAGGAGAGGCTGACCAGAAAGAAGATGGTGAACAGCAGACCCAAACGCGGGTTTTTCAGGGCCTGAAAAAGGGTCGACAAGCGGTAACGGCGCAGATCGGTCTGCCCTTCAACACCGGGCTTGCGGCTTTCCTCCAATTTGAACCAGGCCACACTGAAAGCAGCCAAAGACAAAAAAGCCGCCAAAAACAACGGCACACGGAATCCGCCGAATTGTGTTAAAATCCCCCCGGCGGCAGGACCCAGTATAAAGCCCAGCCCAAAGGCGGCGCCCACCAGCCCCATTCCCCGGGCCCGGTTGCTCTCATCGGTTACATCGCTGATATAGGCCGAGGCGGTAGGTACCGTAGCGGCGAAGATGCCGGTAAGTATACGCGCGGCAAACAGCATCCACAATTCCGTGGCCAGGGCAAACCAGATGTGGGTAACCATGGTGCCGATCAGGCTCATCAACAGGATGGGCCGGCGCCCAATGCGGTCGGAGATACGTCCCCAGATGGGAGCGAAAATAAACTGCATCAGACTGTAGGCGGCAATCATGGCGGCCATGAGTTGACCGATATTGGCGTCATGACTGACGAACTGCTCCAGATAAAAGGGTATGATGGGGATGATCAGCCCGAACCCCAAAAGATCGATAAAGATCACCAGAAAAATAATGGTCAACGGTGTGCGTGCTACTTTTTTCATGTCGAAATTCCGGATCATTGCAAACGACGAATTTAATACACGTTTTCAAAAAATGCGAGTGTATTTTATTCAACACCCCAGGCGAGGTCGGACGGTAAACGCTTTTTATCCGGTTTCACTATCCGGGGTGGAAAGAGCCGGACAACTTCCGGGATTTTTATTGCGTGTAAGCAAAACGTTGCATACAGCAAATCCTGCAACGCCTGTTTTCGGCTATGGCCTCTATTCTTTAAAAAGATGCTAATCCTCGTTACCCATCAACCGAATAACAAAATAGTTTAAACGAAAGGCATAGAATGGGTAAAAATATCGAAATAAAGGCGCACAATCGCCAACCCGCAGCCATTGAACTCATCATACAAAAAATGAACCTTCCTTTTGGCGGCATCCGGCATCAAACCGATACCTTTTACAAAACACCCCGGGGACGACTGAAACTGAGGGAAAGCGATGACGGGGCCGTGCTTATCCCCTACCTGCGCAAAAACCAAAAAGGGCCGCGCTCATCCGATTACGTGCTCTTGCCGGTGGAAGACCCGGTGCTCACCCACCGCATTCTGGAAGAGATGTTCGGCCTGCGCTCCGTGGTGGAAAAAACACGGCGTATCTGGTTTTATGAAAATGTACGCATTCATCTCGATGAGGTGGAGGACCTGGGCCATTTTATCGAGCTGGAAGGGGTGGTGGATAAAAACAATCCCGGCGGGCCCACTTTGGAAAAGGTGGAACTTCTGATGGAACTGTTCAGTATCGGGGAAGAGAATCTGGTTATGAAGGCTTATGTGGATTTAATGGAAGATAACGATGATTGATAAACTGCTTAAAAAAGTGATGCATCGCCTCACCCAGGAGGAAAGCAACCCCACGGCCGACAATCTTCAAATAGCTACCGCGGTTCTTTTCCTGGAACTGGCTTATGCAGACTTTGAGCTGGCGCCGGCGGAAGAGGAAAAAATACGTAAAAGCCTGAGGGCCTTTTTTGACATGGAGGACGGGGACCTGGACGACCTGTTGCTACTGGCGCGGGAAAAACGTGAACAGCGCGATGATATCTGGCTGTTTACCGATACTATTAAAAAAAGCTGGCCTCATGCTACCAGGGTCAGGGTTTTGGAAATGCTGTGGCAGTTGGTTTTTGCCGACGGCCATATGGATATACAGGAAGAAGCCCTGATGCGCAAACTGACCAACCTGCTGGGTCTTTCCCACGGCGATATGATCATGGCCCGCCGGGCCGCCAACACTACAGACATATAATACCGGCCGCCTGGCGACCGGAATGATTTCATCAATGAACTTGTTATCATCAACGGCAGACCGGGGTTCGAACGACGAACAAAGATAAAAACCATCCCTTTTAATACTTCACTTTAACATTTCAATAACAAATAAAACTTACTCAATAAAAATAGCTTAAGTTTATTTTCCACCTACCGATTTAGCAAAATCGTTTATCGTCTTTTTGACCGTATAACATCACAAAGGATTATTTACATTATCTTAAGGAGCACCCAATGCGCTATTTCTCTTACATTTTTCTTTCCCTGTTCATGACCTGCCATCTTCTTTGGGCACAAACAGCCACCCCGCCCGCGGGAAGCGGCACCCAGGCCGACCCCTACCAGATCGCCACCCTGGACAACCTCTACTGGATGACCCAGAACTCTTCCAGTTGGAGCAGCTATTTTATACAAACCGCCTTTATCGACGCCGAAGCTACCGTCACCTGGGATAACGGCGCCGGCTTGCTGCCCATTGGCGAATTCTTCGGCAGTTATGACGGTCAGAATTACAGCATAAGCGGTTTATACATCAACCGGATAGTTGACGAAGTCGCGCTTTTCAACCGGGTGAACGGCGGAACGCTAAAGAATATTCACCTGACCGGCGTGGACATTACCGGCTACAATGACGTGGGGGCTTTGGCCGCCATAGTCTATGCCGGCGCCACGGTATCAAACTGTTCCAGCACGGGGCAAGTAACCTCCTCCGGTGGCGTCGGATATACAAGCGGCGGACTTTTTGGCGGGATCAGCAACGCCGGCACCACCGTTAGCAACAGTTACAGTTCCTGTACCGTAAACTCCGGGGGGTACGAAGTGGGCGGTTTTGCCGGGTCTATCAGCCTAGACGCCAGCACAAGCAACTGCTACAGCACGGGTAATGTTACCGGCAGCAACAAAGTGGGCGGTTTTGCGGGCGTGGTGGACAATTCAGCCATCATATCCAACTGCTACGCGACCGGCAGCGTAACGCGCAACGCGGGCGAAGTGCTAACAGATTTTGGCGCCTTTACCGGCGTCAATGGCGACCCTGGTTCCCTGGGGGATACTCCGGGTGGCACCATCAGTAACAGCTATGCCACGGGAGCCGTAACCTACAGTGGCGACCCCGACCCCACGGATAAGGGATTTTCCGGCTATAGCGGCACTGGCGGCGGCGTGGTGTATACAAACAATTTCTTTGACAGCCAGACCACCGGTCAAAGCAGTGACGCGGCCGGAGGAGGCACCGCCAAGACAACCGTCGAGATGCAGGATGTGGCCACCTTTACCAACGCCTCGGGTTCCGCGGGTTTAAGCAGCCCGGTATGGGACTTTGTCACCAACCCCTATGATGACAGCGCCAACAACGACTACTGGGATATGGATCAGGCCGGTACGGTGAACAACGGCTACCCCATTTTAAGCTGGCAGCAGGGCGCGGATCAGACCCTGCCCGTTAACCTGGCCGCCTTTAGCGCCCTGCCCGGCGACGGACAAGTGACCCTGAAATGGACAACCGCCTCCGAAGTAAACAACAAGGCCTTTTTACTGGAACGCAGCGAGGACGGAGAGCAATTTTCCCTGATCACGCGGATTGAGGGTCAGGGCAACAAGAACAGCCGTACCGATTACAGCTATACCGATGAGGCTGTTTTTAACGGCAACACATACCACTACCGCCTGTCCGATATGGACTACAATGGGAAAATCACACCATTGCAAACCGTTGCCGTTACCCCGCAAACGGCCGTTGACGGAAAAGAGGCGCAGACCATTTCCGGCTTTGCGCTTTATCCCGCCTACCCCAACCCCTTTAATC
>WGCN01000020.1 GCA_015493745.1 Calditrichales bacterium
AGCCGAAAAAAGGCTTTTGCCGTTTGTGTAAGTTCCGTTTGGCAGATAAATTGTAGTGTTTCGAAAATCCATGCTACGGCTTTTTTTATCCCGGCTCCAATCGTTATAAAGGGAAAGCTTATGATAAAGAAAATAGAAGAATTTGAACAACCCGTTTATCTGGCGATCTTTGGAATAGGATTATATTTTGGTATAACGGTATTAAAAATTATAGGCCTCGGCTTACTATTAATGACGTCTATAAGGTCATATATCCGGACTAAACGTCTGAAAAACTTCCTGACCTTACTTTTAATATTAGCTGTTTCCATTGCGATAGCCATTAGAAGCATTATTCCTGATTTTGATATAAGCTATTCAGTCCTGTTTTATTTTATTCTTTTTGCCATTTCTTTTATGGTTAAAACCTTTTTAGCCACAAAAATCCATTATAATCAAAAATTCTGGGGATATAAATCCCTTGTTTTTGTATTACTCGTTTCTATAGTGGTAACTGGATATTATTTAGCGCTTGGCAGTTTTGCGCCAACATTTACAGGAGACAAGGTGTTTAAGGATAAGAATAAATTTACCATCTATTATGATGATACCATCACAGAAGGGAACATAAAGCTTTTAGTGAATAGTTTAGAAGAATATGAATATTTATACTGGAAAGAAAATACCGCTTTCAGGCTTACGGATGAATATGATTATTTAAAACTGCAATTATATCAACCGGAGTTTTTTTGGAATAATGAAGATGTACTGGAACTGTTTGAGATTTACCAGAAAGAGTTGAATGAAATTGGTCTGTCCAAAAAGCTTAAAATCTTTCTGGTTGCAAATACAATTTTTGAATTAAAAGAAAAACCCATTGTCACTAACTAACCTTTTATAACAATATATTGTAGACAACTTTATATAGGTCAGCATATTTGATGGTTTTTCAATCGTAAATCGGCTAACTTTTATTCATTATTCGATAGTGCATCATTCTATTTTAAATCATTGTTCGCAATAAGGAGGAAAAAATGAACAAGCTACTCTATCAGATAATTATATTTTCCGCGCTATTTCTAATAAGCAATCTCTCTTTTGCTCAGGATTTCCCGACAGATAAGGATAGCAAGATTTTATTTGGTAATATTGCGTTTAGTAGCATGGGGGGTGATATATACAATTCAGGCGAAGAGCGTACGACGACACTTATGGCTACTCCAGGTTTAACCTATTTCATTACCCCCGGTTTGGCGATTGGAGGAAAAGGCCTTCTCAGTAGATCCGCGCAGGGGAAAAACAGTACGACAATTTTCGGTATTGGTCCGCATATTGCATACTTCATAAACGGCAAAGAAAAACCTACTAATATTAAAGGTACCACCTATTCCTATATAGGCGCATCTTTTCTATTTACAAATACAAATTACACGTATAAATCGGGAATTGGGTACAGTTCATTAGAAGAACGTAGTATATCAGGTACAGCACTTTCTTTTGGTTTTGGTATCATGCACATGTTATCCAATTCCGTTGGTCTGACTTCTGAATTTTCCTACGAGATAGATAAAGTAAAGGGAGAAAACTCAGACAACACTGCAAGTGGTAATAAAATCAATATTATTATCGGCATTTCTGCCTTTCTATACTAATGCCATTTTAAAACTATCCTGTCCAACGGATTGAAACCGCGAGGCATTCAGACTGCTTTGCGGTTGGTTTCAAATGTTGAGCTTTTCAAGTGTATCCTATGCGGTTTCAACACCGAAACGTGTGTTATATCCACTGTGGGAAAAGTAAACACTGCAAGCGTCGGATAAAATATAATTCTAAGTACCGTACCGCACGAGCGGGGCAAACGCAGGCCAATGGCTTTATCTGACGCGTTTTACTCCCCGGCCAACACCTTGTCATCCAGAACATAGCCGCGGTCGGTTTGTTTTACTTTCCCCGCGATATGGCGCGGGTCGTGCTCAAAAAGCAGCGTCCAGTTTTCTTCCACGGCCCGGGGCAGGATGCGTTTTTTTTCGGCCAGGGTATCCAGCGGATAGACGTCATAACCCATAATGTAGGGCAGGGGGATATGCGCGGCGGTGGGAAACAGATCGGCGCAATAAAACAGGGTTTCCTGTCCGTCACGGATTTTAACCGCCTGCATGCCGGGCGTGTGGCCGTTCAGCACGATCAGCTCCAGCCCGGGGATCAGACTGCCCTCGCCGTCGATCAGATTCAGCTTGCCATGTTCCTCGATGGGCACAAAGTTTTCGCGCATAAAGCTGGCGCCGTCTTTTTCCGTGGGGTTCAGGGCCCATTCCCACTGTTTTTTCTGCACATGGTGTACCGCGTTGGGAAAGGTCAGTTGCAGATCGCCTTTTTCATCACGCCAGGTGGCGCCGCCGACATGGTCAAAATGCAGATGGGTGACGATGACGTCGGTAACATCCCCGGCCTTCAGCCCTTCCGCCGCCAGACCGGCCTGCAGGCTGCCGCGGCTGTGATCCACATTGTAAATTTTTTTCAGCTTGTCGCTCATTTTATTGCCCACGCCGGTATCCACCAAAATCAGGTGATCCTCATAGCGGATGAGCATCAGGCGCATGGAGAGGATAATACGGTTCAGCTCATCGGCCGGATTGGTGCGGCTCCACAGGGTTTTGGGCACCACGCCAAACATGGCTCCGCCATCCAGGCTTACATGTCCGCTTTCGATAAATGATATTTGATAGTCTCCGACATTGAGCATTTTTTATTCCTAAATATTTAAATAGTTATCAAACCAGTTTTCGGTCAAATCACAGGCGGTAAGGTATTCCGCCGGCGGCTTGTCACGATCCATGGGATGCTTGACATTAAAGGTATGTCCGGTATTTTCGATGATCTCCAGCCGCTTAACATAGGAACCGCAGGCCTGATGCAGCTTTTCACTCTCCTCCACGGCCACCGTCTCATCATCCGCGCCATGAATAAACAGGGCGGGATTTTCCAGGTTCTCGCAGGCTCCGACAATATCCAGCTTTTCCTTATGGGCGTTAAGATCATCCCAAAGGCTTTTCTTGATGGGCATCATCTGTTTTGTGCGGGCATTTTCGATCTCAATAACCCCCTTCTTTTTCCAGTCGGATATCTGTGAGTCGTTATAGCGAAAAAAGGAGGAAACCGCGGCCCAGGTAACCGTACAACTGACAACATCCGTCAATTCGGCGGCTTTAATCAGAGCCGTACCGCCGCCACGGCTGTGGCCCAGCAACCCGATGCGTTCCGGATCGGCGTAGTGACGGGCCATTTTGTTTTCCAGTACGGCCTCGATCACACATTGCAGGTCATCCAGCTCGTGGCTGTGTGTATTTTCACTAAAGGCCTCCAGATGCTCAAATGTTCGCGGATCATACCCGATGCCGTTACGGGAGAAGTTAAACGACAGGGCCACGTAACCATCTATGGCCAGACGGTGGGCCAGATCCGGAAAAAACCCCCAATCCTTAAACCCCTTAAAACCGTGCACTAAAATAATAACCGGCGCTTCCCGGGCATCTTCACGATGACGCAAATCCAGCGTTATCGTTTCATTGGCTTTATTCAATATGCGTAGCGTTTTGCGCAGCATGACTCTCCTCAAAAAAAAATATATACTACAAAATTATTTTAACCGGATATACAAAAAAAAGAGGTGAATTCGATATGTCTTCTCACATTGGGTTTTGCCTTGGAAGAAATCTACAAAATCAACAGGCTTACTACCAGACTTCCACATCAAATTTCGCATAAAAAACAAAGGGCTTTAATTTGCCCGGGCTTTTTATTTTCGATTTGTTAAGTAAAACGGTTAAATTAGGCTAACGACCGGTGATTAGCGGCGTTATCCCCGGGAGGAACGGTACCCGTCCACCCCGGCCTTACGCCGTTGTTTAAAAAAAGATATTGCGTTTTTGTATTAGCAGCAAAGGATATCCCCATGGCCAAAAAGAAACCCACCGTGAAAACCCAGAAACCTTCTCCTGCCGTACAAACGGGACTAAGCCTGTCCACACGGGTGCAGGATATCATTGCCCTGAGCCTTCTTACCCTGGTTTTACTGGTTCTGTTTAAACCGATGGTCATCGACCGTCTCACCCCGCAGGGCGTGGATGTGCTGGCCTCCATCGGCACCAATCATCAAATAAAGCTATGGCAGCAGGAAAGCGGTGAAAAAGCACTGTGGAATCCTTATGTTTTTTCCGGCATGCCCCGTTATCAGCGGATTCCGCCGGTTACCCCTTCTTTCGACACGGTATTGAATATTCTGGGCCGCTTTTTTAATAATATTTTCATCTATACCCTTTTTGCCGCCTGGGGTTTTTATTTTATGTTGCGTTATTTCAAATTCAGTCCCCTGGTCAGTTTTGCGGGGGCCGCCCTTTTCGTACTGATGCCCCACTACAAATCGCTATATCTGGAAGGACATAACGCCAAATACCGGGCGTTGATGCTGCTGCCCTGGATCATCTGGACGTTTCAGATCTTTATCGATAAACGCACCCTGTGGGCGGCGGCGCTGTTTGGCCTGGCCTTTGGCGTGCAAATCCGCACCCAGCATTATCAGATCATCTTCTACACCGGCCTGCTTGTTTTCGCCATCGGTATTGCTCCGGTTGTCAAAGATGTTCTGGCCCGGCGTTACAGTGCTTTTTTAAAAGGCAGCCTGCTTATTCTGGCCGCTGTTTCCCTGGGCATCATGACCGCCGCCCAGCCGTTGTTTTTGGCGCAGGAATATCTGCCCTGGTCCAAGCGTGGTAAAACCACCATCCATTTAAGCGACCAGCAGAAAACAAAGGATGTGCGGAACAAAACCGGTGTATCCATGCAATATGCCACGCAATGGTCCACGGCACCCTCCGAGTTGCTGACCTGGATTGCCCCGCGCGCCTTTGGCGGTATGTCCGGTGAAAAATACACCGGCAGTGCCGTGCCGCAACTCAAGGGACGTACCATTCCCGGATACTGGGGTGAGATGCCTTTTACCCAAAGCTATGAATACATGGGGGTGCTGACCCTGCTGCTGGCCTTGCTGGGTCTTTTCCTGAACCGGAAGAATCCGTTTGTTATTGCCCTGGCTCTCTTTGGCCTGTTCCTGACCCTGCTCTCCTTTGGCCGCCACTTTGAAAGTTTTTACAGCTTTTTTTATAACTATGTGCCCTATTTTAACAAATTTCGCGCGCCGATGATGAGTGTGACGGTTACCTTTTTTATCGTGGCCCTGCTGGCGGCCTTTGGCCTGCGCAGCCTGCTGCAAACGGATTTTAAGGATAAAAAAACCGCCAAAACCATCCTGATGGTTTGCGGCGGCTTTTTGGCGCTGGGTCTGATAAGCTGGCTGCTCGGTCAGGGTATGTCTTTCACCAAGGCCGGTGAAAAGTATGACCCGCAGGTGATGGGCATGATCCTCTCCATTCGCAAGGAGATGTTTAACAGCGATATGTTACGTTTCATGGCCTTTGCCACAGCCGGCAGCCTGGGCATTTTCCTTTATCTCAGGGAACGGTTAAAGGCCCTGCCCCTGGCTTTGTTGCTGGTGCTTCTGGCCGTCATCGATGTCATTCAGATTCGGGAACAGGCCCATAAGGATTATGTGAACCTGCAACGCCTGGAAAAGCGATATTTCAAGGCCACAGATACCGACCGTTTTATACAAAAGGATAAAAGCCTGTTCCGGGTGATGCCCATGGGTCGTGAGTTTTCCGATAACCGATTTTCCTATTTCCATCAAAATGTGGGCGGTTATACACCGATTAAAATGTACACCATCGAGGAAATCGTGGAAAACAATCTGGGTAACGGCGCCATCGCCAACCCGGCCGTGCTGCGGATGCTCAATGTTAAATATGTGGTTACCAAAAGGGTCTTGCCGGCGACGCACTTTGAACCTGTTTTCCGTGATGAAAAAGCCCAGCTTCTTACATACCGCCTGAAGAACCCTTTAAAAAGAGCCTTTTTTGTTCCCGCCTACCGGGTCATCACGGATGAATATGAGCGGGTTTCCTTTTTAAACAATCCCGCTTTTAAACCGGACAGCATGGCCCTGCTGGAAGAGGAACCCGGATGGGCCCTGAGTCCCGCCGACAGTCAAAGCGTAAAGGTCAAGCGTTTTTCTCCCATGGAGCTGGTTTTGGATGTTTACACCGATCAGGCCGGATTGCTGGTAATCTCCGAAAACTACTATCCTCCGGGCTGGAAACATTTTATTGATGATCAGCCCGTGGAAAAGGTGTGGCGGGCGGATCACAGCCTGCAGGCGATCCGGGTACCCGCCGGGGCGCATACCGTGCATCTCCGCTTTGACCCCGACAGCTACCGGCGTAATGTACACTATGCTCAATTTTCCGTGGCCTTGTTGCTTCTGGCCGCGCTGAGCGGACTGATACCGCTGATAAATCGGCGCCGCTCCGGCGCCGCCCCTGATAACGGCTAACCATGAAAACGGTTTTGATCATCAGCTACTACTGGCCGCCTGCCGGCGGGCCGGGCGTGCAACGGCCGTTGAAATTTGCCCGCTATCTGCATGAACTGGGCTGGAAAGTGGTTGTGCTCACCGTGAAAGACGGGGTTTACCCCGCGCGCGACGATAGCCTGCTGGAAGAAATCCCCTCCGAAATCAAGGTTTTTAAGAGCTTTTCCCCGGAACCGGAAATGCTTTTAAGAAAACTGGCCAGCAGCGACCCGCGACCTTCTCCCGTAGGCGTTCTGGCGGAAAAACCCTCATCCTTTCATAAGCGGATTATACACCATATCCGCCTGAACTATTTTATACCCGACGCCAAGGTGATGTGGCGCTACAACAGCCGGCGAATAGCCGAACGGCTTGTTCAGCTATACAAGCCGGATATCGTTTTCAGCACATCGCCGCCGCCCACCACCCATCTGATCGCCTATGATATAAAGAAGCGCTTTCCCGTGCGCTGGGTGGCCGATTTCCGCGATCCCTGGAGCCGGATTCACTATTACCGGGGTCAACGCAGCGCCTGGGCCGAAAAATGGGATCAGCGGCTGGAAGGAAAGGTACTCAACGCATGCGATCAGATCCTTTGCGTAAGCCGGGCCTTTGCCGGCCTGTTGGTGGAACAACATCCGGATAAAACCGCCATCATCCCCAACGGCTATGACGCCGGGGACTTTGCTTCGCGATACCGCAAGACGGAACGGTTCAACATGCTGTATATCGGCGGCCTGAACCGTAACCGCTGGTACGCCTCCCTGTTTAAAACCATTATCGCCATGTTAAAAGAGGGGGCCCTGCCCGAAGATAAAGTACGCCTGACCCTGGCGGGAAACATTGCGCCGGCTGTTCTTGCCGAGCTGCGCACCATCTTTGCCGACTATCCCGAAATACTACAAATAAAAGACTATGTGCCCCACCAGCAGGCCACTACCATGATGCAGCAGGCAGATTTGTTATTGCTTTTTATGGAAAAGGTGGATCGCTATCAGGGACATCTGCCGGGTAAGCTGTTTGAGTATCTGGCGGCCATGCGCCCCGTATTGGGCTGCGGCCCGGCCGATGGTGAAGCGGCCGCTTTGCTGGAGGAACTGGGTGCGGGACGTGTTGTTGACTCACCGGAAGAGATGAAAGACCTTATCGGGCGCGCCTACACCGACTGGGTGCAGGGTATCGCTCCGGCCATGGACCGGAAAAAGGTTGAAAACTGGGAACGCCGGAACCTTACCCGGCAACTGGCCGCACTTTTTGAAAAAGTTCTTGCCCGCTAGGAAGGAGCAGAAGTGGGCCTTACCGGCCGGTTATGGCCACCTTTTTGACAAATCCGTTTTCCGCCGGTTAGCCGGGCCTAACTTTCACTTTTGGTTTATTGCACTATTGCCTATATTAGAGGATTATTTTTCCACCTAGCTTACAACATATATATTTCAGGGAGGTATTCATGTTTAAAGATCATCCCAAAGGGCTGCAAGTCCTTTTTATGACTGAGATGTGGGAACGTTTCAGTTACTATGGGATGCGTGCCATTCTGGTGTTGTTTATGACCGCCGCCGTTACCAATGGCGGCCTGGGTTTTGACAGCGTCAATGCCAACGCAATTTACGGACTATACACTTTCGGCGTTTACGCCCTTTCCCTGCCGGGAGGCTGGATCGCCGACCGTCTTATCGGCCAGCGCCAATCGGTGCTTATCGGCGGAATCCTTATCGCTTTGGGTAACTTTTCCCTGGCGGTTCCGGGAATGACCACATTTTACCTTGGCTTGTTGCTGGTTATTTTGGGGACCGGTTTATTAAAGCCCAATGTAAGCACCATCGTAGGCGATCTTTATCCCGAAGGCGGCGGTCGCCGTGATTCCGGCTTTTCCATTTTCTACATGGGTATCAATGTCGGCGCCTTGCTGGGACAGCTGGTCTGCTCCTGGGTGGGTGAAAAAATCGACTGGCATCTGGGTTTCCTGGCCGCCGGTATCGGTATGACCCTGGGTGTGATTCAATATCTTTCCCGTCAAAATATTCTGGGCGACGCCGGTATGTTGAAAGGCGAATCCAGCACCAAAGAGATGATCGTCCAGGCTCGTAAATATTTTATGTACGGCATCGGCGTCACCCTGCTCATCGTTTTTGCCGTGCTTTTCTGGGCGCAAACCTCCGCGAATTTCAGCATTGTCGACTTTGCCCAAAACACCGGTTATGTTCTGCTGGTGGTTGCCGTGCTTTACTTTGGCGGCATCATTCTGTTTGCCTGTAAAGACAAGGATGAGCGTAAACGCGTCGCCATGATCGCCATCCTCTTTTTGGGGGCCGTCGTTTTCTTTGCCGGTTTTGAACAGGCCGGTACTTCCTTCAACCTGTTCGCCCGCGACTCTACCGACCGGGTAGTGCTGGGCTGGGAAGTACCCGCCGGCTGGCTGCAAAACATTAACCCCCTGTTTATCGTCACCCTGACCCCGGCTGTCGCCCTACTTTGGATTAAATTGGGCGATAAAAATCCTTCGATTCCCTTTAAATTCGGCATGGGCCTTATCCTTTTGGGCGTGGGCTTTTTCGTTATTGCCTGGGGTTCTTCCTTTGCCGAGGACGGCAGCAAGGTCAGTCCCATGTGGCTGATCGTAACCTACTTTTTCCATACCGTGGGTGAGCTGACCCTGAGCCCCGTGGGCCTGAGCAGTATCACTAAACTTTCTCCCCAGCGTCTGGTCAGCCAAATGATGGGTACGTGGTTCCTGGGGGCGGCCCTGGGTAACCTGATCGCCGGTCTGGTGGCCGGATATATGGAAAGCCTGGCGCCGGCCATGCTCTTTGGCGTGGTGGCCGGTTTTGTTACCGTTTTCGGTTTTCTGTTTGTGGCCCTCAGCCCCTGGATACGTAAGCTCGGCGGTAATATCAACTAACATTTTCCTTTCCTTTTTCAAAGCCCGGCCCATGCCGGGCTTTTTTATTTCCTTCCGGCCATCATCTTGCAATCTTCCTTGGTAATTATCCCTTCAGGCCTTATTTTAAGAGCTTTCATTTTTATATCATCAAAAGGGATTTATTATGAGAAATCACCCCAAGGGACTACCCGTACTCTTCTTTACCGAGCTGTGGGAGCGTTTTTCCTACTACGGCATGCGGGCCATTCTGGTGTTTTACGTAACGGAACAAACCATCAGCGCCAACCCAGGCCTGGGCTGGAGTAAGGCCGATGCGCTTTCACTTTATGGAACCTACACCATGCTGGTTTATCTTATGGCCATCCCGGGCGGCTATATCGCCGATAAATTCTTAGGACAAAAGAAAACCGTGCTGATTGGCGGGATACTTATCGCCGCCGGACAGTTGGTGCTGGTCTTTCAGGATATTACCTTTTTCTATACCGGCCT
>WGCN01000021.1 GCA_015493745.1 Calditrichales bacterium
ATGGTAATGCCGGGCGACAACATCACCGTGGAGATCGAGCTGGGTAAGGAAGTGGCCATGGAGAAGGAGCTGCGTTTCGCTATCCGTGAAGGTGGCCGTACCGTAGGCGCCGGTGTTGTTTCGGAAATTATCGAGTAAATGAGAATAACCGTCTTTTTAGAGTGTACGGTTTGTAAGAACCGGAATTACCGGACTCAAAAAAACAAAGCGACACAGTCGGAAAGACTGGAACAAAAAAAATATTGTCCACGGTGTAATGCTCGAACATTGCATCGTGAAAGTAAATAGAAAGTTAGGCCTGTAGCTCAATTGGCTAGAGCACCGGTCTCCAAAACCGGGGGTTGGGGGTTCGAGTCCCTCCAGGCCTGCTTTTATATTTTGGAAAGTGGACAAAATGATCGAAAAAATTCAGCAATTTTTAGAAAATGTTCAAAAAGAGATGGCCAAGGTTACCTGGCCGACAAAGGAAGAGTTGTTAAACTCCTCTATTATCGTCGTGGTGGTAAGCATCATGTTTACGCTTTATATTTTCTTCGCTGATTTTATCATATCTCATCTTGTTGAGTTTTTATACTAAAAGATCGGGGAATTACGGTGGCAGAAAAAAAATGGTACGCGCTTCGTATATATTCCGGGAAGGAAGCAAGGGTCAAGGCTCACATCGAGCATGAGATCAAGCTGGCCGAGATAGAAGATAAAATTGGGCGTATCATCATTCCTTCGGAAAATATTATTGAGATGAAGGATGGCAAGAAACGTGTAAAAAATAAGGTGTTTTTTCCGGGTTACATGATGATAGAGATGGTTCTGGATAATCAGACGCAGCATGTCGTGGTCAATTCACCCGGAGTTATCAATTTTGTAGGCCCCAAGAACGAGCCGGTGCCCTTACGTCCTTCGGAAGTGGAAAATGTGCTCAGTAAGATTGAGATGAGTCATGAGAAGGAAGTGAAGGGGAAAGTGGACATTCCCTTTCATGTGGGAGATGCTATCCGTGTAATCGACGGCCCGTTTAATGATTTTACCGGTTTTGTTGAAGAGATCAATGAAGAAAAGAATAAGGTGAAGGTGAACATCAGTATTTTTGGCCGCCCGACGCCTGTAGAATTAGACTTTTTACAAATCGAGCTTGAAAAATAAATAAAGTGTTGAGGTTTTAAACCAATGGCAAAAAAAGAGATAGGAAAGATTAAGCTGCAACTCCCCGCGGGTCAGGCAAAGCCTGCGCCTCCGGTTGGCCCGGCTTTGGGTCAGCATGGTGTAAATATCATGGAGTTTTGCAAGGCTTATAATGCGAAAACACAGGATCAGGCCGGTCTGGTTATCCCGGTAGAGATAACCGTATACGCCGACCGTTCGTTTTCCTTTATCACCAAAACGCCGCCTGCCGCCGTACTATTGGTAAAAGAGGCCGGCTTGCAAAAAGGATCATCCACGCCCAATACCGAAAAGGTGGGCAAGGTGACCAAGGATCAGGTTCGCAAAATAGCCGAACTGAAGATGCCGGATTTAAACGCAGCATCCGTGGAAGCTGCGATGAGAATGATTGAAGGGACAGCCCGCAGTATGGGGATTGTCGTAGAATAATTTGGTTAAGGGGTAAGAATGAAGCGCAGTAAAAGATATAACAGTGCCGCTACGCAAATTGATCGTGTGGTTGAATACACACTTGAAGATGCGGTAAAGCTCCTGAAACAATCCGCTACGGCCAAGTTTGATGAAACCGTAGAAATTGCCATGCGACTGGGAGTCGATCCCCGTCATGCAGATCAAATGGTCCGGGGCACCGTGACCCTGCCACATGGCACCGGAAAAAATGTACGCGTACTGGTTTTTACCCAGGGCGATAAGGTACAGGAGGCTTTGGATGCCGGCGCCGATTATGCCGGACTACAGGAATATGTGGAGCAAATAAATAAAGGCTGGCTGGATTTTGATGTGGCGGTTGCCACGCCGGATGTGATGCGTGATGTGGGTAAGCTGGGACGCATTTTGGGAGCCCGGGGCTTGATGCCCAACCCCAAAAGCGGTACGGTGACCATGGATGTGGCCACAGCGGTAAAAGAGATCAAAGCCGGTAAAATTGACTTCCGGGTTGATAAAACAGGTATCATACATACGGGAATTGGAAAAGTCTCTTTTGATGAAGATAAAATCATGGAAAATGTAAAAACCTTTATCAATACGGTAGTCAAGCTGAAGCCTGCGTCCGCCAAGGGAACTTATCTTAAGTCCATTTCGCTTTCGAGCACCATGGGCCCCGGTATTTTTCTGGACACAAATGCTTCGGATTATTCTAACTAATTAAAATGCGGGATGTAGAATTATGCCTACAGAACAAAAAAGAAAAATCGTAGCCGAGTATACGGAGAAGTTCAAAGAAGCTAAAGCCGTATACATAGCCGATTACACAGGGATTGACGTTGCCACGGTCACCGAAGTGCGAAATAAGTTCCGCGAGCAAAATGCGGAATATAAGGTGCTGAAGAACCGTCTGGCCAAGCGTTCTTTCAATGCCGCCGGTATCACGGAACTGGATGAACACCTGAAGGGCGTTAACGCCTATATCATCGGGTATGACGATCCGGTTGCCCCGGCAAAGATATTTGAAGAGATAAATAAACAAAATGAAGTGCTGAAACTGCATGCTGTATTGTTTGAGGGGCAGGTCTTCGGTGGTGAGGATGCGAAAGAGATCGCTAAATTGCCGACCCGGGATGCCCTGTTGGGACAATTTGTCGGTATGATCAGCTCGCCCATGAGCAAACTGGCGGCCACCTTACAGGCGCCGATGCAAAAGCTGGCTGGCGTGTTGGATGCACTTAAAGAGAATAAAGAATAAGAACATAATCTTTTTATTTGGAGGATTTTAATAATGGCTGATATTACACGTAACGATGTGCTTTCTTACTTAGAGAACGCCAACATGCTCGAGATTTCCGAGCTCATCAAAGAAATCGAAGAAAAATTTGGCGTTACCGCTGCCGCTCCCGTGGCTGTGGCTGCCGGCCCTGTGGCCGCTGCCGGTGGTGAAGCTGCCGCCGAACAGACCGAATTTGACGTGATGCTTAACGCCGCCGGCGATAAGAAAATCCAGGTCATCAAAGTGGTTCGCGCCATTACCGGTCTGGGGCTGAAGGAAGCAAAAGAGCTGGTTGACAGTGCTCCTAAAGCCATCAAGGAAGGTGTTTCCAAAGCAGAAGCCGAAGACCTGCAAAAACAACTCGAAGAAGTTGGCGCGGTCGTAGAAGTCAAATAATTGTTTGAACTCTATTTTCTTTAATTACCATAGTTGTATTTAAATCAGAGGCTCTCCTTTGAGAAAAAAAACATTGATTGAACGGCATAATTTTATGCGCATACCCCCGGTGATGGAGTATCCGAATCTTTTGGAAATCCAGACCCGGGCTTTTGAAGCATTTATGCAAGTAAAAGTTTCGCCGGATCAGCGAAAAAACGAAGGTTTGCAGGCTGTTTTCACAAATGTTTTCCCCATTAGCGATAGTGCGGGAAATTTTGAGTTGCAGTTTGTGGAATATTATCTGGATAAACCCAAGTATGATGTTACGGAATGTCAGCAGCTTGGGGTAAGTTATTCCCTGCCCGTAAAAGCCAAAATGCGTCTGGCCATTAAGGATGCCACGGGTGAAACGGATAACTTTACCGAGTTTATCGAGCAGGATGTTTACCTGGGTAATATGCCTTATATGACGGACCGCGGCACCTTTATTATTAATGGGGCCGAGCGGGTTATCGTTAGCCAATTACATCGTTCGCCGGGGGTCTTCTTCTCCGAAACACGTCACCCGAATGGTACACCGCTCTTTTCTGCGCGTATCATTCCTTTTCGTGGTTCCTGGGTGGAGTTTACCACCGATGTGAATGATATTATGTATGTCTATATCGATCGTAAAAAGAAATTTCCGGTAACCATGTTATTGCGGGCTATCGGTTTTTCCAATAACGAAGATATCGTCGATTTGTTTGACCTGGGCAGCGAGGTGAAAATTTCCATTGAAACCATGCCCTCCCTCATCGGACAAATGCTGGCGGAAGACGTCATCGACAAAAAAACGGGTGAAATCGTCGCCGAACAGGGCAAGGATATTACCGAGGAAGTTTTTAATCAGTGTCTCGAGGTAGGGATTAAAAAGGTTAAGGTGATCAAGCCCGGCGATATGAACGCGCCCAATGTTATCCTGAACACCCTTCGCAAAGACCCGACCAAGACGGCCGATGAATCCATCGAAGCCATCTATCGGCAATTGCGTTCCGGAGAACCGCCGGATATCGATACGGCACGTGCCCTGATCGAACGTATGTTCTTCAATGAAAAACGTTATGACATGGGAGCGGTAGGCCGTTATCGTATCAATAAAAAACTTCATTTGGATATCCCTTATGATACGACGGTTCTGACCCGCGAGGATATCACCTCCATCATCAGTTATCTGATTGATCTGCGCTACGGCATCAAGTCCACCGATGATATCGATCACCTGGGCAACCGCCGTGTGAGAACCGTGGGTGAACAGTTGGCCGCCCAGTTCAGTCTGGGGCTGTCCCGTATGGCACGCACCATTAAAGAGCGAATGAATATCGGTGACTCCGATAAGCTGACGCCTCAGGATCTGGTAAATGCCCGTACGATATCTTCCGTGATAAACACCTTTTTCGGTACCTCGCAGTTGTCGCAATTCATGGATCAGACAAATCCCCTGTCGGAGATGACCCATAAAAGGCGTCTTTCCGCCCTGGGGCCCGGTGGTTTAACACGTGAGCGCGCCGGCTTTGAAGTGCGTGACGTGCACTATACCCATTACGGGCGTTTGTGTCCCATCGAAACGCCGGAAGGACCGAATATCGGTCTGATATCCTCCCTGTGTGTGCATGCTAAAATCAACTCGTTCGGCTTTATCGAAACGCCTTACCGTAAGGTTAAGGGCGGCAAGGTGACCAATGAGATTCATTTCCTTTCGGCAACGGAAGAAGATGATTTTACCATTGCCCAGGTGAATGCCCCGGTGGATAAAAAAGGCAAATTCCTTAACGACAAGGTTAAGGCGCGTATTAAAGGCGACTTCCCGGTGGTAAGCCCGGAAGAAGTGGACTTTATGGATGTGGCGACCAATCAGATTGTTTCGCCCGCCGCCTCGCTGATACCGTTTCTGGAACATGACGATGCTAACCGGGCCCTGATGGGTTCCAACATGCAGCGCCAGTCCGTGCCCCTGCTTATTCCCGATTCCCCGATTGTGGGAACCGGCATGGAGCAGCGCGTGGCCGAGGATTCCGGAACCCTGGTTATTGCCGATCAGGATGGTGAGATCGTTTACGTGGACGCCACGAAAATAGTTCTTAAGCTGGATACGCCGATCAAGGCCACTTCCGGCAAGGAACGGCTGATGGATTCCATCGAAGAGATTACCTATACCCTGCGTAAGTTCAACCGTACCAACCAGGATACCTGCATTAACCAAAGGCCGCTGGTCAAGGCCGGCGACAAGGTGAGCAAGGGACAGATTCTGGCCGACGGTTGTGCCACCGATAAGGGAGAACTGGCCCTGGGACGTAACGTTCTGGTTGCCTTTATGCCCTGGATGGGTTACAACTTTGAGGATGCCATCATCATCAGTGAGCGTATCGTTCGTGACGATGTTTACACCTCGATTCATATTGAGGAATTCGAGCTGCAGGTACGTGATACCAAGCGTGGTGAAGAAGAACTGACCCGGGAAATTCCCAATGTGAGCGAAGAGGCCACAAAAGACCTGGATGAAAACGGTATTATCCGCGTTGGAGCGGAGGTCAAGGCCGGAGAGATCATCATTGGTAAGGTAACGCCCAAGGGCGAAACCGATCCCACGCCGGAAGAAAAACTGCTTAAGGCCATTTTCGGCTCTAAGGCCGGCGATGTGAAAGATGCTTCTCTGAAGGCCCCTCCCGGAATGCGCGGCATTGTTGTGGCCACGCGTCTTTTCTCGCGTAAGAAGAAAGATGCCAATACCAAAAAAGAAGATAAAGAAGTTATTGAACGTCTGGAGATGAAGGCCAAGGCCCAGCATGAGAATGTTGTAAAAAAACTGGCGGAAAACCTCTCCGAGCATTTTAAGGGTATGACCTGCGAAGCCATCAAGTATATTGACGGCAAGGTGGCCATCAAGGCCAAGACCAAGATCGCCAGGGATACCTTTAGCACCATAGACGTCACCCATCTGGATATTAACTCTACCTGGTTTAAGGAAGATGAGAAGAATACGTTTGTTCGCCAAATCTATTCGGACTTCCGTCAGGTGAATCTGGATATTGAAAATGAATTGAAACGTGAAAAGCATAAGGTACTTATCGGTGACGAACTGCCCCCGGGTATTGTACAGTTGGCGAAAGTATATATTGCTGAAAAACGTAAGCTTCAGGTTGGGGATAAGATGGCCGGCCGTCACGGTAACAAGGGCGTTGTATCGCGTATTGTACCGATGTCGGATATGCCGTTCCTGAAAGACGGTACCCCCGTGGATATCGTTCTCAACCCCCTGGGCGTGCCTTCACGTATGAACATTGGTCAGATTTTCGAAACCACCCTGGGCTGGGCCGGCTTTAAGCTGGGTAAAAAATATGCCACACCGGTTTTTGACGGGGCATCGATGGAAGATATCGTCGGTGAACTGGAAAAAGCGGGGCTGCCCACCACAGGTAAAATCCATCTGTATGACGGACATACCGGTGAGCGGTTTGACCAGGAAGTGACCGTGGGTATAATCTATATGCTCAAGCTGTCGCACCTTGTGGATGATAAAATCCACGCGCGTTCGATCGGGCCATACTCGCTTATTACACAGCAGCCGCTGGGTGGTAAGGCGCAGTTTGGTGGTCAGCGTTTTGGTGAGATGGAAGTATGGGCCCTGGAAGCGTATGGCGCCGCCTATACGCTGCAGGAAATCCTTACGGTTAAAAGTGATGACGTAACAGGTCGTTCCAAAACCTATGAAGCCATTGTTAAGGGTGAAAACCTCCCCGATCCGGGTATCCCCGAGTCGTTCAACGTATTGATTCGTGAACTTCAGGGGCTGGGTCTGAAAATCCGCCTTGAATAGCGGATTACGAGAGATTTTGCCTGAAACACTTTAAAGGAGCTTTGCTTTGCAAATAAAAAGAAGTCCAAACAAATTTAATAAAATTATTATCGGATTATCTTCCGCAAATGATATTCTGGAACAATCGTACGGGGAAGTAACAAAACCCGAAACGATCAATTACCGCTCTTTCAAGCCTGAAAAAGACGGTTTGTTCTGCGAGAAAATCTTTGGTCCGGTTAAGGACTGGGAGTGCCATTGTGGTAAATACAAGCGTATTCGTTACAAGGGCATTATTTGCGACAGATGCGGTGTGGAAGTAACCCAAAAATCCGTACGCCGTGAACGCATGGGGCATATTTCCCTGGCCGTTCCCGTTGTGCATATCTGGTTTTTCCGTTCCCTGCCCTCAAAAATCGGTTATTTACTGAATATCACGCCGAAAAACCTGGAACGCATCATTTATTATGAAAATTATGTGGTGGTGAATCCGGGCAAAAGCGATTTGAAATTCAAGGAACTGATCAACGAGGAAGAGTACTTTAACCAACTGGACGCCCATGGGGAAGGTAATGATGATCTGCCCGATGACGATCCCGATAAATTTATTGCAAAAATTGGCGGCGAGGCCATCTTTCATCTGTTGAAGATGATTGACCTCGAGCAAAGCGCCATTGAGCTGCGTAAGGCCGTAAAAACGCAAACCTCCGAGCAGAAAAGAACCGAGGCCCTGAAGCGCCT
Organism: Calditrichales bacterium; assembly: GCA_015493745.1. GTDB lineage: Bacteria > Calditrichota > Calditrichia > Calditrichales > J004 > J004. Next base: position 7,815 of record WGCN01000021.1, read on the forward strand.
TAAGGTTGTTGAAGCCTTCCGGGTACGCGAAAAGAATACGGAATACCGCAACAAGCCGGAGTGGATGGTGCTGGACGTGATTCCGGTCATTCCCCCGGAACTGCGCCCCCTGGTACCGCTGGAGGGCGGACGTTTTGCCACCAGCGATTTGAACGACCTCTACCGCCGTGTTATCATTCGTAATAACCGCCTGAAAAAATTGTTGGAAATCAAAGCGCCGGAAGTGATTCTGCGGAACGAAAAGCGGATGTTGCAGGAATCGGTCGATTCGCTGTTTGATAACTCCAAGCGTTCGGCAGCCATGCGTTCCGACGGTGACCGCCCGCTCAAATCCCTTTCCGATATGCTGAAAGGTAAGCAGGGGCGTTTCCGTCAGAACCTGCTGGGTAAGCGTGTTGACTATTCCGGCCGTTCGGTTATTGTTGTTGGACCGACCTTAAAGCTCCATGAATGCGGTTTACCCAAGGATATGGCCATTGAGCTGTTTAAACCCTTTATTATCCGTAAGCTGGTAGAGCGCCGTTATGTAAAAACCGTAAAGAGCGCCAAGAAACTGGTGGAACGCCGCGGCCCCGAGGTTTGGGATATTCTGGAAGAGATGATCGAAGATCACCCGGTATTGCTGAACCGCGCCCCCACGCTTCACCGTCTCGGTATACAGGCCTTTCAGCCGGTGTTAATCGAGGGCAAGGCCATCCGCCTGCATCCGCTGGTGTGTGCCGCCTTTAATGCTGACTTTGACGGTGACCAGATGGCGGTACACCTGCCTTTAAGCTATGAAGCCCAGGTGGAAACCAAACTGCTGATGCTGGCCAGTCACAATATCCTTTCCCCGGCCAACGGCAAGCCGATTGCCGTTCCCAGCCAGGATATCGTGTTGGGCTGTTATTATCTGACAAAGCTTAACCCCGATTCCACCAAGGGTAAGGGCATGATTTTCTCTTCCCCGGCGGAAGTAATCATGGCCTATGATATGGGTAAGCTGGATCTTCATGCCGCCATAAAAGTACGGCATGAAGGTAAGATCATTGAAACCACCACGGGACGGGTTATCTTTAATCAGATCGTTCCCGATACGGTGGGTTTTGTCAATCAGATATTATCGAAAAAAGCCCTGTCCCAACTGATCGCCGATATCTACCGGGTTACCGGTAATAAAACGACGGCGGAATTTCTTGATAATTTAAAAGCGCTGGGCTTCCTTAACGCCATGCGCTGCGGGGCCTCCGTTGGTTTATCCGACATTATGATCCCTGATGAAAAATATGAGATGATCAATGAAGCCCAGGAAGAGGTTGATGAGATAAGCAACCAGTATGAGATGGGTTTTATTACCGATGGCGAGCGCTATAATAAGGTTATCGACGTCTGGACACGTACTTCGTCCATGGTGGCCGAGATCATGTTCCGCAAGCTTAAAATGAATCGTAACGGTTTCAACCCGCTGTATATGATGTCGGATTCCGGCGCGCGGGGCAGCAAGGAGCAGATTCGTCAGTTGGCGGGTATGCGCGGATTGATGGCCAAGCCGCAAAAATCACTTACCGGTCAAACCGGCGAGATTATTGAGAACCCGATTACAGCCAACTTTCTCGAAGGTCTGTCGGTAATCGAGTATTTTATCTCGACACACGGCGCCCGTAAAGGTTTGGCGGATACGGCTTTGAAAACGGCCGACGCCGGTTATCTGACCCGCCGCCTGGTGGATGTGGCCCAGGATGTTATCATTACCGAAGTTGATTGCGGTACCATTCTGGGGCTCGATGTTTCCGATCTCAAAGAGGGTGAGGAGATTATCGAACCGTTGTCGGAACGGGTTATGGGACGTGTGGCTGCCGAAACGGTCAAGGACCCGGTAACCAAAGAGATCATCTGTAAACGTAACGAGATGATTGATGAAATCGCCGCCGAGCGTATACAAACATCACAAATCGAAACCATCAAAGTACGCTCCGAACTAACGTGTGAGACCAAACAAGGTTTATGTGCCAAATGTTACGGCCGTAACCTGGCGACGGGAGATCTGGTGGAAGTGGGCGAAGCGGTTGGTGTTATGGCGGCCCAGAGTATTGGCGAGCCGGGAACACAGCTGACCCTGCGTACTTTCCATATCGGGGGTACGGCATCGCGTATTGCCACGGAGACCCTGGTGGAAGCCAGGATCGAAGGTAAGGCTAAATTTATAAATATTAAAACCGTTGCCAACAGCGAAGGCCAGAATCTGGTCGTCGGACGTAACGGTAAAATCGAAATCCTCGATAACGATAACCGCTCCATCGGTACCATGAACATTCCTTACGGTTCCATATTGATGGCCAAGGATAAAGCGAAGATTAAAAAAGGAACCCCCGTATTTGAGTGGGATCCCTATTCTTCGGTGATCATTGCCGACAAGGCCGGTAAGGTTCGTTTTCAGGATATTATCGAAAACCATACCTTTAAAGAGGAGCTGGATGAACAAACCGGGCGTAAGCAACGGGTGATCATTGACTCCAAGAATAAAAACCTCAATCCGCAAATCAATATTCTTGATGAAAACGATGAGGTGCTCAGCCAGTTTATTATTCCGGTAAAATCCTTCCTGCAAGTGGAGGATGGAGATGAAATTCATGCCGGTACGATTCTGGTGAAAATTCCAAGGGAATTCGGCAAGTCACGGGATATTACCGGTGGTCTGCCGCGGGTGGCCGAACTGTTTGAATCGCGCCAGCCTAAATTGCGTGCCGTGGTCAGTGAGATTGACGGTTATGTTAAATTCGGCGCCATCAAGCGCGGAGTTCGTGAGCTGATCGTGGAATCCGAGCTGGAAACAAAGAAATATTCCGTATCGCACGGGGTTCATATCCTGGTGCATGAGAATGATTTTGTGGAGGCCGGAGAGCGTTTAACGGACGGCGCCATTTCGCCGGATGATATTCTGGCCATCAAAGGACCCAGCAAGGTGCAGGAGTATCTGGTCAATGAGATACAGGAAGTTTACCGCTTGCAGGGTGTGAAGATTAACGATAAGCATATCGGCATAATTGTACGTCAGATGTTACAAAAATATCTGGTTAAGGATTCGGGCGATACCAAATTCCTTAACGGCGATAAGGTTCACAAAGCGGACTTTATGGAAGAGAACAGACGTATTGCCAATAAAATTGTCATCGAAGACCCGGGTGACTCGCTGTTCATGGAAGGTCAAATTTCCGACAAGAAAACGGTGGACGCCATAAACAGAGACCTTAAGAAGGCCAAGAAAGAACCGGTGAAATACCGCAAGGCCCAACCGGCTTCCTTTTCGCCCCTGCTTTTGGGTATAACCCAGGCGTCATTGACGACCAAGAGCTTTATCTCGGCCGCATCTTTCCAGGAAACAACCCAGGTGTTGACGGATGCCGCCACCTCCGGTAAGGAAGATCATTTGATCGGCCTGAAGGAGAATGTCATTATGGGTCACCTGATCCCTGCCGGCACGGGCTTGAAAAAGTACGATGCCATGCGCATGGAGCTGGATGAGTCCCTTATTCCCAGTGAAGAAGAGAGCGAAGACGAAAACGTCGAGCCGACTGAAGAATAATTGATTAAATGTTTGACCTGGATAATTTGATTTATTAAATTACCAGTCTGCAACTTTTTGGAGGTTTGAATTGCCAACGATTAATCAGCTGATCCGCAAAGGGCGGAAAACAGTAGTAAAAAAGAATAAAGCCCCCGCGTTGGGTGCTTGCCCTCAAAAACGGGGTGTTTGCACGCGTGTTTATACAACAACGCCTAAAAAACCGAATTCGGCACTGCGTAAAGTGGCCCGTGTGCGCTTGACCAATGCCATTGAAGTGACGGCCTATATTCCCGGCGAAGGCCATAACCTGCAGGAACACTCGATCGTTTTGATTCGCGGTGGTCGTGTTAAGGATTTACCGGGTGTGCGGTATCATATCGTTCGTGGTACTCTGGATACCACCGGTGTGGAAGATCGTACACAAAGCCGTTCGAAGTATGGAACAAAAAAACCTAAGTCTAAATAGCTGGACTCTTTGGAGAGAATATGCGTAGAAGAAGACCGCCTAAAAGAACCATTCTGCCAGATCCTAAATACAAGGATATCGTGGTGGCAAAATTTGTTAACGGCATGATGCTGGATGGAAAGAAAAGTGTTGCTGAAAAAATATTTTACGACGCTTTGGATATCATTGAGCAAAAGTTGAAAAAATCGCCCCTGGAAGTGTTTAAAAAAGCTATGGAAAATGTAGCGCCTCTTCTGGAAGTAAAATCCCGCAGGGTGGGCGGGGCAACCTATCAGGTGCCCGTGGAGGTTCGTACCAACAGGCGTCAGGCTTTGGCTATCCGTTGGTTGGTGCGCTACTCGCGACTGAGAAATGAAAAAACGATGGCTGAAAAATTGGCCGCCGAATTGATGCTTGCTCATAAAGGGGAAGGGTCTACTGTTAAAAAGAAAGAAGATACTCATAAGATGGCTGAGGCGAACAAGGCTTTCGCCCATTTTAGATGGTAAAGGTTGATCTGGAAAAATGGCTAGAAAAGTTAAATTAGAAAAATTGCGCAATATCGGCATTATGGCCCATATTGATGCCGGTAAAACAACGACCACCGAACGGATACTCTACTATACCGGTCGCTTGCATCGCATGGGTGAAGTGCACGAGGGTGGTGCCACCATGGACTGGATGGAGCAGGAGAAAGAGCGTGGTATCACAATCACCTCCGCCGCCACTACCGCTCAATGGCATGACCATGTGATCAATATTATAGACACACCCGGTCACGTTGATTTTACCGTGGAAGTGGAGCGTTCCCTGCGTGTTCTGGATGGGGCGGTTGCCTTGTTCTGCGCCGTGGGCGGGGTGGAGCCGCAGTCTGAAACCGTTTGGCGCCAGGCCGATAAGTACGGTGTTCCCCGGATCGCTTTTGTTAATAAAATGGATCGTGTCGGTGCCGATTTTTACAATGTTCTGAATATGATCAAGGATCGTCTCGGCGCTTCTCCGGTACCTTTGCAAATCCCTATCGGTGACGGTGAACTGTTTACCGGTATTATCGATTTGGTGACCATGAAGGCGATTCTTTATAATGACAGTACCCTTGGGGCTGAGTTTGAAGAGGCTGAAATCCCCGATGATCTGAAGGGGAAGGCGGACGAGTACCGCAATCATATGTTGGAAGCTGTTTCCGACTATGATGAAGATTTGATGATGAAATACCTTGAAGGGGAAGAAATCTCGGATAGCGAGATTAAAAATGCCGTTCGTAAGGCCACGCTTGACCTGTCCATAACGCCGGTGTTTTGTGGTTCCGCTTTTAAAAATAAAGGTGTTCAGAAGTTGCTGGACGGTGTGGTCGATTATTTGCCCTCGCCTTTGGATGTGGGTGAAATCGTCGGCACGGATGTGGATGGTGACAAAGAGCTGAAGCGTAAACCTTCGGATGACGAGCCGTTTGCCGCCCTGGCCTTTAAAGTTATGGTCGATCCGTTTGTCGGTCGTTTGACATTTTTCCGGGTTTATTCCGGGGTGTGCGAGGCCGGCTCTTATATCTATAACGCCGCCAGTGGGAAAAAAGAGCGCGTGGGACGTCTGCTTCAGATGCATGCCAACCACCGTGAAGATATAAAAGAAGTGCGCACCGGTGATATCGCCGCCATGGTGGGTTTGAAAAATACCCGTACGGGCGACACCCTGTGTGACGGAAAGAATCAGATTGTTCTCGAATCGATGCATTTTCCCGAGCCGGTTATCTCTGTGGCCATTGAGCCCAAGACCAAGGCCGACCAGGAAAAGCTGAGTCAGTCTCTGGTAAAGTTGAGTGACGAGGATCCTACGTTCCGGGTCCGCACGGATGAAGAAACCGGGCAAACGATTATCAGTGGCATGGGTGAGTTGCATCTTGAAATTATTATCGACCGTTTATTGCGTGAGTTTAAAGTTGGGGCCAATGTAGGTAAGCCCCAGGTATCCTATAAGGAAACCATTACCAAGACGGTTGAAGCCGAGGGTAAGTTTGTGCGCCAGTCCGGTGGACGTGGCCAGTACGGACATGTTGTTATCGAGATGAGCCCCAATGAGCCCGGAAAAGGTTTCGAGTTTGAAGATAATATCGTGGGTGGCGTTATTCCCCGTGAATACATCAATCCCGCCCGTCAGGGTATGGAAGCTGCCATGAAAAACGGTGTCCTGGCCGGATATCCCCTCGAAGATGTTAAAGTCCGTTTGTTTGACGGCTCTTTTCATGATGTCGATTCAAATGAAATGGCGTTTAAGGTGGCCGGATCCATGGCCTTGCAAAACGGGGCCAAAAAAGCCGGACCGGTACTCATGGAACCTGTGTTTAGCATAGAAGTGGTTGTACCCGAGGAGTATATGGGTGACGTTATCGGTGACCTGAACTCGCGCCGGGGAAAAATATCGGGTATTCTTCCCCGGAAGGATGCTCAGGTAGTTAGCGGACACGTACCGTTGAGTGAAATGTTTGGTTATGCCACGGTTTTGCGTTCCATTACCCAGGGCCGCGCCGTCTACTCCATGCAATTCGACCACTATGAAAAAGTCCCTGAAAGTATATCAAAAGAAATAATTGAAAAAGCACAAAGTGCTGACTAAAAAGATTGGTTTATAAGGAGTCACAAAATGGCTAAAGAAAAATTTGATCGTAGTAAACCGCACGTAAACATCGGTACAATCGGTCACGTGGATCATGGTAAAACGACCTTGACCGCAGCAATTACCCAGGTACTGGCAAAAGAAGGTTTGTCCCAGGAGCGTTCATTCGATAGTATCGATAACGCGCCGGAAGAGCGCGAGCGTGGTATCACCATCGCTACCGCGCACGTGGAGTATGAAACGGCTAACCGTCACTACGCCCACGTGGACTGTCCCGGTCACGCGGATTATGTAAAGAACATGATCACGGGTGCCGCGCAGATGGACGGCGCCATTCTGGTGGTAAGTGCCGCCGATGGCCCGATGCCCCAGACCCGCGAGCACGTATTGCTGGCGCGTCAGGTAAACGTGCCTTATATCGTTGTGTTTATGAATAAAGTGGATCAGGTGGATGATCCCGAGCTGTTGGAACTGGTGGAACTGGAGCTGCGCGAGCTGCTTTCCTCCTATGATTTCCCCGGCGATGATATCCCCGTGATCATGGGTAGCGCCCTGAACGCGCTTAACGATCCTTCCGGCGAAGCCGCCAAGCCGATTCTGGAGCTGATGAAGGCCGTTGACGAGTATATCCCGACGCCCGAGCGTGATGTGGATAAGCCCTTCCTGATGCCGGTAGAGGACGTGTTCTCTATTACCGGTCGCGGAACGGTAGCCACCGGTCGTATAGAGCGTGGCGTTGTTCACGTGGGTGATGAAGTGGAAATGATCGGACTGGGAACGCACCGCAAGGTTGTTATTACCGGTGTTGAAATGTTCCGTAAGCTTCTGGATGAAGGCCGCGCCGGAGACAACGTCGGTTGTTTGATGCGTGGTGTGAATAAAGAAGATATCGAGCGTGGAATGGTATTGGCCGGGGTTGGCAGCATAACACCTCACCGCAAGTTCAAGGGTGAAGTGTATGTGTTGACCAAGGATGAGGGTGGCCGTCATACGCCGTTCTTCCAGGGTTACCGTCCTCAGTTTTATTTCCGTACGACGGATGTGACCGGTTCCATCAAACTGCCGGATGGCGTTGAGATGGTAATGCCGGGCGACAACATCACCGTGGAGATCGAGCTGGGTAAGGAAGTGGCCATGGAGAAGGAGCTGCGTTTCGCTATCCGTGAAGGTGGCCGTACCGTAGGCGCCGGTGTTGTTTCGGAAATTATAGAATAAGATCGGAGAAAACAGACGTGGCTAATCAAAATATACGCATCCGTTTAAAAGCATACGATCATAATCAGATTGACAAATCGACTGATAAAATTATTCGTACGGCACGGTCAACGGGGGCCAAGATTTCAGGACCGATACCCTTACCCACAGATCGCTCTGTGTATACCGTATTGCGTTCACCACATGTTGATAAAAAGTCGCGTGAGCAGTTTGAAACGCGTATTCATAAAAGATTAATAGATATTTTAAATGCCACCGGAAAAACTGTTGATGCTTTGATGAAGCTTGAATTGCCGGCCGGTGTTGATATCGAAATAAAAACCTGATTTTAAGTTTCGGAGAAAATGATGCAGGGAATTCTTGGTGTAAAAAAGGGTATGACCCAAATCTTTGATGAAGAGGGGCTGATTGTACCGGTAACGATAGTCGAAGCTGGTCCTTGCTATGTTACACAAAAGAAGACACGGGAAAAAGACGGGTATTTCGCCGTACAGATCGCTTTTCAGGACAAGAAGGAAAAGCGCACAACCAAGGCTTTGCAAGGGCATTTTGCCAAGGCAAAAGTCGCCAACAAGCGAATATTGCGTGAATTCCGGTTTTCAGATTTTGAAGAATTGGAACTGGGCAGCGAGTTGAAAGCCGACCGCTTCTCGGCCGGTGATGAGGTTACGGTATCTGTCGTATCCAAGGGTAAAGGGTTCCAGGGTGTTGTAAAGCGCCATAACTTTGCCGGTGGCCCGAAAACACATGGTCAGTCCGATCGTTTGCGCGCTCCGGGTTCCATTGGACAAAGCTCCAATCCGTCCCGCGTGTTCAAAGGCATAAAGATGGGCGGTCGCATGGGTAACGAAAGAATTACATTGAAAAACGTACCTGTAGTAAAGGTAGACGCCGAGAATAATTTGATTTTTCTAAAAGGCTCTATCCCCGGTGCTAAAAACTCCATTGTAGAGATTAAAACTAAGTGGTAAAATAATGAACGTAGCTGTATTTGATATAAATGGAAAAAAGACCGGCAAAGAGGCCGAGTTAAACGATACCATATTCGCCGGTGAGATCAATGAGCATGTTGTATGGCTGGATATCAAGGCCCTGATGGCTAATAAACGTCAGGGAACCCATGCCACCAAAGGACGCTCGTATGTTTCCGGGGGCGGTAGAAAACCGTTCCGTCAAAAGGGTACCGGCCGTGCCCGCCAGGGTTCCACACGTGCACCGCATCATGTTGGTGGTGGCCGTGTTTTTGGCCCCAGTCCTCATGGATACTATCAAAAGGTAAATAAAAAAGTTAAAAAGATCGCCCGTCGGTCGGCTTTAACGGATAAAGCGCAAAACCAGAATATAGTGGTTATTGAAGACTTTCAGATGGATGCGCCCAAAACCAAAACCATCATTAGTATGCTGGAAGGATTTAAACTCAGCGGAAAGCGGGTGTTGATTTTAACAAACGGTAATGCACCGAATATTTACAAATCAGCGGAAAATGTGTATAAGGTCGAAGTACGTGAAGATGTCACTTTCTCCTCCTATGATGTGGTAAAGGCACATACCATCCTTATTCAGGAAGGCGCTCTGAACAAAATTAACGAGGTGTTGGGCTAATGAAAACTAAATCAATTATTATAAGGCCTCTGTACACGGAAAAAATGGCCGCACAACAGGAATCCATGAATAAATATGCTTTTTCTGTTAACCCCAGGGCCAATAAAATTGAAATCAAGAGTGCCATAGAAAATAAATTTGACGTAAAAGTTAAAAGTGTAAAAACCATGAATGTCCGGGGCAAGATGCGTCAGCAAATGACACGCCAGGGACGGTTTATTGGTCGTAAGTCGGATTGGAAGAAAGCAATAGTTACTTTGGAAGCCGACTACAAATTAGATCTGTTTGATAACGCTTAAGTTCAACGAGGAATGTAATGGGTATAAAAAGCTATAAACCAATAACACCGGGACAAAGATTTAAGACGGTAAGTGATTTCGCGGAAATTACGCGCAGCGAACCTGAAAAGTCTTTATTGGAGCCCCTTTCCAAATCGGGAGGGCGTAATAATACCGGGCGTATAACATCATGGCAGCGTGGCGGCGGACATAAGCGGCGTTATCGTAAAATCGACTTCAAACGCAATAAGCATGATGTCCCGGCCAAGGTGTTTTCCATAGAGTATGACCCGAACCGGACGGCCCGTATTGCTCTGTTGCATTATGCCGATGGTGAAAAAAGATATATTCTTGCGCCGGATGGTATTAAGGTCGGTGAGACTTTAATGGCCGGAGAAAGCGCGGAAATTAAAGATGGCAATGCCTTACCGCTGGCAAAAATTCCGGTGGGATTGATGGTGCATGCCGTAGAGATGAAGCCTAAAAAAGGGGCCCAGTTGGCGCGAAGCGCCGGAACCTATGCCCAGATATTGGCGCGTGAAGGAAAATATGCCTTATTGAAAATGCCTTCGGGCGAGGTACGAAAAATACCCAGTACCTGCTATGCCACCATCGGTACGGTCTCCAACGGTGACCATATGAACATTTCCATCGGGAAAGCCGGACGTACGCGCTGGCTGGGCAAACGTCCGAATGTGCGCGGTGTGGCAATGAACCCCGTGGATCATCCGATGGGTGGTGGTGAAGGACGTACCTCCGGTGGCGGACATCCGCGTTCACCGTGGGGACAGTTGGCAAAAGGTTTAAAAACCCGTAAAAAATCTAAGCAGTCGAATGCAATGATTGTTAAACGGCGTAATAAAAAATAGGAGTCGTCCATGGCTAGGTCTGTAAAAAAGGGACCCTTCATAGATGAAAGTCTTGATAAGAAAATTGCAAAATTAAATGAAGAGAACAAAAAAGTTGTTGTGAAAACCTGGGCCAGGCGTTGCACGATTCCGCCTGAGTTTGTAGGGCATACCATTGCCGTACATAACGGGAAAAAGTTCATACCGGTTTACATTTCGGAAAACATGGTTGGACATAAACTCGGTGAGTTTTCACCAACACGTACTTTTCGTGGCCATGGTGGCAAGCTTGCTGAACGCATGTCACGTCTTAAGTAGAGGAATTTGAATAATGGAAGCAAAGGCGCGTTCGATGTATGTGCGGATGGCTCCGCATAAAGCACGCAGAGTTTTGGAACTGGTAAAGGGGCACACGGTTAAGGATGCTTTGAATATCCTGCATTTTACAAGAAAAAATGCCGCGGAACCTCTTTATAAAACCATCCATTCCGCGTTTTCCAATTTGAGCAATATCGATGACAATGAGCGTTTCGATATGGAAGACGTAATTGTAAAAAATGTATATGTGGACGGCGGACCGATTGTTAAAAGATTCCGCCCGATGTCCATGGGGCGCGCCGGACAGATTCGTAAGCGCACGTCTCATATCACTGTAGTCGTAGAACACAAAAGTTAATCGAAGGAGAATATTTTGGGACAGAAAGTTAATCCCATTGGGTTACGACTTGGCATTATTCGTTCCTGGAATAGTTCCTGGTTTGATGAGAAAAACTTTGCAGGAAAACTCGAGGAAGATTTAAAACTTCGCAAGTACATAAAGAGCCGTTTGAAAAAAGCCGCTGTCAGCAAAATCGAGATTGAGCGTACGGCCAAACGAGTTATTCTTACTATCCATACCGCCCGTCCCGGTATTGTAATCGGGAAAAAGGGTTCGGAAGTCGATAAACTGCGTGAAGAGCTGAAAGCCCTTACCGGTAAGGAAGTTCAGATAAATATCAATGAGATAAAAAAGCCGGAACTGGATGCCTATCTGGTCGCTGAAAATATCGCCCGCCAGCTGGCCGGGAAGGTAAGTTTTCGCCGGGCTATGAAAAAATCGATTTCTTCCACCATGCGCCTGGGAGCGGAAGGCATAAAAATTATGTGCAGCGGTCGTTTGGGCGGAGCGGAAATGGCCCGTACGGAACAGTACAAGGAAGGGCGTATCCCCTTGCATACCCTGCGCGCGGATATAGATTATGCGACCTATACTTCTCACACCACCTATGGAGCCATCGGTGTGAAGGTGTGGATTTTTAATGGCGAAGTTATCGGACGCCGCTAAAATTTTGATCTGAGGAGATTCTCAAAATGTTAATGCCTAAAAAGGTAAAGTATCGTAAAAGACAGCGCGGAAGAATGAAAGGTAATGCCCAGAAGGGCAGTTCCATCGCTTTCGGCACCTATGGACTTAAAGCCATGGAATCCGGTTGGATCACCAGCCGCCAGATAGAAGCCACCCGTATCGCGATTACGCGGCACGTCAAAAGGGGCGGTAAGGTGTGGATTCGTATTTTCCCTGACAAACCCGTAACCAAAAAACCGGCGGAAACCCGCATGGGTAAAGGTAAAGGGTCACCGGAATACTGGGTAGCCGTGGTTAAATCCGGCCGCATTATGTTTGAACTGGACGGGGTACCGTTTGAGTTGGCCAAGGAAGCCATGAGACTGGCTTCGCACAAATTGCCCATTAAAACAAAATTTGTACACAAAGAAAGTTAAAATGGTGTCCTATGAAAACTAGAGAAGATTATAAAAGCTTAAGTTTGGATGAATTGAAAGAGCGCTTAGGCGAGCGTATCGAGGAACTTGAAAATTTACGTTTGCAACAGGCCACACACCAAATATCAAATCCGTTACGGATTCGTTTTGTGCGCCGGGATATTGCTCGTTTGAACACACTCATTCATCAACAAGCAACCAGTCAAAAAGAGAGTTAAGCGAGACATGGAAAAACGTAATTTAAGAAAAACCCGGGTAGGCAGGGTTGTAAGCAACAAAATGGACAAGAGCATCACCGTGGCCGTGGAGAGACGTTTAAAGCACCCAATATATGGCAAGTTCATTAAAAAGACCATGAAACTTTATGCCCATGATGAAGAGAATACCTGCCAAAAAGGGGATTTGGTAAAGATTATGGAGACACGCCCGCTGAGCAAGAAAAAACGTTGGCGTCTAGTAGAAATTGTTGAAAAGGTTAAATAATCAAGACCACAGGATAAAAAAATGATTCAGGAACAAACACGTTTAACAGCCGCCGATAATTCCGGTGCCCAGAAGATGATGTGCATCCGGGTATTGGGAGGTACGAAAAGAAAATACGCTTCGATCGGGGATATTATAGTTGTAACGGTTAAAAGCGCTATTCCCGGTGGTGCCGTAAAAAAAGGTACCGTCCACAGAGCGGTTGTTGTACGTACGAAAAAAGAAATTAAACGGGCGGATGGCAGCTATATACGCTTTGATGAAAATGCCGCCGTTATTCTGGATGGCCAGGGAGAGCCCCGTGGAACGCGTATCTTCGGGCCGGTGGCCCGCGAATTGCGCGATAAGAAGTTTATGAAGATTGTGTCTTTGGCACCTGAAGTTTTATAACCCAATTAAATGGTTTGAAAAATGAAAATTAGAAAAGACGATACGGTAAAAGTAAAAAGCGGTAAATTCTCAGATCGCAACAAGGTAGGCAAGGTTTTAAAGGTCTTTCCGGACCAAAACAAAATTATTGTTGAAGGCGTCAATATAATCAAGCGTCATACAAAACCGAGCCAAAAACATCCGCAAGGCGGCATTGTTGAAAAAGAAGCACCGATCCATGTGTCCAAGGTTATGTATTACTCCACAAAGTTTAACGTAACAACACGCGTGGGTTATAAGTTTCTTGAAGATGGAACCAAGGTACGGTACTGCAAAAACCCTGAATGCCAGGGTGAAATAATTAATTAAAAGCGAGTAGATGAAGATGTCGAGCTATCAACCACGTATGGCGACAAAATATAAAGAAGAAGTTGTCCAGCACCTTATAAAGAAATTCGGATATAAAAATATCCATCAAGTACCCAAACTGGTGAAGATAAATTTAAATATGGGTGTGGGTGAGGCAATACAGGACTCCAAGAATCTTGATAAGGCCATTGAGGATTTAACCATTATCAGCGGTCAAAAACCTCAGATTACAACCGCACGAAAATCCATATCGAACTTTAAGTTGCGCCAGGGTATGAAAATCGGTTGTCGTGTTACCTTACGCAACAAGCGTATGTTTGAGTTTCTGGACCGGTTTATTACCGTGGCCGTTCCCCGGGTTCGCGACTTTCGCGGTTACTCGGATAAATCCTTTGACGGACGGGGAAACTATTCGCTCGGCGTAAAGGAGCAGATTATCTTCCCGGAAATCAATGTGGACAGCATTGATAAAATCCGCGGCCTGGATATTACCTTTGTAACCACGGCGAAAACGGATGAAGAAGCATATGAATTGTTAAAAGCAATGGGTTTTCCATTTAGAAAAAATTAATCGGAGTTTAAATTGGCAAAGAAGTGTTTAGTCGTAAAGGCGAATAGAAAGCAAAAGTTCCAGGTGCGTGAATATAACCGGTGTAGCCGGTGCGGCCGTTCCCGGGCTTATATGCGTAAATTTGGAATTTGCCGAATTTGTTTTCGGGAACTCTCTTTGCAGGGAGAAATTCCCGGCATAACAAAAGCCAGCTGGTAGTGGAGGTTTAAAAAAAATGTCGATGTCAGATCCTATCGCGGATTATTTAACGCGTATCCGGAATGGTTTACATGCAGGTTTAAAACATGTAGACATTCCTTCTTCTAAGATCAAAAGAAAGATTTCCAGAATCTTGTTACAACAGGGCTTCATCAAAAAATATATTATTTTGGATGATGGCAAGCAGGGGATTATTCGTATTTGGTTAAAATACGATGAAAACAAGGATCCTGTTATTCATGAAATCAAGCGTATCAGCACACCCGGAAAACGTCAATATGTTTCTGTGGATGAGTTGCCGCGCGTAAAAAACAACATGGGTATTGCTATTTTGACTACACCGAATGGTGTAATTACGGCCCGTGAAGCAAAAAGACAAAATGTAGGTGGCGAAGTGATTTGCCACGTATGGTAATGGAAAGTTGAGGAATTGAAGTGTCACGTATAGGTAAACTACCCATTCCGGTTCCGGCCAATGTCCAAATATCCCTGGACGGAACTCTATTGACTGTGAAGGGACCCAAAGGGGAACTTAACAGGAACTTTCATGAAAAGATGTCCGTCGAGTTTAAAGATCAAACGCTGATTGTTTCCCGTGATTCGGACAGCAAAGAGAGCAGAAGCCTTCATGGTTTAACGCGGGCCCTGCTCAACAATATGGTTGTTGGTGTCACAACGGGATATGTTAAAAAATTACTTATTGTCGGTGTGGGATACAAAGCCGAGATGAAAGGTAAGAACCTTTTGTTGACCGTGGGTTACTCTCATCCGATTATGATTGCCGTACCCGATGAAATTAAAATATCCACCCCTTCTCCGACGGAAATCGTTGTGGAAGGTATCGATAAAGAGCTGGTCGGTAAGGTGGCCGCGAAGATTCGCAGTTACAGAAAGCCTGAGCCTTATAAAGGAAAAGGCATCAAATATGAAGGCGAATATATTCGTCGTAAAGCAGGAAAAACAGCAGGTAAATAAGGGTATCTAAAAAATGGCACGTAAAAAAATAAAAGGTAATGCCGAGAGACCACGCTTGGTTGTAAGCCGGAGCCACAAACATATTCATGCTCAGTTAGTAGATGACTATGCCAATAAGGTTCTGATTGGCCTGACGGACTATAGTAAGGATGTGGTTGCCGAAGCTAAAAAAGCAAAAACTAAAACAGAAGCGGCGGCGATAGTCGGTAAGAAAATTGCTGAAAAAGCAAAGTCCATGGATATCTCCCGGGTCATTTTCGACCGTAACGGATATCTGTATCACGGACGCATAAAAGCCCTGGCTGACGGTGCCCGTGAAGGTGGACTTGAGTTTTAATAAGGAGCATGAAAGTGATTGATCGAATAAATCCGGGTGAAATCGAATTAAAAGAGAAGGTTGTTTATATTAACCGTGTTGCCAAGGTGCTAAAAGGCGGACGGCGCTTTTCCTTTAATGCCATCGTGGTGGTAGGTGACGGAAACGGTGTAGTCGGCCTGGGACTGGGTAAAGCCAACGAGGTGATAAATGCCATCTCCAAGGCGACCGATCAGGCTAAGAAAAACCTTGTACGGGTGGCCTTGCTGAAAGGAACCATACCTTATTCCGTAAATGCCCGCTTTGGCGCCGCCAAGGTGGTATTGAAGCCCGCTTCCGAAGGTACCGGTGTCATTGCCGGCGGACCTGTAAGAGCTATTTGCGAAATGGCCGGTATTCACAATATTCTAACCAAGTCCAATGGATCTTCAAATCCGCATAACTTAAGTAAAGCTACGTTTTTTGCACTTAAGAATTTAGTCAGTGCCGAAACCGTGGCACGTCGACGTGGTCTTTCTGTCGCTCAGATATTCCACGGTTAAGAGAAAGTCGGAAGGAAATAAAATGGCCGCTAAAAAAGAGAAAAAAATCAAAATCACGCAGACCAAAAGCCGTATCGGTTATAATGTTAAGCAGAAGCTGACATTGGATGCTCTGGGTTTGAGAAGAATGAATCAATCGGTTGTTAAAACGGTAACACCGCAGATTGAAGGAATGGTTAAAAAAATTCAACACTTAATTTCTGTAGAAGAAGTTTAATACAGGATCAGATAATGGAATTAGGCAAATTATCTCCCAATAAGGGAACGACAAAAGATACAAAGCGACGCGGACGGGGCGAAGGTTCCGGGTTGGGCGTTACTGCCGGGCGTGGCCACAAAGGTTACGGTTCTAGAGGCGGTTCTAAAAAACGGGCCTGGTTTGAAGGTGGACAGATGCCTATCCAAAGGCGTTTACCTAAATTTGGCTTTACCAATATTCGCAAAGTTGTATCCCAAGTGGTGAATGTGGAAGTTCTTAACGCCTTTGATGAGGGCACGGAAGTTACACCCGAACTTTTATATGAAAAACGCCTGGTTCGTAAGAATAGCGTACCGGTAAAAATCCTGGGTAACGGTGAGTTGGAGAAAAAGCTTACCGTTAAAGTACATGCCATTAGTGAGAGCGCACGCAAAAAAATTGAAAAAGCCGGAGGCTCGATCGAAATATTATGATCATAGATACTTTTAGAAATGTATTTAAAATACCCGATCTTCGGAAGAAAATTCTCTTTACCATTATGATCCTGGGGATCGAACGGATCGGAACGCACATTGTTACTCCCGGTATCGATACGGCCGTTTTAACCGAAGGCTTTCGGAATTTACAGGGCACCCTTTTCGGCCTGTACGATTTGTTTGCCGGTGGTGCTTTTAAAAAGGCCGCCATATTCGGTCTGGGAATCATGCCCTATATCAGCGCTTCCATTATCATTCAGTTGATGGGCGCTGTTTTTCCTCATTTTCAAAAATTGCAAAAAGAGGGTGACGAAGGGCGTAAGAAGATCATGCAATATACCCGTTACGGAACGTTGGGTATATCCGCGGCTCAGGCGGCTGGTGTAGCAATCTTTTTACAAAGCATTCAAATCGCCGATGGACGTCTGGCGGTTCCCGATCCGGGTTTGGGATTTATTTTATTGACGGTACTGTCCATGACTTCAGGAACCATGCTGATCATGTGGCTGGGAGAGCAGATCGATGAACACGGTATTGGAAACGGTATTTCCCTGATCATTTTTATCGGTATCATTGCCAGTTTGCCACAGGCGTTAAGTCAGGAATTTATTCAGTTCTCCAGCGGAGAAAGGACCCTGTTGGCGGAAGCACTCTTGCTTGCCCTGGCCTTTGGCATTATCTATGTGGTTGTTCTGTTAACGCAGGGTACGCGGAAGATTCCCGTACAATACGCCAAGCGGGTTGTGGGCCGCCGTGTTTATGGCGGGGTTAATACCCACTTCCCGATGAAGGTTAACACCGCCGGTGTTATGCCTATCATCTTTGCCCAGGCTTTGATGTTTGTTCCGCAAACCATGTTGACTTTTGCCCCGGATAACGATTTCTTTATAATGCTCCAGGGTTGGTTCTCCTATGAGTCCTGGGCATACTGGATCATTTATGGCCTGATGATTGTCTTCTTTACCTATTTTTACACGGCTATCGCCTTGAATCCGGTAGATGTAGCGGACAATCTTAAAAAACAAGGTGGTTTTATCCCCGGTGTACGTCCGGGTAAAAAAACCTCGGAGTATCTCGACAACATCCTGACGCGGATCACGCTGCCGGCCTCAATATTTTTAGCGATCATTGCCATTATACCGGCGATGTTAGCGAAGTGGGCGGGCATACCGTTTTCCCTGGCCAGCTTTTTTGGCGGCACGGGATTGTTGATTATTGTAGGTGTGGCCCTGGATTTCCTGCAACAAATAGAATCGCAACTTTTTGAACGCCATTACGATGGCTTCATGAAATCCGGTGCAATTAAGGGACGTAAGTCTTAAAGGAAATTGATGTGGCAAAGAAACAAGAAGCCATCAGAGTAGACGGCATTATAAAAGAAACATTACCCAATGCTTCTTTCATTGTAACTCTGGATAATGGTCATGAAGTTTTGGCTTATATTTCCGGTAAAATGCGCATGCATTTTATTAAGATACTTCCCGGTGATAAAGTGAGTTTGGAAATTTCTCCCTACGACTTAAGTCGTGGCAGAATAGTTTATAGATATAAGTAAAAGGTAAAGAAAACCATGAAAGTACAACCTTCTGTGAAAAAAATATGCGATGGATGCAAAATCATTCGTCGTCATGGTGTTGTTCGAGTAATTTGCAGTAAAAACCCACGGCACAAACAGCGCCAGGGATAAAATTTTAAGGAGATTGGGTTTGGCACGTATAGCAGGTGTAGACTTACCAAAAAACAAACGCGCGATTATCGGTTTAACCTATATATATGGTATCGGTAAGACCACGGCACAAAATATTTGTACTGAAGCAAAAGTAGATGTCAATACGCGCATAAAAGATTTATCGGAAGATGAGGTTGCCCGCATCCGTAAAATTATACAGACCAAGTATAAGGTTGAGGGTGCTTTAAAGTCTGAAATTAATATGAACATCAAAAGATTGATGGATATAAATTCAGTTCGCGGCTATCGTCATCACCGTGGATTGCCCGTGCATGGACAACGTACCAAGACAAATGCCCGTACCCGTAAGGGACGTAAGCGTTTGGTGGGTGGTAAGAAAAAATAATATTCGGAGGTAATTTTGGCTTCTCCTAAAGCTAAGCGTAAAGCAAAAAAGAAAACTGTTGAGCCTCATGGCAAGGCACACATAAAAGCAACCTTTAACAATACGATCATTTCGCTTTCCGATAATTACGGAAACGTAATCTCCTGGGCAACCGCCGGGAAAGTCGGGTTTAAGGGTTCACGTAAAAACACCCCCTTCGCCGCTCAGGTAGCCGCGGAAAATGCCGCAAAGATTGCGATGGATATGGGGTTGAAATCCATTGATATAGAAGTAAAAGGTCCCGGTTCTGGACGTGATGCCGCCATCCGTTCCTTGCAAGCGGCCGGTTTAAATGTTCTTTCCATCAAAGACATTACACCAATACCGCACAACGGATGCAGGCCGCCCAAGAAGAGACGCGTATAACCACTGGAGTTTATGAATGGCACGAGATAGAAGACCTAAAGGAAAATTGGTTAGAAAATTTGGGGAAAATATTTTTGGTAACCCTAAATTTGACAAACTGCTGAACAATAAACCGTATCCTCCCGGACAACATGGCATGTCCCGTAAAAAAGTTTCGGATTACGGTATTCAGCTTAAGGAAAAGCAAAAACTGAAAATCATGTACGGCTTGCTGGAAAGACAGTTTAGAAATCTGTTTAAAAAAGCCGAGCGTATGAAGGGTGTAACCGGCGATAATCTGCTGCAATTACTTGAAAGCCGTTTGGATAACACCGTTTATCGTCTTGGCCTGGCCAGTTCACGTTCACAGGCCCGGCAGTTGGTGTTGCACCGTCATATTACCGTAAACGGGAAGATTGTCAATATCCCTTCCTATACCATGCGGAAAAATGATGTTATTCAGGTAAAAGAGAAAAGCCGCCGTTTGACGGTATTTCATGAAAGCCTCAAAAGTGTGCGCGCCGATAATATGTATCCCTGGCTTAATATCGATAAGGCCCAGTTGAAAGGGGAATATCTGTATGCCCCGTTGCGTGAAGAGATCCCTGTTAATATTCAGGAAAACATGATTGTCGAATTGTATTCGAAATAAAAAGAAATTTTATATATAATTATAGGTGAAAAATGAGTTGGTCCAATTTACAAATGCCCGAGCGTATTGAGTTAGAGGAATCGACATTTACAAATACTTTCGGTCGTTTTACAGTACAACCATTGGAAAAAGGTTTTGGTGTGACGATCGGAAATATGTTCCGTCGCGTGCTGTTATCTTCGTTGCATGGAGCGGCAATAACATCTATCCGTATAAACGATATACAACATGAGTTTACTCAGATTGAAGGCGTTTATGAAGATGTAACAGAGATCATTTTAAACCTGAAGCAGGTGCGTTTAAAATTAAACAACCCCCGTCCGGACAAGGTTACCCTTTCCCTGGCCGGTCCGTTGGATTTTAAAGCCAAGATGATCGCCGACAAAACCAATGACTTTGAAATTCTGAACCCCGATTTACACATTGCCACCCTTAATGATAAGGCGCGCATGGAAATCGAATTAAGAATCGGCAAGGGACGCGGATACGTAACATCGGAGGAGAATAAAGAGCCGGATCAACCCATCGGTGTTATCCCCATTGACTCGATTTTTTCTCCCATACTTAATGTCCGTTATGATGTGCAAAACACCCGTGTTGGGCAAAAGACCGATTTTGAAAAACTAACCATAGAAATCGAAACCGATGGTAGTATTACCCCGGAAGATGCCCTGACCCATGCCGGAAAAATTTTGAAGGATCACATTCAGCTTTTTATCAACTTTGATGTGGCCACCGAAAGTGTGGAAACAACGGAAATTGATGAAGAAACATTGCGTATCAAGAAGCTGTTGAAAATGAGTGTGGATGAACTGGAGCTTTCCGTCCGTTCGCATAATTGCCTGAAAGCAGCCAATATCCGTAATATTGGTGATCTGGTAACCAAGGATGAAGGGGAAATGCTCAAGTTTAAAAACTTCGGCCGTAAATCGCTTCTGGAACTTGGCAAAATACTGGAAGAGCGTGGATTGCATTTCGGCATGAATATCGATAAATATGTTAAGTCAGAAGATAAATAAGATACCGGTTATAAGGATCCAAAAATGAGACATAATAAAAAAGGTAAATATTTAGGGCGTACAACCAGCCACAGAAAAGCTCTGATGAGAAATCTGGTTATCAGTCTTATCCAACATAAAAAAATAAAAACCACCCATTCCAAAGCCCTGGAAATCAGGCGCTTTATCGATCGCATGATTACCTATGCCAAAAAGGGAACCGTGCATCATCGCCGCCTGGCTTTTAAATTTTTACAAAATAAGGAAGCCGTAAAGATTTTGTTTGATGAAATCGGTCCCGCGTGCAGTGAACGCCCCGGTGGCTATACGCGTGTACTGAAACTGGGTTTAAGGCAGGGAGATGCGGCCCCGGTCAGTATGATTCAACTGGTGGATTTCATCGGTGTTGAAAAAGCTGAAAAAAAACCGGAAAAGAAAGAAAAGAAAAAAGCCGTAGAGGCTTAAAAAAAAATGTTTAAAAAAAAGGCTGTCCCCCGGGGCGGCCTTTTTTTTTGATCCCCTAACACAATATATTGATTATTACCATTGCTAAACCTATATTTTTATTTGTTTTAAACTATGGTATTCTTCATGCGACGCCTTTTGTTTTTTTTCTTGTTTGCAACAACGCTTATCGCCGGGGAAAGGGGCCTCTGGGTTGTCCGGGATGCCCTGACCGATCAAAACCTTATGGCCAACATCGTTGACTACGCGGTGAAAAACGCTATTACAGATATATATATCCAGGTACGGGCCCGGGGTGAAGTCTACTATCCGACCGCTTACAACCTGCCGGTTAGAAACCGCAACGAGGCATTAGGTTCACTAATTGCCTCCGCTCATAAAAAAAATATAAAAATACATGCCTGGATAAATGCTAATTTTATCTGGAGCGGTTCCCGGGCGCCAGGGGCGGAAGACCATCTGTTTAATCTCGAAAAAAACAGCCTGCTGGACCGAAACCGGCAACGGGAACCCGGTTATTATATCTATCCAGCCAACACAGGCAATCTTCAGCAAATTAAATCCATTATTAGTGAAATGATCAATAAGTACCATGTGGATGGTATACATCTGGATTATTTCCGGTATCCTTTTAACCGCCTGCCCCTGTCTGTGGACAGCCGGATGGATTTTATGAAGAAATATTATGTGGATCCGCTGCGGATTGAAAAAGGGAAGGGAAACCGGTATGACCAGATCATTCGGGAAAAGTACCGAACATTTTTAAAGAACAGGCTGACGGATATGTTGGTGGCCATAAATAAGCATACCCGCGCTCAGGATTCAACCGTCAAGCTAAGTCTGGCCGTCAAACCGAATCCGTATATTGCCGAAGTACGGTTCATGCAGCCCTGGGAGAAATGGCTAAAGGAAAAATTGTGCGATTTTGTTGTCGTTATGAATTATGATCCGAACGAACAGGGATTTATGGCCGTATTGGATGTATTGGAGCGAAAAGACTACCGTGATAAGGTGCTGATTGGCATAGGTGTATATAATATTTCAGCCAAAGAGGTAAAGGAAAGAATAAAAAAAATAACTGTTAGTAATTTTGCCGGATATGCCTTATTTTCCTATAATTACATACGAAAACATACTAAACATTTAAACAACTTAAAAAGTTATTGAGGGCAGCATGAGAACCATTAGAGCCCCGCGCGGCACAAAGCTATCATGCAAAGGATGGCAGCAGGAAGCAGCCATGCGCATGATCATGAATAACCTGGACCCGGAAGTTGCCGAAAAACCACAGGAATTGGTGGTTTATGGCGGTATAGGCAAAGCAGCCAGAAACTGGGAGTCTTTTGACGCCATTGTGCAATCGCTGAAAAACCTGGAGAAGGATGAAACGCTGCTTGTGCAGTCCGGAAAACCGGTTGGTATTATCAAAACGCATGATTATTCTCCAACCGTTCTTATCGCCAATTCCAATCTGGTGCCGAACTGGGCCACCTGGGAAACCTTTCGTGAACTGGAGAAAAAAGGGCTGATCATGTACGGGCAGATGACGGCCGGAAGTTGGATATATATAGGCACCCAGGGGATTTTACAAGGTACGTATGAGACCTTTGCCGAAGTGGCCCGTCAAATGGGGGCGGAGGATTTGACCGGGAAGCTGGTGTTGACGGCCGGACTTGGCGGCATGGGCGGGGCTCAGCCGTTAGCGGTTACCATGAACAATGGGGTGGCTCTCTGTGTGGAAGTTGAGAAAGAACGTATAGAAAAACGGGTAAAATTCAAATATCTGGACAAAATGGCCACCACCCTGGATGAGGCCTTGGGCATGTGCCGGGAAGCCCTCTCCGCCGGAAAGCCTTTATCGGTGGGTCTGCTGGGAAATGCCGCTGAAATATTACCGGAGATGGTACGCAGAAAGATCACGCCCGATATTGTAACCGATCAGACTTCTGCCCATGATGAGCTTAACGGATATGTGCCGCACGGCCTAAGCTATGAACAGGCCCTGGAGCTTCGTAAAAAAGACCCCGAAAGCTATATCGAAAAATCATATGCCTCAATGGCCCGTCATTGCCGGGCCATGCTGGATATGCAAAAGGCCGGGGCCGTTGTTTTTGATTATGGAAATAATTTACGGGCCCAGGCGCAAAAAGCGGGGGTGGATAACGCTTTTGATTATCCGGGATTTGTACCCGCCTATATTCGTAATCTGTTTTGTGAAGGAAAGGGGCCGTTTCGTTGGGTAGCTCTGTCCGGTGACCCCGCGGATATTTACCGCACGGACGAATTGGTGCTGGAGCTTTTTCCGGAGAATAAAGCCTTGCGACGCTGGATCACACTGGCCCGGGAAAAGGTGGCCTTTCAGGGTTTGCCTTCACGGATTTGCTGGTTGGGCTACGGTGAACGTCATAAAATGGGTCTGGCCATAAACGAACTGGTACGCAGGGGTGAAATCAGCGCGCCCATCGTTATCGGACGGGATCATCTCGATGCCGGTTCCGTGGCTTCCCCCAACAGGGAAACCGAGGCCATGAAGGATGGCAGCGATGCCATCAGCGACTGGCCGCTGTTAAACGCCATGGCCAATGTTGCTTCGGGGGCCTCGTGGGTTTCTTTCCATCATGGCGGAGGTGTGGGTATGGGTTTTGCCCAACATGCCGGCCAGGTACTGGTGTGTGACGGCACTGTGGAGATGGATGAGCGTATCCGTGCCGTATTAACGACCGATCCGGCCCTTGGTGTGATGCGCCATGCCGATGCGGGATATGAGGAAGCGATCGTGTGTGCCCGGGAAAAAGGCGTAAAAATACCCATGCTTAAATAGTAGTTCATTAATGGGAAAAATAATTGCCGTAGCCAGTCAAAAAGGCGGAGTAGGTAAAACAACGACCACCATAAACCTTGGTGTCAGTCTGGCCATTTTCAATAAAAAGGTGCTTATCATCGATCTGGATCCCCAGGGCAGCATTGCCGAAACTTTTCATTTGGGGCCATTCGAAATAGAGCATGGTCTGTTCGATGTCTTTAAGGACAAGATACCCCTGGCCAGCGCCATAGTTGATATTGGCCTGGAAAACTATGAAATTGTGGCTTCGAATATTCAAAATGAAGAAGATGAAGTGGAGCTGTACACCTATGCTTTCAACTTAAAACTTCTGCGTGAGGTACTCAAACCCTATAAAGATATTTATGACTATATTCTTATGGATTGCCCGCCGAATCTGGGCACATTAACGATGAACGGTCTGGTGGCGGCGGACTCTGTTATCATTCCCGTACAGTGTGAATATTATTCGCTGAAATCCCTGGGAAAATTTCTGCAATCCATCCGGAATATTGCCAAGAAGTACAATCCGCAGTTGAAAATTGAAGGCATTTTGATCACCTTATTTGATAAAAGATTAAAAAAAAGCAAAGAAATAGCCGAAGAGTTAAAAAGATCGTTTAAAAATCTTGTTTTTAACGTAAAAATTCCGAGAAATTCAAGAGTAGCAGAAGCTCCGGCTTACGGGAAGCCCGTAGCGTTGTTAGACATTAACTCGCCGGGAGCAATCGCCTACCTGGAATTAGCTGAATATTTAATAAGTAAATAAGAGTACCTTTAATGGAAAGGAATCGGGCGTGGATAATCTATACAGCCGTTCAGAAAATATAGATGAACTGATTCGATCGGTAAAATTGCCCTATGTGGCCTGGAAAGTCCTTTTTCTGGTAACGCAAAATACACGTGTCAGTCAGATCGCGGATATATTACAGTCGGAAGCCGCCGAAGTGGAAGGGGCTTTGTCCCTGTTGGAGGATACCGGCCTTGTTTCCTCCGTGACCGATCAGACCACCGTTGATCAGGAAGAGTTTGTTCCCGAGGCGGAAAAAATCGCTGATGAGCCGCAAGCGGAACCGGAAGCGGAAGCGGAAACAGAAGAGGCCGCCTTGTTTGAAGAAGTGGCGGAAAGTGAAGCCCATGCGGTACCGGAAGCGCGGGAAGTGGCCGAAGAAACGCTGGATGTTCCCGATGATGATAGTGATGGCTTCGACCTGTTGACGGAAATCAGTGAAGAAGAAACAACGATTACCGGGGAAGAGGAAATCTCCATCGATATCCCCATGGAAGAAGAAGACAAGGATATCTCGGAAGATTTGGATTTTGAGGTAGATATCGAGGCGGCTATTGACGAGCCCGAGGCTCCCCCGGTGCCCGTACCCGCCCCGTCGCCGGAACCGCCGGCTTCCACGGAAGGGCATAAAACCATTCTGGTGATTGATGACAGCCTGGTGATTCGCAAAATGGTTGAAATCGCCCTTGAGGACGAAGACTATATTATCGAAACGGCGGTGAGTGGCAAAGAAGGATTGGATAAACTGGATTCCGTAAACCCGGCCTTAGTGATTCTGGATATGATGCTTCCGGATATAAACGGCATTGAGATCCTGAAAACCATCAAGGCTTCCAAAGGATTGCCGGTGATCATGCTCTCCGGGAAAGATTCTCCACAGATGGTGGAAAACGCCAAGAAAGAGGGAGCGGAAGAATTTTTACCCAAGCCTTTTAAAGATGACGACCTGGTAGAAAAAGTAAAACTACTGGCTAAGTAAACGGACATCTTTAAAATAATGGATAAAGAAAAAAACGGTACGATAAAAACGTCCTATCGCTACTCGATATTGTGCATTTCGAATCACTATTTTGGTGTGGAGGTGGACAATGTCCGGGAAGTGTTATTGACGCCACGCTACACCCGTCTGCCCAATGTCGATAAAAAAATTATCGGCGTTTTTAATTTACGCGGTCAGATTCATTCATTGGTGGACATAAGCAGCTTTCTGAATTTGCCGCCGAAAGAGATTAAAAAGACGGATTTTGTTGTTGTGCTCCAGAAGAATGATATGTCTTTTGGGGTATTGGTGGATAAAGTACATGACGTTATAAACGTAGAAACCAATAAGATAGAGGTCCCCACCAGGGATATGCCGCTCAATCTGATTAATTTTACCAATGGATTTTATGATCATAAGTCCCTGGGGCGCATTTTTTTGTTGGATCTGGAAGTGATATTCAACTCCAGAGAGCTTTCCCGTTACAGTTACCAATGAGGGTATGATGAGTAAATCAAGCTTTAAGCTGATCAAACAGTATCTGAAATTTATATTACCGATAACCTTGATTCTTGTCTCCATCTGGGTGTATTGGCAACGGGAGCAAAGCAAAACCGCCGAAACCTTCCGCCAGGAAAGCATTGTTAAAACGGCGGCCGGCGCCGCGGCGCATCTTTTAAACGGTACGGATTTGGATAAAATAGAAAAGCCGTCCGATTTTAACGGTGCCGCCTATCGGCGGGCCTCGGAACAACTGGCCCGCTTAAAACAATCCCTGCCCTATTCCGACGTGGAGTTGAAAATTGTAAAACTTTCCGGCAATGTCTCCTCCATAGTGGTTACGGACAAGCCGGAGAACAGAATCGGTAAGGATTTTGACAACTGGCTGGAGATGAAAGAGGCGGTAAAGGATAATAAAGTTCATACACGCCTTGAGTGGGACGGCGACCTGGCCGTTATCAGTGCCGTCAGTCCCGTTAAGGATTCCCAACAAAATGCCCTGGTTGTTATCCGGGTAAAGAACAACCCCGGAGAGGCCCTCTCTTTATGGAATAATCTGGTTATTCCGTTGGGGATAATCATCCTGCTGGTTATCATCTCCATTTTTGTTTTACTGCGGGAAACCGGTCAAATGAATTCCGATATCGACGAGGTGGTGCAATCCATTGAGCGTATCAAGCAAGGTCAAAACATATTCGCCGCCAACAAGGATGAGAGCTATTGCGCTGATATTTATCCGCAATTAAAATCATTGGAAACAGGGATGTCGGTCAACAAGTCCCTTCAGGAAGAGCGGGAAAAAATTCAACGGCAGATAAAGGAACTGTTGAAAATAGTCAGCAGCGCGGCCGATGGTGATTTTACGCAACAGGCGGAAGTTACCGCCGATGCCCTTGGCGCTCTTTCCGATTCTTTTAATATCATGATCAGCGATCTGAGCCATCTGATTAAGGATGTCAAGAAAGCCGCGGAACAGGTGGCCACCTCCACCGAGGAAATATTGAGCAATACCGATGCCATGTCACAGGGGGCTGAAGCGCAGGCCACGCAAACGGACAATATCAGTAAGCTGGCCCGGGAAATGGCCGAGCTGATCTATAATACTAATATCAATGCCCAGCGCGCTTCCGAGGCGGCGAAAAAAGCCATCGACGTGGCCCAGAGAGGCGAGGCCATCGTTAAACGCTCCAATGACGGTATGCAAAAGATTCGCCGGTCGGTTCAGGAAGTTTCCCGGCAGATGAATACTTTGAGTGACAACTCGGTGCGTATCAGTGAAATTACCGATTTTATCAGCGAAATTGCCAGTCGCACCAATCTGCTGGCCCTGAACGCCTCCATCGAAGCGGCCCGTGCCGGAGATGCCGGCCGTGGATTCTCCGTGGTGGCCGATGAAATCCGTAATCTGGCCGAACGCTCGGCCAAGGCGGCCGAGGAGATTTCCGATCTGATCGAGGATATTCAAACCGGAACCTCACAGACACTAAAAGCGATCGAGAATGGCGAGAAAGAGGTGTCCGAAGGCACAAAACTGGTGGATGGAGCCGCGGAGGCCCTGAGTGAGATTTTGGACAGTGTGGAGATTTCCACCAATTCCACCGTTGATATTTCCAAGGCCACGGAAGAACAGGCCCGTTCCAGTCAGAATATTGTGGAATCCCTGGACCGGATTGCCGGTATCGCCAAGGAAACGGCCAAGGGAGCCAAGGAATCTAAGAAGTCCGCCTCAACACTGGAGTATCTCTCCCGTCAGTTGAATCAGGCTGTTGAAAAATTCAGACTATCAGAATAAAGAGAGGATGCCATGGATTATTCCCAAACGGCGGAAATCCCTTTTAATAATTTTTATTTAATCGAGTTCTTTAAGCATTCCCTGCAAAAGCTTGAGAATCAGGTGGCCGAATCCCATCTGAAATTGCTGGATGATTTGGGGAACTATCTTATTCGCGAAGAGAACCTGATCAATGGCCTGGAAAAGGTAGCCCGGCAACAATACACCAATGATTTGGCCATTTCCCTTTTTGATATCTATGAGCGGCTGGGCGACCTGCCCCCGGAACAGGCACACGCTGATCTGGAAACCGCGGCGGAAGATTTTACCAATCTCTACGCCTTAATGATGGAAGACCGGGAAAGTGTGGCGGCCATACAGCAAATCGTGGCCGAGTTTAAGGCACAGTATGGTGAAGAAGAGAAAGAAAAACAGCTCGAGGAGTTCATGGAAATGGCCCAGGCCGATGATGTGGACGTGGTGAAGAAAACCTTGAGCAATAAACCGCAACTGGATTTTAACAGCTTTATCGCGGAAGAGGCGACACAAAGGCTGGCAGCGCTACTGGCCGGGAATCCCGAGGCCGAAGCCTATTTGCAGGTTTTTAAAAATATCCGGGCCTATCTTTCTTCCCCGGAAAGTAAAACGAATCTGCCGGCAAATATTAACAAGCTTTTTTCCAGCATTAAGCCATTGGCATCAACGGCGGAGAGTACGCCGACGGAGCTTTACCTGGCATTGGATGAGCATGTGGGCCGTGCCCAGGGTGCTCTGGCTCAGTTCGAAGAACAGGAAAACGAGCTGTTTAACCGCTTTCTGGAAAAGATCGAGTTTGCCGATGACAAGAAAACAGCGGAAGCCCCGTCAAAAACGGAACCGGGTGATACTCTGGATGAACTGCTGCATGCTTACTTTAAAGCGGAGGTGGATGACTGGCTGGAAGAGCTGGCCAACAGTTTAAGCAAAATCGGCACGCCGCAAAACTGGAACCCGCCGCAAGAGGCCTGTAAATCCTTTAAAGAAATAAGCATGATTCACGGTTACCGTACCTATGAACATGTGGCCCAAATGCTGTTAAACCATTTTCAGAAGTGGCAGGACGATGGGATAACGGTGCAGGAGGGTGAACAACGGTTCGCGTCCCTGTTGAAGCTGTTGAAATCTCCGGAACTATATCAGGATAAAAAGGCGGCTAAAAAGGCACTTGATGATATTCAGCATGAGTTGGACGATACCGCTGAACGTTTACAAACCGTTCCGGAGGAACCGCCGACTGTTGACGAGGAAGAAAAACCGGAAGAACAGGAAAAAACGGTTGAAGGGAAAGAGGATACCGAAGCAAGCCTGCCCTTTAGCAAAGATATGGTGGAAGACTGGCTTAAGGAAGCCGCCGCATTTGCCGCGGGTAAAAATACGGCGCCGTTGATTACCGAAGCATCCGCCACGCTAAATCAATTGTTGCAGGCCCTGGCCGCCAACCATTTTGCTTTTCCCGTGAGCTTAACGCATGAGCTGACACCGCGTCTGGCTGTTTTGCTAAGCCGGATTACCGAAAAGGGTAAGGATACGGATGTGGAGCTTTGGAGTTCGGTATGGAGCAAGCTGCGGGATGAAGATCTGTCCCGGCTTGACATACCCGGCCTGGCGGGAATGGCCGATGAGCGGGAAACCGTGGAAGCGGAATTTGAACTGCATGATGAAAAGGTGTTCAGGGCCTGTGTTGAAAGTACCCTGAAACACTGGAATAGGTTGTCTTCCTCTTTTCATGATTTATTTGTAAATCCCCCGGCGCATCCGGAAACCTCGCTGTTTCTGGAAACGCTGGATGATAACTTGCGTCTGCTGGAAATGCCGCAATTTAGAAAACTGACCGGTGCCATGATTACCTATCGGGATCAGGCACGCTCGGCTTCCTTTAGCGAGGAGGATGCCGGGGAACTGGCCAGTGCCTTTAAGCTTTTTATGGACCGCCTCAGCGGGGCCGTTTCCGATCAGTCCTGTGATGACATTGTGGAAATTCTGGCGGATGTGGTTGCCAGGCCCGAATCCCTGCTGGCCGAGGATGATACCGTTCCCGGGGAAGAGGCGGAGGAGCTGTCCACGGTCGAAGAGGATGAACCGGCCGGTGAAGAGGCCGGAAAAAGCAGCCTGATGGAGGAAATGGTTGAAGAGGGAACCGGTACGGATGCCGATGATGACCGGGCCTTGTTTAAGGAGGAAACCGAACAATTCCTCAAAGAACTGCGTGATTTGCATGCCCTTTTTAAGGAAAACGGTGATCGAGGCCATCTGAGCAAGATGGAGAATGCCGCGCACTCCATCCGTTCGGCTTCCCATATGCTGGGCTTCCCCAAAGTCAGCGCCCTGGCAGCCTCCCTGGAAGGCATTCTGGAAATGTTTGGCCAGAGCGACCTTGAATATCCTTCACAGTTTAATGATGTATTGGAACAGTCCCTCGAGCGGCTGGCCCTCTCCATTGCCGATCCGGAAACGGAAACAGCCGAAATATGCGATAAGCTGGATGCCTTACTGGATCATGTGGTTATCGGCGGTGATAAAAAAAGCATGGATGAAGCAACGGAGCCGGAAAGTTCGGTTTCGACGGCAAAGGAAGCGCATCCCAAGCTCAATAAGGTTGCCGATGAACAACCGCTATTTGCCGAGGGCTCCGATGAGGATGAAGAGTTAAGAGAAATTTTTAAGGAAGAGTCAGCCACTTTTATCCATGATATCGCCGAGTCTAACAATCAACTGCTGAAAGATCCCGATGATATCCATGCGGCGGAGAACCTGAGCTATGCGGCCCACTCCCTGAAATCCGCTGCAAAAATGCTCGGCTTTAAGGAAATCTCCCAGTTGACGGATGCCCTGGAGCGTCTTTTTGATTCTATCCTGAAAAAAGAGGTGAATCATAATCAGGCCCTGTTCGATAAAATAAAAGAATCGATTGAGTTGTTGCAGGTTTTAAGCGACGGTGGCGAATTAAGCCAGACTAAAATCGGCCTGCTCCTTTCACAACTGGAACCGGATATGTGGCGCATGAGCAGCCCCGAGCCGGAACCCCGGATTGAGGATACCGGATCGGAGGAGATCGGTTTGATTTTCTTCGAGGAGGCGTCGGAAATCATCAATCAGTTGAATAATGATTTGCTGGAGCTGGAAAAAATTCCCGAAAGCGAAATGATTCTTTCCAATATACAACGCCGCTTGCATACCTTAAAAGGTTCGGCCTTTGTATCCGGATTTGAACGCATTGGCGATCTGGCGCATAAACTGGAAGACTACTTCCAGCTATTCAAGGAAAAAGATGCTCTGGTAAAACAGGAAATGTTTGACGCCGCTTTTACCGCCACGGATCTGTTAATGGAAATGGTTAAAGCCATTCCGGAGAAGGGAAGCGATGAAGTTGACCGCTATCTGTTCCGGCTGGCCGAAATAGACAACAAGCTGTTTCTGTATCAGAATTATGATCAGCCTTCCAAAGGCGAGCCCGGTACGCAGTCGGTAACAAGCCCCTCACCTTCATCGGCGGTGTCATCCAAAAGCGATGAAGACAATATTATCCGTATCAGCACGGAATATATGGATAAGCTGGTGGATATGGCTTCGGAGCTGATGATCAACCAGACACAACTGGGGTCGAATCTGCATGATCTCAAAGAAGTGCTGGCCGATATTGAAGGGGAAAAGAAACAAATCCGAACCGCGGAAAATATTATTGACGAAGCCTTGTCCCGTGGGGCTTTGGAAGATGAGCAATCCCTGGAGGAAAAGCAAAAAACAGTTGATGCCATATCCAACAATATCAAGGAGGTGGTACAATCGGTAAACATGATCTATTCGGATCTGAACAAGCTTACCGAAGGACTGGAACACAACATCGGCCGCGTGGCATCCATAAGTAAGCTGTTACATGCGGATATGCTTAAAGCACGCATGGTTCCCGTGGATATGCTGTTTAACCGTTATCCGCGCGCCGTACGGGATTTGGCTAAAAAACAGAAGAAAAAAGTCAACCTGATCATTGAAGATAATAACACCGAGATGGACAGGGCCATGGTGGAAGGCCTGGCGGAACCGATTCTGCATATCATCCGCAATGCCCTGGATCATGGCCTGGAAACCCCGGCCGAGCGTAAAAAAATGGGCAAGTCCGAAACGGGAACCCTGATCCTGCGGGCCCATCAGGATAAAAACCAGATTGTGATTGACGTGGAAGATGACGGACGGGGCATTGATGTGGAAGCCATTCGCCGCAAGTTGGTGGAAAAGGAAATCGTTGAACCCGACCGTGTGGAAAAATTAACCGAGGCCGAGCTGCTGGATTATATTTTTTACCCGGAATTTTCCACCCGGGATGAAACAACCGAGGTTTCCGGCCGCGGGGTGGGGCTGGATGCCGTGGCCGCCCAGATACAAAAGCTAAAAGGAAATGTCCGCCTGAATACGGAAGCGGGCGTGGGAACCTCTTTCAGCCTGCGGGTTCCTCTGACCCTGATACTGTCGCAGGCCCTGATGGTCAAACTGGGCCGGCAAATCATTGCCATACCGGTTATCACCGTACAGGAAACGGTACAATTTAAAAAAGAAGAGATCGTTAAGGATGACGATAAAGGCTATTTGCGGGTACGCGGACGTTTACTGCCCTTCCTGCAACTATCGGATGTGTTAAAGTTCGATGAACAGGAAGAACAGCCGGAAAAAAATGAAATGTTGGCCGTGGTTCTGTTTGATGCCGGGGTCAGCATGGCCTTGGGAATCGATGAAATCATCGGCCGGCGGGAAGTGGTCATCAAATCCCTGGGCAGCCATTTGCAAAATGTGGACTATATTTCCGGTGGCACCATTTTGGCCAATGGAGAAGTGGCCCTGATCCTGGACTATGCCCGGGTGATCCGCTATGTTGAAAATCAATATTTCGGTAAACCCATGGACCGGCCGGCGGTCAGAAGGAGCACGCGCAAGGTGGCTCCCGTGGCCAAAGAGGCCCCGGCCGGCAAGAAAGATGCCGGAGAAAAGGTTGCCGGAAAACCTTCCGGAGGGGAGGCGGTAAGCAAAACACGTTTGGTGAGCGGACGAAAGCCCGTTATTCTTATCGTGGATGACTCGAACAGCGTGCGTAACTTTGTCAGCTCGATTCTGGAACGCAATGGCTTTGATACCGTAAAAGCGGTGAATGGTGTTGACGCTCTGGATAAAGTCAAGGAAGAAGAGATAGATCTGATGATAACGGACCTGGAAATGCCCAAGATGCATGGGTTTGAGTTGATCAGCACCATGCGTAAACAAGAGAAATTCGAGGACTTGCCGATTATCATTCTGACGGGACGGGCAGGCATTAAACACAGGCAAACCGCCGCGGAAGAAGGGGCCGACGCTTTTATCGTTAAACCTTTTAAAGAAAAAGATTTGTTGCAGGCATTGGATCAGTTTATAAAGAGGTCATAAGGCAGGTTTGTTGCCCTGTTATCTTCTTCCTGTTGCTTCGACCCCAAGGGGTAGTGCAGATATTTAATCCAGTTTTTTGTAACTTATTCCACTATGCGAATTGTTTACTTCTTTATACTGTTTTTTACCGGTTTCAGTCTGGCCCAACAGATAACACTGACCGGAACGGAAATCACCACATCCACCGTCTGGCGGGGAACCATCCTCATTGAGGGTGATGTGGTGGTGGGGCCCAATGCCATCCTGACCGTTGAGGCCGGCACCCGTGTATACTTCCGGCCCAATATGGATAAAATGCGCGGCGGTGCGGATAAAACACGCAGTGAGCTTTTGGTGAAGGGGGTGCTGATTGTAAAGGGCACCCAGGATAAGCTGGTACTTTTCTCTTCCGCCACACAGGAACCCCACATGGGCGATTGGTATGGCATCCGCCTGATCAACCCCCGGGAGTCTTCAATTATTAACTATGCCCGTATCGAATATGCCTATAACGGGATCAATATAAAAAAAAGCAGTCCGCAAATTTCCCATTGTCAGATTCAGCTTAACTACAACGCCGGAATGACCATAGAGGTGAAAGCCCGGCCGAAAATAAACAATTCCATTATCTCGGAAAACGGTTATGCCGGGGTGATTACCAGCCTTGGAGCCCGGCCTGTTTTTTCCAAAACGATTATTTCCTTAAATCAAATCGGTATTATCTCGTTCAGCCTCTCTCAACCCAACCTGGGTGACCTGAGTACCGGCAGCCGGGATGCTGTCGGGCAAAATGAGCTTTTCGCCAATGAAGAATATGATTTATATAATCATACCAATCTGGAAATAAAGGCCGAAAATAATACCTGGGGTGTGGATGACCCCCAGGCGGTAGCCGATCATATTTATGACCGGGAAGATGACGCCAGGTACGGCAAGGTGGATTACATTCCCATTTTAGGGCAGCAATTACAAAACCGCGCCGAGCTGATACAGTTGACCCAGGCTGTTACCGAACCGCCTCCGCAAGCCGCGCTGCCGGAGCTGCCCGCTCAGGAAGAGGGACAGCAGCAAACGGCCCCTGAAACCGGCGCCACGGATCAGCAGTCCGTTGCCGAACAGCAAACCGATCTGCTAGCCGGGCAGGAAAATCCGTCTCAGGCTCTGGAACAGCCGCCGCCCGCGTCACAACCCAAGAGGGAAGTCCGGGGGCGGGATGTGGCTAAAAAAGTGGAAAAACCCAAACCCCAGGATGATGGTATCGACTATGATCAGGTTTTTATGGAGCTCCTGCTCGATGCGAAAAAAAGTGAGATCATTTCCAAGGTACGGCCCGATTTAAGCGGCTACAATGTTTTACGCTCCAAGGGGCGTGTTATTGTCCGTGCGGTGGTCGGCAAGGACGGACGGGTGGAAAGCGCCTCTGTTGTGCGCAGCCTGAACCCCGTATTAGACCGGTTGGCCCGGGAGGCGGCACAAAAATTCCGCTATAAGGTCGGCACGGTAAAAGGCCGCCCGGTACGTTTTGTAACAAATATTCTGTTCAGATTTTAATTGATGAGGAGTCCTGTGAGCAAGGATGGAAAATTGTATGTGGCCATCGCCGGTAATATCGGGGTGGGGAAAACAACATTAACACGGAAATTGAGCGATAAGCTGGGCTGGAAAGCCTATTTTGAAAAAGTGATCGATAATCCTTACCTCTCCGATTTTTACAAGGACATGAGCCGTTGGAGTTTTCATTTACAAATATTTTTCCTGTCGCATCGCTTTAAAAGCCAAAAGGAGATTACGGAATGGCCCGGTTCCTGTATTCAGGATCGCTCCATTTATGAGGATGTTGAGATATTTGCCCATACCCTGCATGAACAGGGTTTCCTCTCGGACAGGGATTATGACAATTACCGGGCGCTTTTCGCCACCATGATCGAGTATTTACGCAAGCCGGATCTGATACTCTATTTACGTTCGCCCGTTGATCGGCTGCTGAAACATATCGCCAAGCGGGGCCGGGATTATGAAAAGACCATCGATCCCAACTATCTTCTTCAATTAAATGACGCCTATGACGCCTGGATAGAACGGGCCATGGAGGCCGGCTTTAATGTGGTGACCATCGAGTGCCAGGGGCGGGATTTTGAAAGTAATGAAGATGATTTTAAACTTATTTACCAGCCGGTCAAAGAATTGGAACAACAGCAGTGGCTGCCCGGTGTTTGATCGTGAGCTATTACTTCCCCCCCACGGGCGGGGGAGGGGTTCAACGTATAAGTAAATTTATAAAGTATCTGGCCCGGGACGGATGGGAGTTTACCGTCCTGACATCCTCGGAACCCAACACCCTGCCCGAGGATAAAACGCTGCTGAACGATCTTCCTGAAAATATAAACATCGTTTCCATACCACCCACGATCAATAACGGCGTGTTAAGCCGGTTGCGCGCCCGCTTCCGCAGCGGCTTTGTGCAGCGGTGGCTGGCCGCTTTTTTCTTTCTGCCGGATTCCCGCAGGGGCTGGGCCCGTTCCGCCGGTCGCTATGTAAAACAGTTGTGCCGAAGGGAAAGCTATGATGTGGTCTTTATTACCGCCCCCCCTTATTCCCTGGCAATAACAGCCTCTTTTTTAACGGATCAACTATCTATTCCTGTTGTTTTGGATATGCGCGATCCCTGGAGCACCAATCCCTATAAAATTTATCCGACGCCGCTGCATAAATTATTAGATAAATACCTGGAAAAGAAGAGTTTAAAGAATGTAAAATATGGTATCAGCGCCTATGAGTCCTTTATTGAACATATTCGAAAGGCATACAATGTTGGCAGTAAATGGCAATATATTCCAAACGGCTTTGATGAAGATGATTTTGTAGATTTAAAATCGCCTACCCTGGAAAAGGACCGGTTTCATCTGGCCTTTTCCGGCACCTTTTATTCCCATTTCAATAATCCTTTGCTGCTCTTTCGGATTTTTAGTGTCTTAAAGAAACGCTATCCCGGCAGCTATGCCCGTCTTCGCTTTCATCATATCGGGCAAAGCATCCCGGATATTACCGCCCTGGCCCGGGAAGAGGGCTGCCGGGACATATTATATTCATGGGGCTATCTGGATCATCATCAAACCCTGAACACGCTGGCGGCCATGGATGCCTATTGTGTCATTCTGGATCCCGGGCATCCCCGGGCATCCAATACCATCGGCGGTAAAGTTTACGAATATCTGCGTTTCGGTAAGCCTGTTTTGGCGTTGGTACCCGACGAAGGCGAAGCGGCATCCTTGTTAAACCGTGGCCCGGGCCACCTTATCGTAAACCCCTATGAGCCGGATAAGGCTGCCGCGGCGCTCGATGCGCTTATAAACGGGGCGGTCGACGGTAACAACTGGGACGAGATGCTATTAAACAGCTTCCGCCGGGAGACTCTTGCCCGGCAGTTACACCATTTTTTAAAAAACCTTCTAAATGAAAAATAATAAAATATTACGCATAATCATTGACAATTCTTAATGTGATGGTGTAGTTTAAACCACCGGTTTTAATTTTTTAAAACTATATTCGGAAAAGAGCCTTTAAGCATTCACTTTAGAAAGTGTTTTCTAAAGAA
The DNA here is from genome assembly GCA_015493745.1 of Calditrichales bacterium. Lineage (GTDB taxonomy): Bacteria > Calditrichota > Calditrichia > Calditrichales > J004 > J004. The sequence goes on from WGCN01000021.1 coordinate 45,074, forward strand.
AGACAGCGAATAAGACGAATATTTTCATGCTTTTCTCAAATCTAAAAACTTAAAAGGCTGTAGGCCTGACAGGAGTATCCTTTATGAAAATCCGATCCACCATACCCCTCATGTTGTTGCTGGGTGTGTTTTTATTTTCTGTTTCTGCCGGCTATGCCCAAAAAGCCAGCGCGGAGTTTATCTCAAAAATTAAACCGGCGCGCTTAAAGTCGGGAGAGCAAACCTATGATGGTATTAAAAATATTTTTTACCAGGATCAAAAATTATATGTCACCAATATCTGGGCGGGTTTGCAGATCATAGATGTCAGCGATCCGGCTCATCCGCGGGAATTGGGCAGCTATACCACGGAAAACCGTTCGCACAACTGTACGGTGGAAGATGGCAAGGCCTTCCTTTCCAGCGAATTGTATGGTGTTCAGATTCTGGATGTCAGTAACCCCGCCGCACCGGTAAAGATCGGACGCGTGCGTACCAAAGGGGATGTCCAATGGGTTATCACCCGTTCCCCGTATGTGTATACCGCCGAGGGTTCCAAGGGGGTGGCTATTTATGATATCAGCGATATAACAACGCCGAAAATGGTTGGCCGCTACGATACGCCCGGCTTTGCCTGGGGGCTTTTTCTCGATGGCAACGATTTATATGTGGCCGATAAGGCCGGAGGAATGACCATCCTCGATGTCAGCGATGTTACCCGGCCCAAACGCCTGGGGCAATATGCCGATATGCGCAATGCCAAAACGATACAGGTGGAGGATCAGGTAGCCTATGTCAGTAACGGCGCCGACGGTTTGTGGATATTTGACGTGCATAATAAAGCTTTTCCCAGGTTGATGGCCAGGGTGCCGGCCGACGGATTTATCTTTGACGCCTTTAAACTGGGCAATACGGTCTTTTTGGCCAATGAAACGAAAAAAAGACTGGATATCATCGGCGTGGCCGATCCGGCCAACCCGGTGATGGAAGGAAGTTATCAGGGAACTTCCAAAATGTATTCCAGCTGGAAAAACGATGTTATTGTATACGTGGCGGCCGATTCCAATACGATTATCCTGCGTCATAATCATCCGCCTTTTATTACGGCCATCAGCGATCAAAACGTGGATGAGAACCAGCCCCTGCTCATTGAACCGCATGCCGGAGACCCCGATGGTGATCCCATCATCTTCACCGTAAAAAATTTACCGCCGGATGCCCAATTCGACTCCCTAAGCGGCCGGATCAGCTGGACGCCCTCCTATGATCAATCGGGCAACTATCCCGATGTCACCATTACCGTTACCGAAAAAACGGAAAGTAAACTGAGTTCATCTACCGCCTTTGATATCAAGGTTAAACATGTGAACCGTCCGCCGACGATAGCCGATGTGGGCGATACCACCATTCTTGAGGAACAAAAACTGACCTTTATCATTCCCGAGGGGCAGGACCCGGATGTGGAAGATAAGGGCCGCCTGAAATACCGGGCCGAAAATATGCCCGATGGCGCCGTTTTTAATCCCACACTGCGGATGTTTAGCTGGACGCCCACCTATGAGCAGTCCGGTATTTATACCGTGGATTTTGTAGTGGAAGACCCGGCCGGCGGTCTGATGCGCGACGGCGCAACCATCACCGTTATCCATGTGGATCGCAAACCGGTGCTGAGTGCGGTAAAACCGATTACCGTGGATGAAAACAAAGCGGTCTCCTTTACCTTAAAGGGAAATGATCCCGACAAGGAAGACCAGGACAAACTTTCCTATACGGCGGGAAACTTACCGCAAGGCGCTACCTTTGACCCGGCAACGGCCACTTTTAACTGGACGCCCACCTATGACCAGTCCGGGGAGTACAACGATCTGCGTTTTGTTTTCCGGGCCGGAGCCCTGGCGGATACCATTCCCGTGAGTATCACCGTAAATCATGTAAATCGTCCGCCGGTGATGCAGCCCGTGGCCATGCAGAGCGTTAACGAGAACGATACCCTTAGTTTCACACTTACCGTTTCGGATCCGGATGTGGAAGATGCCGGTAAGCTGGTGGTGACGGCCGCCAATCTGCCGGAAGGCGCCATATTTGACGCTGAAACCCTGACCTTTACCTGGCAGCCCAATTTTGAACAATCGGGTGTTTATGATAAAATCAGTTTTACCGTCACCGATCCGGCGGGACTTAAAAATACCCAGCCGGTATCCATAACGGTGAACCATGTTAATCGTTCGCCCAAACTGGAACCGCTTGCCGGCATAACGGTGGATGAGAACAGCCCCGTACAGCTTACCCTGCTGGGCAGCGATCCCGATATTGAAGATAAATCCAATCTGAGCTATAGCGTGGATAACTTACCGCAAGGCGCCGTGTTGGAGGGCAATGTCTTTAAATGGACGCCCGGCTACGACCAGTCCGGTTCCTATCCCTTAACGTTTACCGCCAGCGACGGTAAGATCAGCGTTTCGCAGTCGATGATCATTACCGTCAATCATGTGAACCGCCCGCCGGTGCTGGAAAAGATCGCCGCGCAAACCGTGGATGAGAACGTTAAACTGGAGTTTACCGTAAAAGGCAGCGATCCCGATACGGAGGATGCCGGCAAAACAACCCTGAGTGCCGCCAATTTGCCGCCGGGCGCCGTGTTTGACGCACAGACCGGATTGTTTAGCTGGACGCCCACCTTCGATCAGTCCGGTGAATATACCGTAACCTTCACCATCAGTGATCCGCAACAGGCCACCGCCAGCCAGGATGTGCCTGTCACGGTGAATCATGTGAACCGCACGCCGGAATTTCCTGCTCAGGCGGCCCAAACCACCGATGAAAACAGTACCCTGACCTTTACCCTGCTTCCGGCAACCGATCCGGATAAGGAAGATGCCGGCAAGCTGGTTTACAGCGCGGCCGGTTTACCGCCGGGCGCCACTTTTGACGCCGCCACGCAAACCTTTAACTGGACGCCTTCCTATGACCAGTCCGGGGAGTATACGGTTACTTTTTCCGTCAGCGACGGCGCCTTCACGGTGGAACAGCCGGTTGCCATTAAAGTTAACAATGTCAACCTGCCGCCGGAATTGGGACGCTTTGACAACCCCCGGATCGATGAGAACCAAAGCTGGAGCATGACGCTGGATGTAAAAGACCCTGACAAGGAAGACAGCGGCAAACTCAGGGTGACCGTCACCAACCTGCCGCGGGGAGCAACCTTTGATGAGGCTTCGCGTACCATTTCATGGACGCCCGGCTTCGATCAGGCCGGTGACTATCCCGGCATTCAGGTCGCCGTGACGGATGCCGGTGGTTTAAAGGATGAGTTGTCCTTTAGCATCAAGGTGAATAATGTCAATCGTAAGCCGGAAATTAAAGTGCCCGGGGATCAGCAGGTGGATGAGAATAAAGCACTTACCTTTAGCGTATCGGCAACGGATGCGGACAAGGAAGACGGGGACAAACTGACCCTTTCCATGGAGGATGCGCCACAGGGAGCCTCCTTTGACGGGACAAGCTTCAACTGGACGCCCGGTTTTGATCAGGCGGGGGAATATAGCATCATCTTTAAGGTTACCGATGGCCAGGCCGAAGCCTCCGCCCCGGTAAAGGTTACGGTGCAAAATGTGAACCGCGCTCCGGAAATCGACGGCCCCTCTTCGGCGGAGGTGCAGGCCGGCGCTGCCCTCTCCATAAGTTTTTCCGCCACCGATGCCGATGGCGACAATCTGAGCTATAGTTTAAGCGGAGCCCCGTCGGGTATGACGGTTTCATCCGCAGGGGATGTCGGCTGGACACCGGCCGATGATGCCGCCGGCGACTATACGGTGACGGTAACCGTTTCCGATGGTTCGGCCGAGGCGTCAAAATCCTTTGATGTCCATGTGACACCGAAACCGGCCCCGGCCATACCGGACAGTACCCGGAAACAATAAGAGTTTTAAATATGGAAAGCCGGTTTCTTTCGGGAGACCGGCTTTTTTTCTGTTTGCCGGTTTCCTTATGTTCATGTTTGAAGCGTGCATTCTATTTTTTAAATTATATGAGTCCCGTGTGGTTTATGGGGCAACTTTATAGACCATGCGGGCGTTTAGCCGTAAATAAATCGTGTTTTCGCCCGGGAGCGCCGGGAAATCACGTAAAGGTAATGTTAATACAGGATGAACGCTGATAAACCAGACAGGTGAGAAATGACGCCCAAAATACCTGATCGCCAGAAACTGCAATCCGAATATGCGAGAAACATCTCCGTTTATAAGGAACTGATGCCGCAGGTCCAACGGCAAATCAGCCAGTTATTTGAAAAACACAAAATACAGGCCGACATACGCTATAGAATAAAAAGTTTCGACAGCTATTTTGAAAAAGTAATGCGCCTGCGTTCCCGGAGGAAGCGTCCGCAACTCACCGATCTTTTCGGGCTGCGTATCATTTGCCCGTTTTTGGAAAATCTTGACCAGGTGGAGGATGTGCTGGTCTCATCCTTTGAGGTGGAAGAGGTGGAATATAAGGCGCTTAAGCACTCTTTCCGGGAATTCGGTTATGATTCCATTCACATGCTTTTAAAGGTTCCCTTGCTGAAAACCGCTCCTTCGCTGACCTACAGCCGTAATGTGCTGGAGGTTCAGTTGCGCACCATTTTGCAGGATGCCTGGGCCGAGGTGGAGCATGAGCTGATTTATAAAGCCAATTTCTCGCTGCTCAATGCCCCCATCAAGCGCAAGCTGGCCTCCCTGAATGCCATCCTCACCCTTTCCGATGTTATATTCCAGGAGATACGTGATTATCAGAAAGAGGTACAAACCTATGGTGTTAAGCTGCGTGGCAGCGTGCAGAAAAAACTGGAAACGGACGCCGATTTCAGTCTGATCTCCGGTTTGGAGGAGGATGTCTTTTCGGAAAAAGCCTTTAAACTTTCCACACCGATTCAGCCCAAGGGCAGCGCCGAAAAGCTTCTTTTTCGTGCCTTGCAACTGCATAGCGCGGGTCAGATGGAAAAGGCCATCGATCTCTATACCCGGCTCTTGCGCACGCGCATCAATGAAGCCGTTCGTTCAATCGTTTATAATCATCGCGGTATGGCCCAGTTCGTCTTGTCCCATTATGACAAAGCCCAGGCCGATTTTTTAAAGGCGGTCGAATTCAACGCGCAAAATTTCCGGGCGCTGAACAATCTCGGTTTAACTTACCGGTTTAAAAACCAGTGGGACAAGGCACTGGCGGTTTTGGATCGTTCCCTGGAATTGAATGCCATGCAGCATGAGGCTTATTATATGCGGGCGCTGACCCATAAGGATCTGGGGGACTATTCCCGGGCTTTGGAGGATTGTGACCGGGCCCTGAACCTCAAACCGGAATTTGATTCCGCCCAGCGTTTGAAACATGTCATCTTCGGCCTTTATTTCGGCGGTTGACCGGCATTGTTTAAATTGGCTGATTGGTGTATCTTTCCTTATTGAAAATTTAATCCGGTTATCCCATGTATCAATCCTTCAGGCCTCTGAAAATCGTTATTGTCGGTGGTGTGGCGGCCGGGCTGTCCGCGGCCATGCGCGCGCGCAGGAACAACCCGCAAAGCGAAATTACCGTCATCCAGAAGGAAGAACACATTTCCTATGCCGCTTGCGGCCTGCCCTACTTTATTGGTGGCCGGATTCCGGCTGTTGAAGATTTGATTGTCCGCCAAAAGGATGAGATTGAGGCACAAAATATCCGTGTGCTTAGCGCTCATGAGGCCCTTTCTTTTAACGGCATAAAAAAACGTGTTGTCGTTAAGGAACTCAACCGTCAAAAAACTTTTGAGCTGAGCTATGACCGTTTAATCATCGCCAGCGGCGCGCGGCCGCGCCGGCTGGACATTCCCGGTGTGGGTCTGGGCGGAATTTTTTATCTGCGTTCCCTGAATGACGGCATGGCGATTGACGCCTATATCCGGGAACAGCATCCGCGTAAGGCATTGATCCTGGGCAGCGGATTTATCGGTCTGGAAATGGCCGAAGCCCTCAGTCTGCGCGGCCTGGAGATAACCCTGGTGGAAAGCGCCGCGCAAGTGCTGCCCGTTGTCCATCCTGCCATTGCCGAAAAGTTGATGGCCGGACTGTTGGCCCGGGGCTGCCGTTTTATGATAAATAACTCCGTTCTCCAGTTTAACGGTGAAAAGCGGCTGAAGCAGGTTGTTTTTAAAAATGGCGGCAGCGAAGATTTTGACCTGGTACTTATCGCCGCCGGCGTGGAACCGAATACATCCTTTGCCCAAAGCGGGGGGGTGCGTCTGGGCGCGGGGGGCGCCATTGCCGTAAACGACAAGATGGAAACCAATCTGCAGGGGGTATACGCCGCCGGAGACTGTTGCCAGGTACGCCACCGGGTGAGTAACCGCTATACGTGGATTCCCCTGGGTACCACCGCCAACAAACAGGGGCGCGTGGCCGGAGACAATGCCAGCGGACGCTATGCCCGTTTTAAGGGGGTCACCGGCACGATGGCGGTAAAAGTTTTTGACATGCAGATAGCCCTCAGCGGTTTAACGGGCAAGGATTTGGAGAAAGTCCCCGGCGGCTGGGAACAGGTGGTTGTAAAACAGGGCAGCCGTGCCCACTACTATCCGGGCGGAGCGGACATTACCGTGATGATGACCTGGGCCCGGCGTGACGGCCGCCTGCTGGCCGTGCAGATGATCGGCGAAGAGGGGGTGGCCAAACGCATCGACGTGGCTGCCCTGGCCCTGCAACAAAAAATGACCGTCCGGGAACTGGCCGAGGCCGACCTGAGCTATGCGCCGCCTTTTGCCCCGGTAAACGATCCGCTGATGATTGCCGCCCGCCGGGCTGTAAAAATGTTGGAAAAAAGTGATTCCCGCCCCCGCTTGGGATAACGGAATCATCGTCCTGAGCCTTCAAACGAACGCCGGCCAAAGTTGCGGTACCAATCGTTTTTGACTTTGGAAAACATGATAGTAGCCGGATGAATTATTTTACCTTATCTATTTAATACGAAAAGGGATATCGTGGAGACCTTTGCAGCTTAGCCTTAGTGTCATTTACGTTGATCCGTATCCCAAATCAGTATGCCCTCTTTGTCCCCGGCGGAAATAACCGGTTCTAAAAATATTTTAATGTGTTCAATGATTGATGGAAAATCACGGCTCATATTACTATCAATCTTTATTAGGAATGCTTTCCACAGTTTGTCTTTTTCCTCCAAATAGTTTTTTTCATAAATAAAAAAGCGGTTTTCCAATTTTGTTTTTCTTTGACTAAAGGTACTTATAATTGCCTCTTTTAAGCTTTTTAATGTAAAACGGTTATGCCCGGATAGGTAAAATATGTCATAAAAATCTTTCATGCGGCTAGTGGCAAAACCAAGATACACGATAGCCTGGAATTTTTCAGCTATTACCGACTCCAGGGGATAAACATAAATTTCCGAATCCGGTAAGTCCGAAATGAGCATGGGAAACTTCTGTTTTTTAAATTTTAACGGAACAATATCACCAAATCCAATGTCCAGTTGGATATTGGAATGAATTTTACCCAGAGAGGCCCCTAAGGTAAAGCGTACCCCCTGGTATTCTCCTTCCACTTTTATCACCTGGTATGATATGTCTTCGGCATTAAAGCGGACTCCGTCATTTAAGTCCGTTTCCGCAATTTCCCTGATTATGGTAATCAGCTTATCAGGATCGCTTGAAATGGCGACTCCCAGCATATCGATATCCACAGTTGGACGAAATGGCGAGGCCTGCCCAGCTATTAGCAATAAACCGCCTTTAAGTACGAAATGTTTTTGAAATTGTGAAACACCAAGCCGGACCAAAAAGCGCTCTTGAAAAAAACGTAACAGTATGGCATTGTAGTTTTCACCACTTATTCTGGAGAGACGTAAAAGCCTGTCTCTTACAGACGCGGCAATGTTTTTAATCTCTCTTTCAGACACTTTAAGCTCCCGCGAATGTTTTTACCACCGGCTCAACAAGATGTTTTACCTTACATAATGCAGCTGTTGCCAACAGCTTGTTAATATCCTTTGGCGCTTGCATGAGATATGTGTGCAGGCTTTCCATGGCCAGTTCCTCGCCGATAATACGCCTCTGCCGGAAAGCGTCGCAAACGGACTTTTCCTTATCGTATATTTTTACGGATATAAGCGACGTATTGATCTCTTGTATCCCATACGAATAATAGGGTTCATTAAAACGGTAAAAACGCACTGACACCGTAAAAAGTTTGGGCGTCCTTTGGCTGCGGGGAATTACCATATCAAATGTAGACGGGCGTTGGGTGGTAAGCCCGTGATAATGAAGCGCGGTGGCCAGACAAAAAACGCCTTTGGGAACGGCAACGGCAGCGTCAAAATAATCGTATGTAAATATTTCGTCTTCAGGAAGAGTTTCGGCCGGTAAACGATACAAGCCACGTTTTACCTGCTCCAACAATCCCACATTAACCATGTTGCGCAGGACAGACGTATGTACTTTATATTTTAAAAGCTGGCTTGTGTTTAAATAATAGCGGTTTTGCTTGAAAAACCGGATAACCTCATCGGTTGTCATGTTTTTCCTATGTTAAAAGTGTATACATAAAATAGTTAATGTATGCGCTTTTAACAAATAATTTGTCACCCTGTTACTTAAACGGAAAATTTATAGCGTACTATTGGGAAGGCCGGACAGCGAATGCCGGCCAGAATATCTTTGTCCTCTCCCGCCGAAAGCCCGCGGGGGGAATACTTTTCTAAAGCAGCTCTTCCACCTGATCCAGCAGGCTGTCCATCCGTTTAATGGTACGCAACACCGGTTCCGAACTGCTCATATCCACCCCGGCCCGTTTCAGGGTATCCATGGCATAGCGGCTGCGCCCGCTTTTCAAAAAGTCCAGATATCGCTCGCGGGCGGGTTGTCCCTCCTCAATGATTTTGGAAACCAGCGCCGCCGAGGCCACAAAGCTGGTGCTGTACTGAAACACATAGTAGTTGTAGTAAAAGTGCGGCACACGGCTCCACAGGGCTTTGGTCTCATCCAGAACGGTAAATTCCCCGCCGTAATAATCCTGATAGATGGAGCCGAACAACTCATTGAGTCTGTCCGGGGTCAGCGCTTCACCCTTTTCCACCAGTTCATGACTGCGCCACTCAAATTCGGCAAAAAGAATCTGCCGGTAAAAGGTACTGTTAAAGCCATCCAGGGTGGTGTTGAGCAGGGCCAGTTTTTCCTGTTTATCGGCGGCATTGTCGATCAGATGCTTTTCCAACAGCGCCTCATTGGCCGTGGAGGCCACCTCGGCCAGAAAGATGGGATAATCCCCGTAAACGATCGGCTGATTATTGATGGTATACCAGGTGTGCAGGGCATGGCCCATTTCGTGGGTCAGGGTAAATATATCGTTCAGCGTGCCGTTGTAGTTCATCAGCACATAGGGATGCACGCCATAGGTGCCGGAGGAGTAGGCGCCGCTGCGCTTGCCCTTGTTTTCATAGACGTCGATCCAGCGCTTTTCAAAGCCCTGCTTTAACTGTTGCACATAATCCTCGCCTAACAGCCGGGCGCCTTCCATAACCATTTGGGTGGCCTGCTGCCAGCTGTAATGCTTTTGTTCCATGCTGAACAAGGGAGCGCGCAGGTCGTAATCAAACACGCCGTCGGTGAGTTTAAGGATTTTTTTTCTCAGGCGGAGATAGCGTTGCAAGGGGCCCGTGTTTTCACGGGTGGTTTTTATAAGATTGTGATAGACCTCCACCGGAATGTTGTTGGCATCCAGCGCGGCATGAAGGGTAGAGGGGTAGTTACGGGCCCGGGCCGAAAAAATATGGCTTTTTACGATGGCGCTGTAGGAAGAGGCCAGCATGTTTTTGTGAGCCAGATAGGGTTTGTGCAGGGCCAGATAGGAATCCTTGCGCACACGGCGGTCCGGGGATTGCTGGAATTTGCCGTACAGGGCATTGGTCAGGCGCACCTCCCGTCCGCTTTCATCCCGGATGACCGGATACTCGACATCGGCACTGTCCCAGTTGGCGAAGATATCGGCCGGCGCGCGGCGTACCTCTCCGGAAAGGGCCAGCAGACGTTCCTCCTTCTCCGAAAGGATGTGCGGCTTTACACGCAGGATATTATCAAAAAAATGGCGATATATCTTTAAATCATCATTTTCATCGATCATTGTGTTAAGAGCATCGGCATCCAGCGCCAGCAGGCCGGGTTCAAAAAAGGCCACGGCCTGGTTGAAGTCCACCAGCAGGCTGCCCATGCGGTCGTATTGTTCCTGGTAGCGGGCAACGGTTTTATCTTCATCATTACGCATATGGGCGTAGGCGTAAAGTTTACCGATGGTCTCCTCCAGACTGTGCATGGCGCGCAGGCAGCGCAGCAGTTCCGCGGAGGAGCGGGTATAGCTTTCCTTATAACCGGCCAGGCGGGGAATCTCCGCCTTGACCCGCTTAAAGTCCTCTTCCCAGGCCTCGTCGCCGGGGTATATATCTTCCAGTTTCCACTTGTCTTTTTCTGCAATCTCGCTGCGTAATTTTTGTTTAACGGACATGGTTTTCTCCCTGTGTATAATCTGTCTGAGGGGCAAAGTTAGTATAGCGCCCTTTTCCGAACAACGGCTTTAAAGCGGGTTTATTTGTTTTTGAGCTCAGTTACCGTAAATTCATCGGGTATTTATTTAATCAAAAGGTGATCCGCCCGGCTTGTTAAACGGGCCTTCCCGGTTAAAGCATCATCGGGGCTTTGCCTCCGGCCTTTAAAAAGGAACGGAGCAGAGTGCTTGCCCTCCGAACCTCCGTTGATATTATCGATTAAATGAAGGCGCATAACTAAAAAATATAAGCAGCATGCCTCATCAGGAACTAATTGCCTTCGGGGTGGTAGCATAGATAAACACGGGGAGAAAATCATGAAGATAATGGTTCGAAATAATGATGTCGATAAGGCGTTGAAAATATTAAAGCGTTCATTGCAAAAGGGTGGCCTGTACCGCGAGTTGCAACGCC
>WGCN01000022.1 GCA_015493745.1 Calditrichales bacterium
CTGTACTTCGGAACCGGGGCCGGTGTTAAAGGCCATCGGTAAAAAGCCCAGGCTGGCCACCAGGGCGGTCATTAACACCGGACGCAGACGGTCGGCCGCGCCGTTCATTACCGTATCTTTTATGGAATGTCCCTCGCGGCGCAGGGCGTTCAGATGATCCACCAGAACGATACCGTTGAGCACGGCCACGCCAAAGAGGGCCACAAAACCGATGCTGGCCGAAACCGAAAGATAAAGATCCCGCAGCCACAGCATCATGATGCCGCCGGTCATGGCGAAGGGCAGGTTCAAAAAGACCAGCAACACATAGCGCATTTCCCCGAACATCAGGTACATCAGTCCCAGAATGATGAACAGGGCCAGAGGCACCACCAGCAACAGGTGGGTCATGGCGCGCTGCTGGTTCTCAAAGGAACCGCCGTATTCGATAAAGTAACCGCCCGGTACATGCACCCTGGCGTCGATAACCTTCTGTAGTTGTTTGACATAGCTGCCGATATCGATATCCTTGAGATTGGCGCCGACGATGGCCCGCCGCCAGCCGTTTTCCCGGGCGATTTCCCGCGGGCCTTCCTGGCTGATGATACGCGTGACGCGTTTAAGGGGAATGTAACCGCCGTTGGGCAGATAGACCGGGGTTTCCATGATGGCGGCGAAGGAATCGCGCATCTCATGGGGGTAGCGCACCACAATGGCAAAGCGGCGTTGTCCTTCAAAAACCTGGCCCACTTCACTGCCGCCGATGCCCACTTCGATTACCCGTTGGACATCATCCACATTCAGGCCAAAGGAGGCCACCGACTCGCGGTCGATTTCGATATTCAGGTAAGGTTGACCGACCGACTGTTCCACAAAGTAGTTATCCGTTCCCGGCAGGCCGGCGATCAGTCCGGCAATGTCTTCGGCAACCCGGTTCAGGGTATCCAGCTCCTCGCCAAAAATCTTTACGGCCAGATCGGATTTAACCCCGCTGGTTAGCTCATCCACACGCATGGCGATGGGCTGCGTGAAGTTGTAGGAGAGCCCCGGTTCGTTCTTCAGATACGGTTCGATCAAATCCTGGATTTTCTGCTTGGTCATTCCCGGACGCCAGCTCTCCCGGGGGTATAGTAAAACCCACACATCGGTTTGGTGCACGCCCATCCAGTCGTTGGCCAGGTCGGAGCGGCCCGTTTTTGGCACCACCGTGCGGATTTCGGGAATCTCCCTTTTCAGGATACCCGCCAGCCAGTTGGCGTTTTCCACGGACTCTTCCAGGGTTACGCTGGGCATGCGTACCTGTTCGATGAGGATCGACCCTTCATCCAGCTCGGGGAGGAATTCCGTGCCCGAACGCAACATCATCACCAGGGAAACAAAAAAGATAAAGCCGGCCGCGCTTAATACCAGCGCCTTATGGGCCAGATGCCAGCTCAGCACTTTCCTGTAACGCGGCAGCAGCCACTCCATCAGGCGGTTGCGCATCAGTTTTACGCCTTTGCCGCGGAAGACCAGGGCCGAAATGGCCGGCACATAGATCATGGCCAGAATCAGCGATCCCAGTACCGCCGTGGCCACGGTGATGGCCATGGGTCGGAAGAGGATGCCTTCCATGCCGGAAAAGGTTATGATGGGCACATAAACCATCAGGATGATCAGTACGCCGAAAAAGATGGGCCGGCCCACCTCGCGCGCGGCGGCGCCGATGGTTTCGGTAAAACCCGCCTTGCCCTTGTTTTGCAGACGGTGAACGATGTTTTCCATCATCACCACCGAACCGTCCACCACCATGCCGAAGTCGATGGCCCCCAGACTCATCAGGTTGGCCGCCAGACCGAATTCGCGCATACCGATAAAGGCAAAGAGCATGGAAAAGGGAATCACCGAGGCGACGATCAGCGCTCCGCGGATTTCACCCAGCAGGAGCAGCAAGACCACGATGACCAGAAAACCGCCTTCCATGAGGTTGGTGATCAGAGTGCCGGTGGTACGCTCGATAAGATCCGATTGATCATAAAAAGGGACAATCTCTACCCCTTCGGGCAGCCCCTTGTTTACCCGTTCAATCTGTTCACGTACATTTTGGATCACCTCCTGACCGTTGTAGCCGCGCAGCATCATTACGATGCCGGTGACAATCTCTCCCTCGCCGTCCTGGGTGACGGCCCCCTGCCGCAACTGGCGCCCCAGCCGGATATCGGCCACCTCCTTTAAAAAAACGGGCCGGTCGGGCAGGCGGGTGACGATGATGTTCTCAAAATCCTTGAGGGTGTTGATCTGACCAAAGCCGCGGATGATATATTGTTCGCGGTTATGTTCCAGGTAGTTGCCGCCGGAAACACTGTTGTTGCCGGCAATGGCCTCCATCACCTGCTTCAGGCTGATGCCCAGGGAACGCAGTTTCCCCGGGGCGACGATGACGTCATATTGTTTGACAAAGCCGCCGAAGGAGTTGATTTCCGTAACCCCGCGTACCTTCTTAAGCTGTGGAGCGATCAACCAGTCCTGAAAGGTACGCAACTCGGTGAGGGAGTAGCCCTCGCCCCGGACCACATATTGATAGATCTCCCCCAGGGCGGTGGAAATGGGCCCCAGTTGTGGCGATGAAACCCCTTCCGGCAGATCGCCGGCAATGGCCTGCACCCGCTGGCTGACCAGCTGCCGGGCAAAGTAGATATCGGTGTTTTCGTCAAATTCCACCGTTACGGCGGAGAGACCGAACTGGGAAATAGAGCGTACCTCCTTAACATCGGGCAGGCCGCTCATGGCATTTTCGATGGGAAAGCTGACCAACTGCTCCACATCATAAGGCGAATAGCGCCCGGCCTTGGTAATCACCAGCACCTGTATCGGTGTTACATCGGGAAGGGAGTTGATGGGAATCTCTTTAAGCGACTGAATGCCGCCGAAGGCCATCAGCACCACCAGGAGCAGGGCGACAAACTTCTGTTGTAAACTGAAATTGATTAAGCGATCAAACATAGTGTTATCCTGTTATTCTTCACCGTAGGCGCTAAAACGGTCCAGCGCTTTCAGGGTGAATACCTGGTTGACGGCTACCCGGTCTCCCGGCGTAAGTCCTTGGGTTATAATGATTTGCTTGCCATTGTTGCGGCCGGTTTTAACCATGACTTTACGATAAAGTCCATCGGCAATGCGGACAAAAACCGCTTTTTTATTGCCATCGTCGATGACGGCGCGGGCCGGAATGCTGATCACCGGCTGATCGGGCCGGGCCATCAGTGTCAGCCGTACATTGCGTCCCGGGCTCAGCCATTCGGGGGGATTGCCAACATAGGTAATGACCACAATGGAGCGGTTTTGCTCGTCCAGGGCCGGGACATAGCTGTGCACGGAGGTGGTGATCCCTGTTTGGGGATCGGAGCGGCGGCTGACAACAGCGGAGACGCCCCGGCGGATAAAAATCCCGTCTTCCGGCGCGGCATAACCGCGTACCAGCACCATGCCGTTGTTGATGATTTTACCTAACCGTTGGTAGCGCTGCACCGCCTGTCCCAAATCGGCCATATGTTCGCTGATAATGCCGTCTATGGCCGAGCGGATCGGTAAATGGGCATGCAGGCTCGATTGTTGCCGCCAGGTTTGCAGGTCGGCTTCTGTAATGCCGAGAGCGTTTAGCTGCGCGCGGTAGGCGTTGCGGGCCGTGGTGGCCTGAATATATTGCGTGTTGGCTTCCTGCAGCTCTTTTTTGGATTTAATCTTTTTGGCATAGAGCTGTTTAACCCGCTCAAGCTGTTCGGCGCTGAAACGCAGATTGGCTTCACTGGTGAAAAAATCACCGAGGATGCGGGCAAATTCCAGACTCTCCATCTCCATGATCAGTTGTCCTTTTTTTACCCGGTCCCCTTCGTGGGCATATATTTTGTTAATGATACCTTCGATGGGAGCGCTGATAATGGAAAGGTAGTCCGGCGCCGCTTCGGCCACGGCCGGAATGCTCAGGGGAAAGGCAACCCGCGCCGTATCCGCGGTGAATGTTTTGATCTTCAGGGTATTCACCTGTTCGGGGCTCAGCCTGATCTGTCCGCTCCGGCCCTCCCCGGTATCCCGGATGATGGAAGGCGGGGGCTGTTGCTCCCTTGCGGCCGTGCTGTTTTGTTCCGGCGAGGAACAACCGGCGATAAGCATTGTGAACATCACGAAAAGGAGTAATGTTTTCATATTGTCTCCAATTTGGTTTTAAAACGGTGTTTGTAAATTTAAATTGTGTTACTCTGTTTAGGGCAGAACCCATTCCTCACCGGTATACATTTCCAGCTGGATCAGGCTTAAAAAATAGTCGCGCAGGGCATTGTAATAACCGATACGCGTGTCGAGATAGCTTTGCTGGGCGTCGATCAGCACCAGCAGGCTTACCTCGCCCACCCTGTAGCCGGCGATGGCCGCTTCCAGCAATCTCCTGGCCTGGCGGGAACTTTGGGCCTCATAGCGTTTTATAATGGCCCTGCTTTTTTTGAAATTATGCCAGCCGCGCTCGATGGCTTCCTTTTGATTCAGCAGCCAGTGTTGCCGGCGGGCTTCCGTTTTATAGATAACCGCCCGGGCCGATTGTATGGCCGGTTTCTGATTGAACCAGAACCACAGCGGCACGGAGAGCCCGACGTCGACTCCGTAATGATTATACCCGCTGCCGAAATCCTGCCGGTAATAGCTGACGGAGAGGGCGGGTAACAGATCGGCCCAGCCTTTACGGTAAGCGTTTTGGGCCGCTTCGATTTCCCGGCTGCCGGCTTTATAGCCCGGCAGAAGCGTGAGCCTGTTCAACAGGCTCTCCTGATCGTAAGGCACGTTTTTATGGTTTAGCGTATCGGGAAAGGTGATGGCATAGCTTTGCTTTTCCGGTGGCAGGCCAATGGTGGTAAACAGTTGGTAACGGCGGGTGTCCAATACATATTCCGCTTCATCCAGGTTGTTTTGGGCCTGATTCATTTTTATGGAGGTGTTAAGCAGTTCGATTTCCGAGGCGTCACCCGCCTGGAAACGATCCTGCGTCACCCGGTTCAGTTGCACGGTGTTGTCATAAATCTGACGGCGCAGGGCCAGAATGCGGCGGCTGTGGATCAGACGGGTGTAAGCGCTCTTTACATCCCGGCGGATCTTTATCTCCAGTTGTTTCAGGGAGTCGAACATGGCCGCCTGGCGCAGATCCGTTTCCTTGTAGCCGTAATAGATGCTCAGCGGTGAGGGTAGAAACTGCGTTACGCGTTGCCGTTGTTCGCTGAAACCGGAACCGCCGCTGGCGATCCCTTCTTTTTCCAGGCCGATCACCGGATTGGGGATAGCGGTGTTTTGCCATTTCCGGGCGCCGATGCGTTCAATCTCCGCTTTTTGAATTATTAGACGGGGATTATTTTCCATGGCGATGGCAATGGCTTCCCGGAGCCCCAGCTTCTCCTGGGCGAAGACCGGTACCAGCCCGATTATTAAAAAGAGAATCACTTTTTTCATTTTTCCTCTCGCGGTTTTTGTTGTTTGAGGTAAGATACGCATACACATGCGCCTCTCATATTAGAATTTTCTAATAATAAGCCGCTCCCCTTGAGTGGTGCGAACTTAAAAGCTAAGTTACGGTAAAGAAAAAAGTCCGGAGAGTTTCCGGGAGATGTTACCAGGCTGTTTTCCGGGCAGGCAGCAAGGAAAGAGATGGCGGATATGCGTGTATTACTGATAGAAGATGAAAAAAATGTGGCCGGTTTTATTAGCCAGGGGTTGCGGGAAAACGGTTATGAGGTCGATGTGATCCATGACGGCGGCGAGGCCGCGCGCCGTTTGGGGGGCGCCGGTTACGACCTCTATATCATCGACTGGATGCTGCCCGGGGTGGATGGTCTGACCCTGATCCGTTCCCTGCGTGAAAAGAAACCCGGGGCGCGTATCCTGATGCTTACCGCCCGCGATACGGTGGATGACAAGGTTCAGGGGCTGGATGGCGGAGCCGATGATTATCTGACCAAACCGTTCGCCTTTAAGGAACTGCTGGCCCGCGTGCGTTCGCTTTTAAGACGGGAAGAGGAAAAAGACCCCGCGCCGCTGAGGGTGGACGGTTTGGAATTGGATCCTATGCAGCGCAAGGCCCGCGCCGGCTCCACGGATATCCCGCTTTCCAATAAGGAGTTTGACCTGCTGCTCTATTTGATGAAAAATGTCAACAAGATAATCCCCCGGGAGCAGATCGCCACCGAAGTCTGGTCGGTCGATTTTGATCGCGGTACCAACTATATTGATGTCTATATCAACTATTTGCGTAAAAAACTGAAAGAAGCCAAAGCCTGCCCTCTTATCCTGACGGTGCGCGGCCGGGGCTATATCCTGAAGCCGGAAAATGATTAAATCCTTTAAAACCAAACTGCTTCTGTGGACCGGGCTGCTGTTTGCCCTGATCCTCATTGTTATCGGATCGCTGGTCTATTTTACCCTGGACGAGTATCTTTACTCCCGTGTCGATAACCGTCTGAGCGCGGAATGTCGTGAATTGTCGAAGGTGGTGCGTTTCCGTGACGGTGCTATCGCTTTGTCCGATAGCAGTGAATGGACGGAAGTGGAACATGCCGAGGTGGGTCAGCATGCCATCTATCTGCGGATCAGCACCACGGAGGGGCATTTTCTCGGCGCTTCCAAGAATGAAGAACACCTTACTTTTGATATACCCTATATGCCCCTGGCGGCCGGCGAACTGCGCCTGACCACCCAGAAACTGGATTCACTCCTTTTTCGCCGGGCCGATTTGCATGTGCCGGCCTCGGCGCGCAGTGAAGCGGTGATCATTACCAGTTTGATGCACATCGGGGAGATGGATGAGTTCCTGACCTTTATCCGCCGGGCCTTTTTTCTGCTGACCCCTTTGTTTATCCTGTTGGGACTGGTGGGCATCCATTTCCTGAGCCAGCGGGTTTTCCGTCCCATTGCCCGTATCACGGAAACGGCGCAACTGATGCTTTCCAGCGGTGAACTGGGTCATAACATCGCCTCGGACAATACCGATGAGGAGATACGCCAGCTTATCGATACCCTGAACAGTTTGTTCTCCAAGCTGAAACGGACAACGGAACAGATACGCGCCTTTTCGGCCAACGCCTCCCATGAATTGCGCACCCCGCTGACCGTTATCCGCGGTCATGTGGAGGTGGCCCTGAGCCGGGAGCGCACGGTGGAGGAATATAAACAGGCCCTGGAACTTATATTAAATGAGAGCCAGTCCATGACGCGTATTATAGAGAACCTGCTGCAACTGGCGCGCATGGATCGCCGCAAGCAGGATTTGCAGATGGAACTGTTGCATCTGGACCGGTTGTTGCTTTCCCTGAAAGGGGAACTGGAGAAAAAGGGAAGGGAAGCGGATATCGCACTTTCCTTCGCCGTCGATATCCGGGCCGAAATCGCCGGAAACCGCGATGCCCTTAAATTACTGATATTCAACCTGGTTGAAAATGCCATCAAGTACAATAAAAAAGGCGGCCGGGTTCATGTATCGCTTTCCCAATACGATTCCGGTTATAAACTTTCCGTGGAGGATACGGGTATCGGCATTAACAAGGAAGATTTGCAGTCCATATTTGAGCGTTTTTACCGGGTGGAAAGCTCCCGGTCACGTCAGGCCGGAGGCAGCGGCCTGGGCCTTTCCATCGTGCAATGGATTGCCGCCGAACACAAGGCGGAAATAAAGGTAGACAGTGTGCCTGATGAGGGTACGCGCATCGATGTCATTTTTCCCGTGGTGGAGTATGAGTAGGAATAAGCCGCTGATGGCCCGTTTGACCGCGGCCCGGGCCCTGATGGTATTGTTTGTGTCCATGGCCCTGATCATGATCACCAGTGCCGTGGTGGAACTGAATCAAAGCCGCGGGGAGGTGCTGAACCTGGTGGAAAAGCAGTCCCGCGTTTTGTTGCAGTCATTGCTGGCCGCCTCGCAGGATGCCCTGCTGGCCAATGAGTATCTTTTTGACGCTTACCGGCAGCGGTTGATTCAGGAAGCCCGGTTGATCGGCGGCCTGTTGCCGGTAAACAAGCGGTACGGGCCGCAACTGGACAGCTTGGTGACCCGGGCCGGTATTTCGCAACTGATGGTTTTCGACGCGGCGGGACGGGTACGTTTTCGCCTGCATCATCGCGCCGGAGATACCCTTTTGGCCAACCTTGCCGCCAATGTGCGGGCCGGCTGGAGCGATATCTGGGTGAGCGGCGTACGTGATCCGGGAAACGGACGCATCCGGGCCTATGCCGCGGCCGTGCCCCATGGCGAAAACGGGGCGCTGGTCATAGAGATGCCCGCGGACGAGCTGCTTAAATTCCGCAGGGAGGTGGGCTTCGGCAGCCTGATCCGCGGCGTGGCCCAAAGCCCGAAGATATTATACGTGGCCCTGCAGGACAGTCTTAATCTGATCGCCGCCGCGGGGCGGGTGCGGATTATGCCCGACGGTTTCGACAACAGCGTTACGGACACGCTTGCCTTTCACAGCCGAATCGTTGAAGGCGACAGCATCACCTTTTTTGAAGCCACGCACCCTTTTTACTATCATGACCGCCTGGTGGGGGTCTTCCGCATGGGCATGCCGCTAACGGAAGTGCAGGCCATCACCGCGCGTCTCTATCGCCGCCTGATGGTAATTTCCCTGATTTTGCTGATTTTCGGCGCCATCGTTTTTAGTCTTATCTTTACCCGCAAGCGTTTTGAGCGTTTGCAGGAACGTTACGATGTGGTGGAAAGTTATTCCGATCTGATTCTGGAGAATACGGGTGACGCCATTATCGTGGCCGCCAACGGAAACATCCATACCATCAATAAGGCGGCCGGGGATTTGTTTGGCATACAAGCGGAGCCGTTTAAGGGAGGCCCCCTTAAGGCTTTGCTGGACAAAATCGGTTGTGCCCGCCTGGCCCAGTCCGATCCCGGGATATTCCAGATCGACTGCACCCTGCAAGGCAAGGGCCGCGTCTATCTGTTGGCTTCCAAAAGCCGGGTGGAACGCGCGGAAACGGCCCTGGATATTTTTGTATTGCGCGACCTGACCCGCGAACGGGCCCTGCAGGAGCAGATTCAGCGCAAGGAACGGCTTTCGGCCATGGGCGAGCTGGCCTCGGGCGTGGCCCATGAAATCCGCAATCCGCTCAATACCATCGGTACCATCGTGCAACAGTTGGATAAGGATTTTGAACCCCGCGAGGACAGCGCCGAGTATCACAGCCTGGCCCGCCTGGTTTACCGCGAGGTGCGGCGTATCAATGATACCGTACAGGATTTTTTGAAATTCGCCCGCCCGGAACCGATCCGTGCCGAGGATTTTGAATTTAAACCCTGGCTGGAAGATGTGATCCGCCAGCACCGGCCGATGCTGGCCGAAAAAGGCATCGCCCTGGAAACGGAAGCAGACGACCCGGGCCGGGTGCGCTGGGATCGCAAGCAAATGGGCCAGGTGATGATGAATCTGATCCTCAATGCCAGCCAGGCCACGGACAAGGGGGGTAAGGTAGAAATTCTTTCCCGGATTGCCGGCGATGAAATCGAAATAAAAATAAAAGACAACGGCGCGGGGATGGATGAATCTACCCTGAAAAAGATATTTAACCTTTATTTTACCACCAAGGCCGAAGGCACGGGGATCGGTTTGGCCATGGTGCAGCGCATTGTCTATGAACACGGCGGCGTGATCAGCGTGGAAAGCGAGAAGGGCCGGGGCACGGAATTTATCCTGCGCCTGCCGCGAAATGTTTAGGAGTTTAGCATGACACAGGCTCACATTTTGATTGTGGATGATGAAGAGGCGCAACGGTTGGCCCTGAAAAGCTTTTTGGGGCGCCGGGAGTATAAGGTGTTTCTGGCCGCCAACGGGGATGAGGCGCTGAAAATTGTCCGTAATGAAACCATCGATATCGTAATGACCGATTTCCGCATGCCGGGCATGAGCGGCCTGGAACTGCTGCGGGCGATAAAGGATGTGCAACCGGGTATCGATGTGATTTTGATGACCGCTTACGGCAGCGTGGATGACGCCGTGGATATCATGAAAGCCGGGGCCTATGACTACCTGACCAAACCGGTGGATCTGGACGAACTGGAAAGTCTGCTGAAACGGGTGAAAGGTAAGCGTCTGCTGGAGGAAGAGAACCGCCAGTTGCGCGAACAACTGAGCGAAAAATTCAGGTTTGAGCGTATTATCTCCCAAAGCGGGGAGATGGAGGCGGTGCTGAACATTGCCGGGCGGGTGGCCAAAAGCAAGGCCCATGTGCTGATATTGGGTGAAAGCGGCACGGGTAAGGAGCTGCTGGCCCAGGCCATCCATTACGCCAGCCCGCGCCGTGATAAGCCCTTTGTGACGGTCAACGTGGCCGCCCTGGCGGAAAACATTATTGAAAGCGAACTGTTCGGTCACGAAAAGGGGGCCTTTACCGGGGCCATTCATCAACGGCGGGGCCGTTTTGAGGAAGCCAACGGCGGTACCCTGTTTGTGGACGAGGTGGGCGATATTCCCCTTTCGGTGCAGGTAAAGCTGCTAAGGGCCATCCAGTTCGGGCAAATTCAGCGGGTAGGGGGCAGCGAAACCATAGACGTGGATGTGCGCATCATTTCGGCCACGCACCGCGATCTGGAGGCAATGATCCGCGACGGGCAGTTCCGGGAAGATTTGTATTACCGGCTGAATGTGGTGGCCATAGTCGCCCCGCCCCTGCGTAAGCGGCGGGTGGATATTCCGCTGCTGGCGGATCATTTTATTAAACGCTTTGCCCGTGAAAATGAAAAAGAGGTGACCGGTATCGAACGCGAAGCGCTGGACCGTTTGATGAAGTATGATTTCCCCGGCAATGTACGCGAGTTGGAGAACATGATGGAACATGCCGTGGTGATGACCCGCAACAGTCTGATCGGGCGGGAAGACCTGCCGGCGCATCTGCCATCGGGCAGGCATGAGGCCCTGTATGATCCCGCCGATCTCAGCGCCGGCCATGCCCAAAAGATGAAGGCCTTTGAAAGGGCGATGATCGAAGAGGCCCTGAAGCAGTCCGGGGGTAATAAAAGCGCCGCCGCGCGTCTGCTGGGTATCACCGAACGCCATCTGCGTTCCCGGCTGGAAAAACTGAATTCCGCTGATAAATAAAAAAGGGAAAGCGAACAGGCGCCGCTTTCCCTTATGGTCTTTTTGCAGGAAATATGTATGGGGCCGGATTAGTAGTTTACAACCCGGGGAAGATTTTTGGCCTGCTCCACCCAGCGGGCGACTACCTTGGCGGAAGGTACCAACCGTACCAGCTTTTTCTGCTTATTGGTGGAAACCATCGCTTCGTGCAGGTTGTTGGCGTTTCTTTGGGCCAATTCCTTTACGGTGTCCACGCCTGTGCCTTTTAACAACTCGGCATACTGGCTGCTTACCCCCTTAATGCGGAAGAGATCGGCCATGTTTACAAAATCCAGCACCTTGTCTCCGGAAACCCCGGACTCTTCACTGATGGCTTTACGTCCGGCCGGATCGGCTCCTTTTTTGAGCAGACCGTTAACGGTTTTA
>WGCN01000023.1 GCA_015493745.1 Calditrichales bacterium
GGCTCTGATAGCCTTAAATATTCTTCACTATATGATTTAATCAAATCTATATCTGCTTTAAATGTTTCGTCAAAATATTCCTCAAGTTGCTTTCTAAAATCTGGTGTAATTGTTTTTTGTTGACAGAATGGGCATATATCGCTATCTTCTTGAATATATTTTTGTCCTTCATTTACCCAGTCATTTATATTTAATTTTTGAATTAGTTTTGAAATTTCAACATCTTCTTTCCCAATTATCTTTTTTAACCATATTTTATCGGTTTCAATGTTACTTATTTGTTCATAATCGGGAATTGGTAATAGGGTTAAATGTTCAGGAATACTACCAAATAAGGTATTAGCTCTTTTGTTTAGTTCTTCAAGGGAAAATACAGTTTCAGGTTGTTCTTTTTGATATTCAAATAGTAATTTATCTTTAAACTTCTTTTTACTGTTTATACTCCCCTTAAAAGCTTCTTTAAATTGAGTTTCGTATCTTTTATAAATTATTTTCCAAACATTTTCACTAAAGTCACTAACCCTATCTTCTTTGTCTTTTTCTAGTTTCTTGAGTGTTTCCTTTTTCTTAATTCCTTTTTGTTTAAGTTCTTCTAATTCAACCCGTTTTTTTTCAATTTCTTCAATTTCTTCTTTTGTAGCTTGACCTAATGTGAACACTCCATCTAAACTGCCTTTTCCAAAATTCTGTTCTCGGAATTTTTTATTATAAACTAAAACGGTTTCTTGAATATCATTAACCCATTGAATAGAACAGTCTGCGAAAATTGGATTATCCGGTTCTTGAATAAAATTTGAGATTGTTGTTTTTCCGGTTCCATTCGCTCCATAAATGAAATTAATTTTCTTTAAATTAGAAATATCTATACCATCAAAATTAAATGTTGCTATGTTTTTTATGGTAATTGATTTAATCATAATTTAGTTTTTCTTTTTTAGCTGACGCACAACATCCCGCTAAACGCATTGCCTTTTGCGCGACTTTAGGTTTAGTTTCGGTTAACACGAAATATAGCTTTGTAGAAATGCAATAACAAATCCTGCCCGGCAGGCTTGAAAAAAGCTGATAATTCTGGAATTGAAAACTATTTACATTGAAAAAGGACACTATTCCTTCTCGTTGATGAAAGGAGATGGAATACACTCTCAAATATATATTCCCGGATTTTCAACTTTTAATAGTAGCGGCATACACCATAATTATTAGCCTCTATCTTACTAATCCCTAACATGGCACCATACACCGGCTTGTTGTATAGAAGCGACAGCTGCTTATTTTACATGTCTGAGAATAACGACTGTTTATAGCCCCGGCGTTTGGGGTGTAATATTGTAATGTGTTGTAAATAAATGAGTTATCGATAAAAAAACATAAGTGGCATAACCATTGCTTTAGCATACTGAAAACGGAATCACCCATGGAACAACACATTCTCATTATTGACGACAACACCAAGGAACTGCGCCGTCTGAGGGAAATTCTCTCCCGGGAGGGCTATAACATCATGACGGCTACGGATTGGAACACGGCCGAACGTATATGTGACACGCTTTCCATTACCTTTGTTCTGGCCAATACACGGCAAATAAAGCTGAAAAAAATAAAATAATCCTACTCAAGTTTTACCAAAAGGAGGTCTTATGTTCAGATCAACCATAAAGCGGATAATCGTCCCGTTTTTAATTTCAATCTTGTTGCTCGGTTGCGGCGCGGTGATGAAGCAGGTGGGCAATCTGGCCGGTAGCCTGTTGACAGGCACCACCAACGATTTGAATGAGGCGGCGGTATCCGTCTATTTTATGCGCAACGTCTATCCAAAGGCTACAAACGATGTTGCCGCGGAGTATTTTGAGGAAAGCTGGCAGGACGGCGGCAATATGGTCTATGTAAGCCTGCTTAACCGCGATGGCGTGGGCATGCTTAAGGTGGATGGCCAGGTAATCATCGACGGCGAAGTGGTACCGCACGTGAAAAACGGATTTTACGGTAAGTGGCTGGACCCCAATGATGTATCACCCAAAAAGGTGGTTATAAAAACCAGTACCGGACAGGAAGTATCTTTTACGGTTGCCCCGCCTCCGCCGATTAAGATAAAAAGCATAAACGGTATGCGGGAAAACGCCGTCATCGACATTACCCAACCCCTTGATCTTGAACTGATGGCTGAAAAAAAACGCCCCGGCGAAGAAATCAGCATCGCCCTGCTCGGCGATATAATGGGTCTTCATACCTTTTTGGAATACGGTACGTTTAAATACGGAGACAGGCTGCATCTGCCCGCGGCCATGTGGAAAAATGCCCTTACACCCTACACGCCCACTACCGGCGCAAACTGGCTGAGGGTGGAACGTTTTAATGTTACGCCAACGAATGTTAAAGGCGTCGGCGCCACGCAAATCATCGGCCAAGCTCTGGATTGCGTGCCAGTAACCGTACAGGGTGAACTGGAGAAAACCTGGGTCGGTACCGTGGATGGCCAAACGATCAATATCAATAAAAAAATAGAAAAAGATGACGGCTTTATGCAGGTGAAGTTTAATAAGCCCAACGCTTATTATGGCCGGCCCATGAGCAGCGGCAAAAAATTCGCCGTGGCTTCCTTTACCGTGCGGGCGACCAAATTGCAGCAACAAAGAACGTCAAGCAGTTCATCTACATTCGGAAATGTAACCACCACCACCACAACAACAACAGTTCGCACCTTTCCCACACTGCCCGACGCTTACTGGGAAAATCTGGTTAATAAGCTTTACGCGGATTTTGAACGGGTGCTAAAAAATAACTACAGCATTGAACTGATTCCCATCGAGGACGTCCTGCGCGCGCCATCCTACAAAGCGCTGCAACCCATTGAGGATAAAGTGTCGCTGGTGGAAGTGGAAAAAAGCTATAAAGGCACCAAAAACCTGATACCCACCACCCTCTCCGAAATTCTCGATGATATTTCCACCACTTTTGCCTGGGATCGCAAGGATGCGCGCCTGATCCGCGATCTGGGCGTGGACGGTCTTATCGCCGTAACCATAGACCTGGAGATGCCCTGGGAATCTTTTTCGCTTACTCCGCGTATGAGCATCCGTATTTCCGGGCCGCCCAATGGTTACAAAGCCGGCCCGACCATCTATCTGCAGGGATTGGTGCACGGCAGCGGTTTGCCGCTGGATGAAGCCAAGATGGACGCCGACTATGTGATGGACATCCTGCCCAACGTTATCCGGACAAACGAACTGATGAATGCGCTGGATCTCGGATTTAAGAAGATCAGCAAGGAAGAAAAGGACAAATCCTATGACGCTATCTGGTCATTAAAATAACAGCCAACCTCACACATACACCTCCGTGAGTTGATGCGGGAGCCGGGAACAGGCTTCCGCATTTTTTTTATCCATATTCGATTGCCTGTATGCCATCGAATTGCGTATCTTGATATACATCCAATCCTGAAGGAGGTGTCCCATGATTAAGCTGACTTTTTTAGGCCATTCCGCCTGGCTGATAGAAAACAACGACGTAACCATTGTCATCGATCCCTTTCTGGAGGGCAATCCGCTGGCCATTCATAAACCCGGCGATATCAAGGCCGATTACATCGTGCTCTCCCATGCCCACGGTGATCATATCGGTGACACGGAAGCGATCGCCCGGGCCAATGACAGCACCATTATCGCCAATTTTGAAATTGCCACCCATTTTGGCAATAAAGGTTTTAAGGTCCATCCCCTGCATATCGGCGGCGGGCATGATTTTGAATTCGGGCGGGTAAAACTGACCCAGGCCTTCCATGGCTCCTCCTTTCCCGATGGCAGCTACGGCGGCATGCCGGCCGGTATATTGCTGACCCTTGATGACAAGACCATCTACCATACCGGAGATACCGGTCTTTTTTCCGATATGGGGCTGATCGGCCGTCATCAGCATGTGGACGTGATGCTGGTCTGCATCGGTGATAATTTTACCATGGGCATCGATGACGCGGCCGAGGCCGTGGCCCTGGTTAAGCCCGATCTGGCCATTCCCATGCATTATAAAACCTTTGATATGATCGATGTGGATCCGGAAGAGTTTGCCGGTAAGGTGGCCCTGATGGATCTGAAGGCCCGGATTCTTGATTTTGGAGCAATGATTGAAATCTGATTTTTCCGGGATACAGACTCTGGCCGAGGAAATAAAAGAGACCTTTCAGGAAGCCCGTACCTTTCAGGTATGGGTTTCCTTTTATCCCTACCGGGGCTTAAAACATACCATCCGTCTGCGGCAGGGAACGATTTTTATCCGTCTGTCCGACCGCATGAACGGCGCGCCGCCGGAGGTATACCGGGCGCTGTTTGTCATTCTTTTTGCCAAGTTGTTCCGTTACCGCATTGATGCCGGCTGGCGACGGCTCTACGCCGATTATGTCGCCCGTCTCGAACAGCCGGCCACCGCATCCCCCCCGGCTGATTTAAGCCGTTACCAAAGCGCCGGTCGTTATTATGATCTCGATCCGCTGTTTGATGTCCTGAACCGCGACTTTTTTAGCGGCAAGCTGCCCAAGCCTCATTTGGGCTGGAGCCGGAATAACAGCACCACCCGGCTGGGTTTTTATGACGCCGACCGCAAGTTGATTGTGGTCAGTCAAAACCTGGATGGCCGGAAGGTGCCGGCCTATGTGGTGCGCTATATTCTTTATCATGAGATGTTGCATGTGGCCATTCCGGTGGAAAGGGTAAACGGCCGCCGCCGCATACATCCGCCGCATTTTAAAGCCCTGGAGCAGGCCTATCCCGATTATGAGCGGGCCCGACAGTGGCTGCAAAAGCATTTCCGTAAAAGAGGCTGGCGATTGTTTTGAAGCTATCCGGCGCGGAAATTTTGACTCTCCCCAAAACGGCGCCATCGGCGGGCTTAAAAGGATTTTAGGGCCTGGGCCCACTTGCGCCACTTATTCAGTGAAAGAGGCGGGTGCTCCCG
The DNA here is from genome assembly GCA_015493745.1 of Calditrichales bacterium. Lineage (GTDB taxonomy): Bacteria > Calditrichota > Calditrichia > Calditrichales > J004 > J004. Next base: position 4,951 of record WGCN01000023.1, read on the forward strand.
GCGCATCAGTCTGACGGCGTCATCCACATAGGCGGTGTGCCGCATCCCCATCAGGGTCACGTCGATCTCCCGCGTGGCCAGCAAGCTGCTCAGGGCCAGATCCTGCAACAATTCCCCGTTCAGGTGCCTGGGCAACATTTGTTGGGCCAGCCCGGCGATGCGCTCGTTGAGTCGGCTGGAGTTATAGCCGAGATAAAGCGTAAGCTGATCGAGCACCTTGTTAAAAAGCTCCACATAGCCGTCCAGCCATTGCGATACCCCGGGCGGCACATCCTTCAATTCGTTAATCTCCTGAACACCGTAGGAGATGCTATCCGCCAGAAAACGGGCTTGTTGCTCCAGCCAGTTCCAGTAACTGCTCAGTTCCCGGTAATGCGAGGCCAGGTAGTAGCCGGTGGCAAAGAGGCCGGCCAGATGTTTTTGCTTGTCGGGATCGGCCTTGATGAAGGCGGCCACGCGCTCGGGATAATTTTTTTCATGCTCCACCAACTGTTTGAGCCTGAGGGTTAACTCCGGTTCCGGGTCGGTTTCCAAAGACTCCAGGCTAACCAGGCGCACCAGTTGGTTGCGGTGATAGGCATTCAGGGGGCGGTTGGACACGGTGGCTATTTTATCGCTGTGAACGGACAGCAGATGGTCGGTGGCGCCGGTTTCCAACAGGTTCATCGGAAACTGAATCATACGGAAGTGATGTTTTTTACCCAGAGAACGGGCCAGTTCAATAAGCTTATCCAGGTCGGTATAGGCATAGTGGGTGGGCATGACCGGCAAGGTGTTGGAACTGACGCCGTAATACTGGATGCGTCCCCGCTGAACTTCCTGTTCCAGATACATAAATGCCCGGTCAATACGTTCATAATAGGTCTTGCGGGCCTCCTGAGGGGGAATGCCCCGGCGGCGGGCGTCAAATAAAAAATATTCCGGATTATGCAGCAGAAAATAGTCGATGGTGTCACATTGCAGACGCTCCAGGGAGAGGGTGAGCTGCTCTTCCAGAAAGTCGGGATGTATGCAATGATCCAGACCCTGCTGGTAATGGATGATTTCCGGAAAAGCGTCACCGCCCGGACGGCGCTGTTGCAGACGGCTGAGGTTTTGCCCCTGTATATAGCCGGCCTTGGATATAATGACCACCTCTTCCCGGCGTAGCTCCCCGCTTTCGGTCAATTCCCGTAAAACGCTGCCAATAAGCATTTCCGAACCACCGTCGGTATAGTTGGCGCTGGTATCGATCAGGTTGACGCCGTTTCGCAGGGCGTGTGCCAGGGCCTTGCGGTGCTCTTCGATGTTGATATGAACGCGGTAGCTGCCAAAGCCCAGCGGAGAAACGCTTAGGTCACTGCCGCTCAGTATGGCGGCCGGGAAACCGGGAAACCGCTCCAGTCTTTCCCGTGTGGCCCGGGTTTGCGCTTTTCCTGTTATGATTTTTTTCATGCACGAATTTAATGGATATCTCCCTTTTTTACAATGATTATTCGCGGACAGGCCTGTACCATATGGTACGTCTGTACCGGAATGAACGTCTTTTTGTTGATATCCCTCCCGGATGTGTTTCTTCTTAAATCCTTAAAAAACAACAACTAATGAACTGGTATAAAACTTTGGCATGATCTGTGTATTAGTCTGGGGAAAATCAGTCGGAATTCGAAGGGCCCAAGTAGAATTCACAATTGTAAGAACCAATCAAAGGAGAAGTAAGATGAAGAAGCTCAGTTTAATTTTAAGCGCTCTGTTGTTTTTGTCCCTGGTGGCCTGTAACAACATGGCCAACTCGGATGATAACCTTGCCGCGGAAGAAGCGGCCATCAAAAGCGTTTTGGAGTCGGATGATCTGACCTATGATGAAATCGGTGATCCCGATGAAGATTCCATCGATAACGATGACCCCAACTGGCTGGGAAAAACCAGCTTTAACAAGGACGGTAAGCATCGTTTGCGTTACGGTCGTATCATTACCGGTCGCGAAGGCAGCGTGGAGATCGTTTTTGACGGCGACACGGCAGCCACCGCTTATATTTCCCGCACCTTTACGGGGAAATTTGTAACCCACTCCGGCACGCTTGTCAACGACACGCTGACATTGACCCGTTTCGAGAAGCCGCTACAGCACGATATCGAGCGTATTGTCACCCTGAGAAAAGTACGGAACGATGCCGCCGTTGAGCGCCGTAACTGGCGCGTAAGCAGCGTATCCATGGCCGACGGTCTTTCCAATCCCGGTGACGTTTCCATTGAAAAGCTGGTTATTAAGCCGGCCGGTCAGGACAGCATGGTCATTACCGACCCCAACGCCACCTTTTTTGATGGCAACAACATGCTCAATCTGCCGCGTTTCAGCGAGGTAACGGTTAAGGTTTTTGTAAAGAACAACACCGCCAATCCGGTATACTTCCCCGTGGATACCCGGGCCACGGAAAGCGTTCGTTTGCACTATGGCCGCAACCGTCGCGGCGGGCGGGCTATCACCTTCTTTAAGTATATGGGTGAGGACAATGCCGGTAATAAAATCTACCAGGGCACCTGGACGGTTAAACAGTTTTCCGGTTATCATCATGCCGTGGTCGATGTGATCGACAACGGAACCATTCTGGAGAAGGATGAGGTAACCTATCCTTACAGCTCGGCCACCTGGGGCATGCCGTATCATATCTCCCCTTTCTAATAGAGTGGAAAGGATAAAACAATCCGCCCCGGTGGCGGATTGTTTTTTTGTTTTTTAAAATCGTGTATATTGAACTTTTATAAAATTATGAAGATCATGAAAAAAGTTATAAACCTGATAATTCTCATCCTGACCATGCAGAGCGTTCTCGCGGCTCAGGTGATAGATGCCGGCAAGATCGAGCGTAATTTACGCCAGTTGGATCGTAAGATTGTCGCCGCGCAGGCTTTGGCCCGTCAGTATGATAATCCCCGGGCCATAAATCTGTTGCAGAAGGCGCGGGGTGAGTTATCGGCCGCTTATAACTTTTTTAGCCGGGCCAAAAACGCCCGTCCTTCCGAGCGTATTCCTTTATTGATCAAGGCCCGCAACCGTTTCCGGACTGCCGAATCCATAGTGGGGCAGGTAACGCGTCTGTTGTTGCTCAAGCCTGCCGCGCAAATACGGACGGAACTGGACCGCTTGATTCATCAGGCGGATTTGAAGCTCAGCCAGCAAAGCTTTAACCAGGAAAGCCGTTATTTTCTGCAAAAGGCCCGCGCTTTTTTGGAAAAGGCCAATAAGGACTTTCAAGATAATCGCTTTCTTCGCGGGCATGAAAACCTGAGAGTGGCGCGTTATTTCGCGGAAAAAGCCCTGGAGTTTGCCCGTGCCCCCGATGGGCAGGGCGGTAGCGGCGGCGACTATGAAAGCTGGTTTAAAAACCTGAAAATTTTATTAAGCCGGGTGACCGTGAAGGACAGCGAAAAAGGGGTGAACGCGGAATTGTACAACAACGCCCAAACTTTTATGCGTAAAGCGGAGGAAAACTATAAACGCGGAAACACCCGTCAGGCCCTAACGCAGCTAAAACTGGCCGAGCGTCTTGTTTACCGCCTGATCGATATGGATGAAAGCGCGCGGGATAGCGGCCGGCAGTTACAGACCAACTTACAATCCCTGTCACAATATTTAAGATCGGTCTATAACGAAGCCCGGACGGAGGATACCCGGGGAATGCGCTGGTTGAAAAAAGCGGAGCAGCTTTACCGCGCGGCACAAAATGATTATGATAAAAAACACTACAAAAGCGCCCGGCGGAATATCAACCTGTCACAACGGCTGGCGCTCAAGGCTTACGGATCTTTTACGCAAACGGGCCGGGAGGCCGGGGAGCAGGAGACCTTAAAAAGACGTTTTGATGATATTCAGGCCTTGATAACCCTGCAGGAACAACGCCTGAAAAGCGGCAAAAACAGCCAAATGCAATCCTTGCACGAACAGGGCCGGGCACTTTTCCGGGCCGCGGAAAAATCCTGGCAGCAGGGAGATCATGTCCGTGCCCGCTATCAACTGAACCTGAGTTTGCGGCTGCTGAACAGGGTGGAGCGTCTGAGCCGGGCGCCCGAGACGGCGGATATGGATGCCGCGGCCTTTGAACAGGATCTGCAACGTTTGCGGAATATTGTGCGCCGTTTTCAGCAAAATAACGCAGTGTCCGCGCCCAATAAAATAAAGATTAATACCCTGGATAAACTGTTGTCCCAGGCACAAAAACAGGCCGACCGGGGTGAGAGGATCGCTGCCCGGGAAATGTTGACCGTCGTCCAAAATCAGATACGTCATTTACTCGACTCCGAATAAGAAGGCTGGTTCTTATTTATGCAGGCCCCGCTAAAAAGAGTATGGTTGTTATTATGGATCGCCTTTGGTCCCGCCTTGCCCCTTTGGGCGCAGCAGGATGATAAGGCGGATTACGAGACCCTGCACCTGCAACTGGAGTTGCAGCAAAATTATCAGCCCGGCTCCGATGTCCGGGCGTTGCTGGACTCGGCGGAGACTTACGCCGCGCAGCAGGATTATGTGATGGCTCTTGTTTTCCTGGAAGAGGCCCGCGACAGTTTTCGCACATCCGCCGCGGAAAGCCGTTCTCCCGCGCCCGATACCCTGCCGCCACAATACCTTTCCGCTTCCGGACCCTTTCGCTTTAGCATGCTCAGTGGCGTCGATTTTAACCGGCAGGAATTTGAACTTGGTTTTGATCAAAGCGACAGCGTACTTTTGGATCAGGTGTCCAAACCTTATGTGGGGCTGGCCATGAAATTCGAACCCTTTTCCCGGCCCTTCTCCATACAAAACATTCTGCGTTATGATAAAGAGAATTTCGACAATGAACTGCGCCTCGCCGGCCGCTGGTACGGAAAGGTTCATACTTTTGAAAGCCGCCTCAGTTATTTGTTTAACCGGAACTTTGTTTATAACAATCTCGGTTATAACGAGCTGAATGCCGACTTTATATACACCTTCAGTAATGAACTCTGGTCGGGGCGGCTGCAAAATACCAGCCGCCTGAAAGCCTATCAAAGCCCGGACGCCAATGTGCCGGATTATTTCCGGAACACTTTAAACGGCTATCTTTCCTATTATCAAGGCGCCGGTTTTAGTCTTCAGGCCTACTATGCCCTGGACTATAACGAGAGCCGTAACACCAGGAACAATGACTTTGTCAACCAGTATCTCGGTCTTAGCGCGCATTGGAAAGCCGGTGGGGTGAGTTTGCGTATCAATCCCCAGGTGGAACAGAACCGCTTTACCTATCTTGTGGCCGACAGTCTGCTGGACAACCGGTCGCAAACCGCGCGTCTGGAAGCGACCCTGTCTTACCGTATTTTCAATCCCCTGGAAATCCGGCTCAACGGCAGTTACCGGCAAAAAAGCTATCTTAAAAAAACAGAACAGGAACCCGACTACAAGCTGGTAAATTTTAATCCGGAAGGACGTTTTTATATAAATAATCAGTTCAGTCTGGGCGCGGGAGGTTATTGGGAAAAACGCCGGCATACGGTTTCCCCGGGACTGGACAGCGCCTATGTTGTGCAGCAGGATTATAGCGACAGGGGGCTGACCCTGAACGTGGATTACGCTTCTGCGCAGGGCCGGGTGCTTTCGCTGAGCGTGCGTTACAGCGCCCGGCGCTACCAGGGCGGGGATAGCGGCGCCAATTTTAGCCTTTATGCCGATCGTAACATATGGAGCGGTTTGCTTTTTGTGCAATGGCCGCTCTTTGATCATCTCTCCCTGCAGGCTGTGGCCATGTATGATAACGACAAAGACCTGGACAGCGCCTTCAATGATTCCAAAAGTTCTTTTTACACTTTGGAACTAAAATATGAGTTTTAGGTGACTTTTTTAAATTCCTGAGCGCTATATTTATTTTTGAAACTCAATGGCCGGAACGGCGTAGACTGACTGTATCTATATTTTTACCGGCAAGCCCTTCGCGATTTAGCAGCAAAAAGGGGCGATTCTGTTTGTTGAAAACGGGGAAGGTGAACAAGCCCGCGGGGACGATGTCAATAATGAGTCCTCTTTTCGGCTTGACACTTGTATGATGGATTTCTAAATTCAGGTCATATAGCTGAATGAAATAAAATCTATTTCCCCTGATTTATAATTTTAGCCTTTGCATTTTTCAGTTTTTCTGTTTGAAATTTTTTTGAGTGTAACAAAGTTACCGGATATAACAGCGATATTATCATTCTGAATTCTGCAACGGTTGTATGTGTGTTTCACTTTATGGCCAAAATCTTTTGACATCTTATGATGTATGTGGTCATGAGCGATATAAATAATATTTTCTTATGGAGTTTAAGGAATGGAAGAGCAAAAGGATGTTTATCTGTTATCGTGCTATTTGAAAAAATGGTCCTATACCGAGAATAAACTAACACTAAATTATTCATTTTGTTGGGATGGGCACTACCAAAGGCGGCATAAGGAGTTCCGTCTGGGAAATCCCGTGGCCATGACCAGCGAACTTTTGGGGCAGATTGTTAAAGACGCCCGCTATATTTTATCCCAGAGCGATGAAGAAAAACGCTGGCATATCAATATCGTCAACTATAACGACGCCAAACCCAAAACCATTGCCTTTTTTAGTAAAATTGTCAAGGAATTCAAAAATAATAAACGCAGCAACGGCAAGTCGCGGATGATCACGGCGCGCAGCCTCGATTTTTTCTACCACGATCATGATTATGACAAGTTGCCCGAAAATATGAAGTTTTTTGTGCACCTGAATCGCGGCATGAACAAGGTCAATGGCGAACTGTGGGCCAATGCCCTGGTGGATTTTAAGATTGCCCAAAAGATGAATCCCGAAAGTACCGTGCTGAACAAGTTCATGAGCATGGCCTACAGCAAGCTGGGCGAGTTTGATAAGGCCATCAGGCCCATGGAGCTTTACGCCCGGGCCGAACCCAGTATCGCCAGCTTAACCGCCCTGGCCCAGGCTTATATCCACCTGGAAGAGTTTGAAAAGGCCGACGCCATTTACCAACAGATCGCCGATAACTACGAAGAAAAGGAGCTGGCCTTGTTTGGAAGGGCCCATCTGGCTTATAAGCAGGGTAAGGATTATCTGCCCTTTCTCGAAGAACTCTTTGAACACGATCCCAATTGGTTGCAGGAAAAACTGAAGAGTGACTGGGAATATAAGTTGATGCCCGCCAAAAAGCGCACGGTTACCCGCTGGAATGCTTCCACCGCCGCGCGCTACATGGGGTTTGAACGGCCGTTTGACCTGACACGCAAAGCCTTCAGTCATGAAATTCCCTGCTATTTCGATCATGAAAAAGGGACGGTACACTTTGTGAAGGAAGAGCTGGACTGCTGGATCGATTTACGCAATCATTTTAACCTGGATGGCGCCACCTATCAGGTGTATGAAGATAAGCTCCTGCCCGGTGAACGGCCGGTAAGCGCCTGACCCTATTTATAAGAAACCTTTCCATGTCTGAAAATTTTGTCTATCCCGTAAAAAAAGGGCATGACTACACCGTAACCGTCGAGAGCCTGGCTTTTGGCGGTAAGGGCATTGCCCGGGTGGAAGAATATGTGCTCTTTATACGCCGTGCCCTGCCCGGAGATGTGTGCCGGATACGCGTTACCAAGCGCAAGCGCAGCTTTGGTGAAGCCCGTATTCTTGCCATCGAGCAGCCCTCGCCTTTGCGCCAACAGCCCCCGTGTGAGCATTTTGAGTGGTGCGGTGGCTGCACATGGCAAAACATGAGTTATGAAAATCAACTCATGCAGAAAACCGCTATTGTAAAACAGGCATTTAAACGCCCGGATGATTTGGGGGACTTTCCCGTCCTGGATACCCTTCCCGCCGCCAGGCCTTATGCTTACCGCAATAAGATGGAATTTTCTTTTGCCGACCGTAAATGGCTTACCCCTCAGGATTTGGATAACCCGGAAATATCCAAGGCGTTTGCCCTGGGGTTGCATGTTCCTGGAACGTTCGATAAAATTTTGCATATTGAACGGTGTCTGCTGCAAAGCGACCCGGCCAATGATATTTTGAAATATGTATCCCGGTATGCGCAGGAAGCCGGCCTGCCGGCCTATGGTATTCGCAGCCATGAGGGATTGTTGCGCTTTTTGGTGCTGCGCCAAAGCCGGGCCACCGGGGAGATTATGGTTAACCTGGTGACCTCGCGGGATGCCCGGGAAGAGCTGACTCCCCTGGCCCGCGGGCTGATGAACACATTTAAAGAGGTGGCCTCGGTGGTGAATAACGTGAACTCCCGCAAGGCTCAGATCGCCCAGGGAGAACAGGAGTTTCTGCTGGCCGGGAAAAGCAGCATCAGCGATACGATCGGTCCCTTCACTTTTGATATATCGGCCAATTCATTTTTTCAAACCAACACCGACCAGGCCGCGAAGTTGTATGATGTTGCCCTGGAATTTGCAGGCTTAAGCGGCCGGGAGACCGTTTGGGATCTCTATTGCGGCACGGGGACGATTACGCTGTTCCTGGCGCGGAAAGCGAAACAGGTGTATGGTTTTGAAATTGTACCCGGCGCCATCGAAGACGCCAGGAACAATGCCCGTCGCTATAACGCCGGGAATATAGAATGGTTTGCCGGCGATGTGCGTGAACATATGAAATCCGTGGCCGAAACGCCGGATGTGTTGGTAACCGATCCGCCGAGGGCCGGTATGCATCCGGAGGTTGTGGAAACCATATTGGAGGTAAAACCCGGGCGGATCGTTTATGTATCGTGCAACCCCACAACCATGGCGCGGGATATGAAGACCTTGCAACAGGCATACAACGTGGTCAGGGTTCAACCGGTGGATATGTTTCCTCAGACCTATCACATAGAAACGGTGGCCCTGCTGGAGCTGAAGCCGGGATGAGCAAGGCGCGCAAACTGACCTTTGAAGAAATTTTTGCCGCTCGTCCCACCGTGGATGAGGTTAAGAATATGCCGCGCACACCGTTGGTGGCGGTGGTGGAAAACATACGCAGCATGCATAATGTCGGCAGTATCTTTCGCAGCAGCGATGGCGCGGGTATCGGGCATCTCTATCTGACCGGTTATACGGCGGTCCCCCCGCGGCCGGAAATTGAAAAAACGGCCCTGGGCGCCACGGATTCCGTTCCCTGGAGCTATCATAAAAACGCCGCGGAAGTGGTTTCCCGCCTGAAAGGGCAGGGCTATGAGATCGTTGTGGTGGAACAGACCACGGAAAGCAAACCCTTTTTCAAAACGGAATACAGCTTTCCCCTCTGTTTGATTATGGGAAACGAAGTGGACGGTGTTTCCGGGGAACTGGTGGCCATGGCGGATAAGGCGGTGGATATCCCCATGCTGGGTGTTAAGCACTCCCTTAATGTTTCCGTGGCCTATGGCATCGTTCTTTATGGTATACTGGCTAAGTATTTGTAAAAATATAACTTATACTTGACACCATTTTGACGACGATCTAAATTGTTTGTCCATGTATCGTTTTGATAAATTTTTTCATTAAGCGGAAATCGTTCCCGGACGATGAATTTAATCAGCGGAATTTGAAATGCCTCCATCAAGTTTAGCCATTTTGGATAGCGATGAAAAACGTCTTGAATACCTGAAAAGTGTTTTTAAGCGAGATGATTATAAGGTGTTTTCCTTCGTGGATATTCAGCCCCTGCTGGAGCAGTTGGCGCAAAACCCCATGGCGGCCATCCTGTTGGAGTATGGCACCCTGACGCATAGCGAACGTAACGAGATTGTCCGTATTTTCCGCCAGTATGATCACAACAATATTTTTATCTACAATCTTCCCGATGACGCCAACCGCCGCCTGGCGTTTTATGAGTTGGGCGCCCGCCGGGTATTTGACGTCAGTTCCCCGGTGGAAGAAATCTATTACGCCTTAAAAGGCCCCTTGCAAAACTTTAGCCGGAGTACACCCGGCACCGAACTGGTTTCCACCGGCGACCTGCAGGAGATGCCCTTAAAAAACCTGTTGTCGACAATGGGCAAGGAAGAACGCTCCGGTGTGTTACGGCTGTTTTCCAACCAGATGGCCGGAAAAATTTATTTTAAGCAGGGCTATCCCATCCATGCCCAGGTGGGGATGCATGAGGGCGAAGCAGCCCTGATGCACATGTTGTTCTGGCCCGAGGGAACCTTTCGCTTTTCCTCCAAGATGACATTCAACGGCCGGGGAAGCGTGGGCATCAGTCATGTGGCTTTGCTGATCGCCGCGGAAAAAATCCGCAAACAGTTTGCCGTCCATATCGGTAACCTGGGCAGCCTGCGGGCCACGGTCAGGGTTCAGTATGCCGGGGATTTGCAACAATCCGGACTGGCGGTGGACGAGGCTTTCGTTGAACTGATCCGCCGCCCGGTAATGATTAAAAAAATTCTGGAAAATCCCGTTTACCCGAACTTTACTACGGTGGAAAAACTTAACCTGCTTCTGGAAAACGGCTATCTCCATGTTTATGATGAAGAGAAAAAGAAGGAAAGTTCCGCCGAGGCCATAAGCGCGGAATCTTCAACGGTGGTAACCCGTCCCGGAGAGAGCTTTGCCGCGGAGATGATCCGCTATTTTGATCTCGGGGAAAAGGCCCGGCCTTATGTGATTCCGGTCTTGTCCGTACACGGCCGTAACGGCAGCCGTTTTATCCAAACCCTGTTTGATGCCGGCGAGGAGCTTTATAAGGGGCAGATGATACTCGACAGCCACCGCAGTTGCCTGCTGGAAAGCCTGGCCATCAATGAACAGATTATCGACGATGTGGAAGAGCGCAAGGATGACCTGATTGGCTTTGTCTATGTGCTGGGTGAAGAAGCCTATGAGCGTCTGGACTATACCCGCTATATTCTGGGAAAAATGAGTCAGCTTTATCCCCTGCCACTCGTGATTCTTTTTACCGGAGCCGTGCAACAGCCGGAAAGCCTAAAGAAAGAACTCAATATTCCCGGGAGTCATCCGGTCTTTACCGTTGCGCTGGATAAAAAAGAACAGCTGGAAGAGGTGATACTCAAAATGGCCCTCTACAGGCAGGAAGAGGAAGAAGAGGAATCCGGAGAAGACGCCCATTCCGAAGATGAGGTGACGACCGATGCGTGAAGTTTTTGTGATCAGCGAGGAGGAACGTATCTACCGCATGTTTGTGGTGGAACTAAGCGGTTTGCCGGTCCATCTTACCTGGGTGGGGGATATGGATAAGGCCCAGGCGGCCTTTGAGCGTGAAAAGCCGGACTTCATTTTCTTTGCCGTTCGCAACAATAATCTGCTTCATAACTGGCTGGCCCGTTTTAAACGCATGCAATTGAAGATTCCCTTCATCTGCTTTCTGGGCCATTCCAACTGGGAAAAACGCGAGCTGTTATGGATGGCCGGGGCTTCCGAGGTTATCGGCCTGCCCATCCTGCGCAAGGAATTCCGTATCATCATCGAAAACCTGATGAAACCCGCCGGACGCAATGAAAAGATCAATAAGGATATCGAAGGAGACCTGACCCACTATTCCCTGATGGATTTGATACAATCCCTGGAGGATGGCCGGCAAAACGGTATCCTGCATCTCTATAGCGGTGAGCACCGTGGCGAGATCATCCTGGATAAAGGACGAATCGTCAATGCCCGTTACGAGAAACACGAGCCGGTCATGGCCATCCGCATGATGGCCCAGTGGAGCAGGGGACGTTTTCATTTCGAGCATGATAAAATCCATCATAAGGAAGAGATAAAGCTGGATAATCAGCAGATTCTGAAGGAGTGCCAGCGCCATCACCGATTGTATGAAAAGGCGATTGAGGCCATACCGGATAAGGACATTGTGTTTTATACCTCGCCGTTGCTCGATTTTGAACAGGTCGGGCCCATGGCGCGGAAGTATCTGCTCTTTTTTAAGCACGGGCTTACTCCACGGGATTTTATGGAACAACAAGGTACCGGCTCCCTGAAAATTCCGGAAAACCTGTTGAACTGGATTCAGAAAAAGTGGCTGGTTAAGCGGTCGGTTTATAACCAGCAGGTTTCCCAGGTGGAAAAACAGCAAAGCGCCTCCGGAGTGAAAAGAATACTGGACAGGGTGCTGGCGCGGCGAAAAAACAATTATAAAATCGACTACACGCTTTCTTCGTCCGCCGGAAAAGCGGATTCCCTGGAAGAACTGTTAAACCGCCGTCCCTATCTTTTTACACAACACCAACGTTTAAAAGCGTTGATAGACGCATTGGGTTAAACATATGCATGAAATCATCGAAATACCGTTTTTCATGGATTCTCCGTTTTGGCAGGAGCGGATTCTGGCACTAACCGACTCGGATGAGCTTGTCCATTATCAGGGGTTTAAACAGCTCTGCTGGCAGGTGGATGACCGGGTGGAAGTCTATTTTTATCTGATCGACCGCTTAAATGAACACATGATCCATGAATCTTTGGGGGCTATTATCCCGCGCGCACCGCTGGTTGTGTTTTGCAGTGAGGATGAGCCCGCGGCCCAAGGTGCCATTATGGATATGTTTGCTTTTTATGATAAACATTTTAGCACTCCCGCGGTTTGGTTTACCCGCAAGCGGGTGGATGAAGACGGGGCCTCCCCCGAAAAGGCGGACCCCGTTTCGGAAACCGGCCGTCCCGTATATATTCTGGAACAGGATACACCGGAATATTTTAAACATATTTTACGTCTGGCTCTAAAGGAAATATTCGACTCACTCTTAAAGGAATAAATAAAGGAAACGATTTAATGGGATTTCAAACCGATTCTATTCATGCCGGTCAACAACCCGACCCTTCCACCGGCGCCATCATGACACCGATTTTTCAAACCTCAACCTTTGTACAGGAATCCATTGGCAAGCACAAGGGCTATGAATATGCCCGCACACAAAACCCGACCCGTCAGGCGATGGAAAAAAACATTGCCGTGCTGGAAAAAGGAAAACACGGTATTGCCTTTGCTTCCGGTCTGGCCGCCATTTCGGCCATTATTCAGATGCTGGAGAGCGGCGACCACGTGGTGTGCAGTGATAATGTTTACGGGGGCACCTATCGGGTTTTCGAAACACTGTTCAAAAAATTCGGCCTCAGCTTTTCTTTTGTGGACACATCGGATATCACCCGGGTGGAACGGGCCGTTACTCCGCAAACCCGGTTGATCTTTGTGGAGACACCCACCAACCCCATGCTTACGCTTAGCTCCCTGGAAGAGATTGCCGCCCTGGCCGCGGAAAAAAAATGTTTAACCGTGGTGGACAATACATTTATGAGTCCCTATTTTCAGAATCCCCTGGTCTTCGGTATCGATATGGTGGTGCATAGTTCCACAAAATATCTGAATGGCCACAGCGATGTTGTGGGCGGAATCGTCCTGACCCGCCGGGATGATCTGGCCGAAAAGTTGTTTTATATTCAAAACGCCGCAGGGGCCGTGCCGGGGCCGCAGGATTGCTTTTTGATACTGCGGGCCACAAAAACGCTGGCCCTGCGCATGAGGGAGCATGAGAAAAACGCCCTGGCCCTGGCCCGTTATCTGGAAAAACACTCCGCGGTGGAGCGTGTATATTATCCCGGCCTGCCCGGTCACCCGCAACACGATCTGGCCAAAAAGCAGATGAGCGGCTTTGGCGGGATCGTAAGCATGGAACTGGGCAGTCTGGAAAATGCCCGTAAATTTGCCGAAGCGGTAAGGATATTCTCCCTGGCCGAAAGCCTGGGCGGCGTGGAAAGTCTGGTGGATCATCCGGCGATTATGACCCACGCCTCCGTACCCCGCGAGGAAAGGTTGCGCATGGGCCTCACGGACGGACTTATCCGTTTGTCCGTTGGTGTGGAAGATGAGGAAGACCTGCTGGCCGACGTGGAACAGGCTCTGGCCGCCATGCGGTCATAGAACCGTATCCCCGCTCTTCCTTTGAAACCGGGCTCTTTAAAACGGTCAGCGGACGGCGCCCGGAGATTTACCGGGCTACAGTATTTACCCGTGCCTTGAAAAAAGGTGCGGGATTTTTATATGTGAAAGAGGCACTGGAACCCATAAAACGGGAAATATTAATTTGCGCTTAATTTAATTTGGGAATATTATAAAAATGTGACAAGGATGTCGGTGCTTTTCCCATCTTTCATTTATAATTTAACTTGATGGCCAGCTACCGATAATAGGATCAGTAAACTAAACTGCGTGGGTTATGAAGCATTCACTGTTAAACGGAATTGTGGGAATCCTGCTGTTAAGCAGCATCAGCGTGGGGGTTAAGAACGACCATCCGCTGCTGTTAAACCGTCACCGGGAAGCCATGGCCCTGGCCGACAGTGTCTATCATAGCGGATCCTATAGCGAGGCCGCGGAGCTTTTTTCCGGGCAGATGGCCTATCTGCCTCCCGTTTCCATACCCCCGGTGCGCTTTAAATATGCCATGTCTCTGATGCATAATAGCCGCTATGCCCAAAGCCTCAGGCAACTGGATACCCTGGCCCAAACCCATGCCGAATATCTGCCCGAATATGTTTCCTACTTTAAAATAAAAAATTTGTGGGGCATCGATTCTTCCCGGGCGGCGGGTGCGGCGGCGGCTTTTATAAAGGCCCATCCCCGGCTTTCCCTGGCCGATAGCCTGTTGCTGCCCCTGGCGGATTACTATTTTCAACAAGGCGCCTATGCTAAAGCCCGGCCCTACTATGACCTGTTTGTTGACTGGCGCGTAAACAAGGGCCGCACGGCCTATGCCAAAATCCAAAGTGCGTTTTGCAAATACCATCGACGTCATATTACCCGGGCGCGGGCCGAGTTTAAACAAATAATCCGCCGGCACAAAAAATCGGATGATACCTTTAAGTTGGTACAATGGTTAAAGAAAAACGAGCCGCTCTTTTTTAAACAGCAGATATTCAACATCAGCGATGTTTATTTCGCGGCCAGGCAGTACGGGCCCCTGCGTCTGTTGCTGGAAAACTATATCCATGAAGAGAGCGATCCGCTAAAAAAGGAAAAAGCGCGTTACAATCTGATCACCATCTATTTTAAGCGGGGGCGCTACAGTTCCGCCTTTTATGGTTTTAAGAACATGCTGAAAACGCTGCAAAATAAAAATCTGGAACCGCGCATCCGTATCTATCTGGCCCGCATCCATCTGCGCAAGGGGCGAAAACGGCAGGCCATAGAGGCATATCTGGACTATGCCGACCGTTATCCCCGCCGGCGGCTGGCGCCGGAGGCGGTCTGGAAGTCGGCCTGGATCGCGGAAGAGCTGCGCGATCTTAATAAAGCCCATGAACTCTATCAGAACATGCGTAAGCGCTGGCCGCGCAATAAGCTTTCCCGCGAGGCTTTTTTCCGGGAAGGCTTTACGCTTTACCGTCTTGGCAGGATAGATGAAGCCCGCGAGGTGTTTCTGCAAATTGCCGCCAGGCGCTGGCCCGATAAGGAACGTAACCGCGCCTCGTTCTGGGCGGCCATCTGTTACGAGCGCCGGGGCGACCGGGTAACCGCCGGTAAGATACGTGAAGAGCTGGCTGAAAATATATGGGATGACTACTATACCATAAAAAGCTTTTTAATGATTCCCAAAAAGGATAGCGTCTATCAGGCCCTGGCCGCCCTGCAAAGGCAAGCCGCGCCGGTAAAATATCAGGCCGCGGGCTACCGGGCTCTTATCGGGAAATTCGAGGATGCTTTCGAGGTGCGTGAAGTGCTGAATGAAGACTACGCCTATGCCGCCCTGGAAGACACCCGTCTTAAGATACACACGCTGGATGAGTGGATCGCCCTGGCCGAGATCTATAAAAAATTCAACGCCTATGGCAAGGCCTACCGTACCTATGATTATATCAACCGCAAGTTTTTTGCCGGTATTCCGTTTACGCAAAAGCCCTTTATTTTAAAACAGCGCTTTCCCTACTACTATGACCGTATCGTTGAAGAGCAAAGCCGTAAACGGGGATTGGAAACAGAACTGGTTCTGGCGCTGATGAAGCAGGAGAGTGTGTTTGATTTTAAGGCCCATTCCTGGGCTAACGCCTATGGGCTTATGCAACTGATTCCGGCCACGGCGCGTGAGATGGCCTCGTTTAATCGTCAAACCCTCAATCATCCGGAAAAACTGTTTGATCCCGAGTTCAATATTATGCTGGGCACCACCTACCTGCGATACCTCTCCAAGCGGTTTAACGGTGAAAAGGAGAAAATGCTGGCCGCTTATAACGCCGGGCCCCATCGCGTTATACGATGGCAAAAACTGCCGGGATCAGGAGAAGTGGATGTCTTTATCGAAAACATCGAATATGAGCAAACACGGGACTATGTACGCAAGGTGATGAAAAACTATTGGGCCTATCTGTTATTGCGGCATGACTTTGACCTCTCATCGGAAAACAGTATGCTGGGCGTCCGGGATTGAGCCGTCTTCATATTGCCACATCCGGATTTAGCTATAAAGACTGGTTGGGAAACTTTTATCCCGGCAATCTCTCTCCCTCGCAAATGCTGGCGTATTACAGCAGCCATTTTGACGCGCTGGAGCTTAATGTTTCCTATTACACCATTCCCGCGCAAAGCAGTTTTGCCGCCATGGGCTCCCGGGTACCCGGGGACTTCCGGTTTATGGTTAAAGTACACCGGGAAGTGACCCACAACCGGAACCACCCCCATGAAAGCATGCGACAGCTGATACATAACACGCAACCGCTGGCCGGTCAGGGCCGGCTGGCCGGCTTTCTGGCGCAGTTTCCCTTTGGTTTTCGCAATAATTTTAACAACCGGCGTTATTTAAGCAACTTAAAGGAAATGTGTGAGGATATTCCTTTGTTTATTGAGTTTCGTCATGTAAGTTGGGCTCATCCCGCAGTGGCGCGGTACCTGTCGGAAACAGGACTGGGTTATGTTAATGTGGACGAGCCGGACTTGAAGGATTTGATGCCGCCTCAGTCCCTGGTAACCAACGGAACGGCTTATATCCGTTTTCACGGGCGGAATCGTGAAAGCTGGTGGACAGGGCAGGGTGCGCAGCGTTATGATTATCTCTATAGCGAGAAGGAACTGGAAGCCTGGCTTATACAAATAAAAGATATTTTGAAAAAAGCGGACCGGGCTTATGTTTTTTTTAACAATCATCCGGGGGGAAAAGCCCCGAAAAACGCGATGTGGTTAAAAAAAATGGTAAAAAAAATGTAATAAAAAAATGAAAATTTGCCTTAACTCACTATTACAATTAAATTTACCCCCGATATTATAGCCGCGCTTAACTCACATCCTGACTAATATAATATTATATCACTTTTTGGAGGCCATTAATGAAGACCCGAATTTTAGTAGTGGAAGACGAGCACGATACGCTGGAGCTTATGGCGGAAGTCTTTCTGAATAAAGGCTATCGGGTGGATAAAGCTTCCAACGGTATTGAAGCTCTGCGTTCGGTAAAGGTTAATGAGCCTGATATCATCCTGACGGATATCCTGATGCCGGGCATGGATGGCATGGAACTGTTGCGGAATCTGGCCAAGGATTATCCGCACATTCCGGTCATAATGATCACCGCCTACGGCACCATTGACAACGCCGTGGAGGCCATGAAACTGGGCGCCAAGGATTATATTACCAAGCCGTTGCGTTTTGAGGAACTGACTTCCAAGGTTGAACGCATCACTCAACTCAGCTCCCTGATCAAGGAAAATGAGTTTCTGCTAAACAAACTTCAGCAAAAGTATGATTTTACCAATATAATCGGCAAAACCTCCAAAATAAAGGATCTGCTGGAACTGGTGCGTGATGTGGCCGCAACCAATGCCACGGCCCTGATACGCGGAGAAAGCGGAACCGGTAAGGAACTGATCGCCAATGCCATCCATTATAACAGCTCGCGAATGAAACGGCCGTTTATAAAAATAAATTGCGCGGTTTTGGCGGAAAGCCTGTTGGAAAGCGAACTGTTCGGTCATGTAAAAGGGGCCTTTACCGGTGCCATCAAGGATAAGGTGGGGCGTTTTGAGCTGGCAAACGGAGGAACGCTGTTTCTGGATGAGATCGGTGATATCTCACTTAAAATGCAAAGTCAGTTGTTGCGTGTGTTACAGCAGGGTGAGTTTGAACGGGTCGGGGGAACCGAAACCCTGCGCGTGGATGTACGCATTATCGCTGCTACCAATAAAAACCTGGAAGAAGCCATGGAGCGTGGCGAATTCCGTCAGGATCTCTTTTACCGGCTTAATGTTATTCCGATAACGGTGCCGCCGTTGAGGGAGAGAAGGGAAGATATTCAATATCTTGTGTCACATTTTATTGAAAAGTTTAATAAAATTTACGGTAAGAATATCCGTGAAATCACACCCAAGGCCATGGCCATTCTTAAAAATTACGATTATCCCGGAAATATCCGCGAGTTGGAAAATCTTATCGAGCGTATTGTCGTCCTTAATCGTGTGGATGTCATCGATTTGGAAAATCTGCCCTCCATTGTGCCGGCCTCTTCCGCGGAAAACGGGAATGTTAACCTGGATGGTGGTCTGACCCAGGCCGTGGAAGAGTATGAGCGTAAATTGATACTCATGGCCCTGGAAGAGAATGGCTATAATAAGGTACAAACGGCCAAGGCATTGAAGATCAACCGCAGCACTTTTAATTCCAAGTTAAAAAAATACAGCATCAACTAGCCCTTTGGGCAACACACCGGCCCCCTGCTTGCGGGCTATAAGGCGATCCCGGCCGTTTGGGACTTTAGGCATCCGTTTTACCGTCCTGGTCCGTATTCGTCGAGGCCCTGTACCTCCTTCTAATTTCATTTTCACCCCGAATCATATGGCGGATTAAACTGTATTTCCGGAGCAAAATCAACTGTTTACCGAGCGCCGGGATAATGCAACACGCTTATGGTGGTTTAGCGGATTCCGTTACCGATATTGAAAACGGTTTCCGGAAATAAAAAAAGCGTGACGGTAACCCGCCACGCTTCTTCGAGCCTCCAAAAGTAAGGTACAACCCGAAGGTCAATCTCCTACTTCATTAAAATCATCTTGCCGGACTGTTGGAAATCCTTACTGATCACCCGGTAAATATACATGCCGGAAGGCATATGGTTGCCGGCGCTGTTGGTACCGTTCCAGTTGAATTTATAAACACCGCTGGTCAGGTTGCCCGTGTAAAGGCTTTTGACTTTTTTACCCAACAGATCATAAATCTCAACCGCTACGGCCGTCGTTTCGCCGTTGAGGGCCGGAATGCTCAGGGTAAAGCTGGTTGAGGGGTTAAAGGGGTTGGGATAGTTGGCGCTCAGGGCGTAGCTCTCCGGGATTTGTCCCACAGGTGAGATATCCTGGCCGGGGCTTACGAACACCTTGATCGGTCCATGGTCGGTGGAGATACCGTTATTGTCGATATCCTTGAGTAAATACCAGTAGGATTGTGACTCCGATACATTGCGGTCGGTATAGCTGTAGTCCTTACCGGTGGAAGAGGTTCCCAGTCCGCGCAGACTGTTGTAGTCGTTATAATCGGCCAGTTTTTCATAGGAACCGTTTTCGCTATCCGAGCGATAGACGGCAAAACCGATATTATCGATTTCGCTGGCGGTTTTCCAGTTCAGGGTAACGACACCGTTGGCGGCGCTGGCGGTAAAGGAGCTTAGTTCAACCGGCAAAGCCTGGTCGGCGGATTGTACCGCGGCAAAGGCGTTGACCCGCCCCGCTCCCAGTTTACCGATATAGGCGGCGTTACCGGCAATACTTTCTATGTCATCGGCGGTATTGTACAGGGTCTGCTCTACTTCGGTGGCGGTGAGGGCGTTGTTATGGCTCCATACCAGGGCGGCCACGGATGCGGTTGCCGGAGTGGCCATGGAAGTACCGCTTAAAAAGGCCACCTTATCATTGGCGTCATCGTTGGGATCATGATAGGTGCTCATGATTTCATCGCCGGGAGCAGATATATCCACGAAGGTACCGTAGGTGGAAAAGCTGGCTTTTACGTCATTGGAGTCGGTGGCGGCCACGCCGATAACATCGCTGCGATCGAGCATATAATCGGAGTTCTCATTGTCGTCATTACCGGCCGCTTTAAAGATCAGACGCAGCTGGGGTTCATTGCCGGTGGGGGTGGTGGTACCATAAAGAAAGTAGTCGATGGCTTCGCCCAGACCGCCGGTGTTGGAGGAGCCCCAACTGCAACTGGCGATTTTGGCGCCGTTGTCAGCGGCATAGATTAAGGCATTGGCGGCAAAGTCCATGCCTACAAAGCCGAGGCCAAACAGGTCATTCCAGCCGATACGCAGGGCCATCAGCCGGACGCCGTTGCCCTGACCGCCGGTTTCACCGTCACCGCCGGCGATGCTGGTTACCGCATAGCCGTTGTTGGAGATGGCGCCGATGGTGCCCATGGTGTGGGTACCGTGGCCATTGTGGTCGCTGGGGTCGTTATCTTCCACGTCATAGTCGTCGCCCACGTCAAAGTTTTGCGGGTTGCCGGTCACAAAGTCCCAGCCGATCCAGTCGTCGATATAACCGTTACCGTCATCATCCACGTTGGCCACGCCGTTCAGCTCGGCCTGATTGATCCACATATTGCCGCGAGAGGCTTCCTTATTGGTGGAGGAGGCATTGGCGCCGCCCAGGTCTTTGTGATAATAGCGGAAGCCGCTGTCGAGATCGGCCACGATGATGCTGTTGTTACCCCGTTCGATATCCCAGGCTTCAGGGGCGTCCACATCATGATCGGAAACATGGTTAAGATACCACATGTCCCCGGCGGCGTAGTTGGGGTCATTGGGGGTTACCACGCTAAAGGGGTGGATACCGATCACCTCCGCGTCGGTCACGCCGCTGAGCAGTTTATACTGCTGTACGGCGGCATAAACATCCACATCGGTGTTAAAACGTATTTTAAACCAGCCCAAAAGATTCATCGGCCGGCCGTAAATATCAACGCTTTTGGCGGTGGGGAATTGTTGCCATAAACCGGCCACGCCCAGTTGCTGTGCCAGCTGGTCTACGTCATTGATACCGGTCAGTCCCTGAGAGCGGGCTTTGTCCAAATCAAACTGCTGCCATAATTCTTTTGAAAATTTCACGCTTATTTCCCGCTGTTTTACGCTGGGTTCGGCTTTGGCGCCCGAAGAGGCATTGGGCGGCACAACGGCCCAGCTTACGGTAAAAGCCAGTAACAGGGTTAGTAAAATAGTAGTAATACGCATAGACATACTCCTCAAAGATTAGGTTAAACAAAAAGGGAAAAATTTTACTTCCTCAAAAGCCAGGGTTTGGACGCCAACGATCTGTGCCTGTTCCACCACGGGCAACTGTTTAAAGTCCTCAACGATATCTCCGGCATCCAGTTCGGATTCGAAATAGAGGATCAGCCATTGTTCTTCGCTCCCGGTTCCGCTGTTAGGATCGGTAAAGGAGACAATGGATTTGGTGTTTATGGACGAGGCCAGGGCGTCAAATTT
This sequence comes from Calditrichales bacterium, assembly GCA_015493745.1. Taxonomy (GTDB): domain Bacteria; phylum Calditrichota; class Calditrichia; order Calditrichales; family J004; genus J004. The sequence goes on from WGCN01000023.1 coordinate 26,314, forward strand.
TTTATTGCCGATGGAGATATTGTGGTTCAATGATGCGCGATCGACCCGTTGTTGCATTTCCGGGGTAAGTTTAATGGCGATCATCTGTTCCTGCCAGCGGGTCATGGCTAAGCCGGAAACAGCGCTTTCCTGCGCGCGGAGCGGTAAAAAGGCAAATCCGAAAAATAAAAACAGAATTACATTCCTTTTCATAATGAACATCCTTGCAATCATTAGGTGGGCCTCCATGCCCTGAACCCGGTGTTTTGTGTATTTGTATCCCTTAAGGCAGGAACATCTGTAGATGAATGTCATTATAAGCCGCGCGCCTATCGGCCATTGTGACCAATGTCATTAGAAAAAAAATAATTTTTATTTTTATCCGGTCAGTTCCCGGCCATCTGTGGCTAAATTCTTTGGGATAGCGTATATTAGGCGCCTTGCATTTAACCTTGATGGAATCAAAAAGACCCGCATGGCAAAAAAAAATCAGATCGTCGTAAAAGGCGCGCGTGAACATAATTTAAAAAATATAGACGTCAGCATTCCCCGGGATAAACTGGTGGTTATCACCGGACTGTCGGGCAGTGGCAAGTCCAGTCTGGCCTTCGATACCCTGTATGCCGAAGGGCAGCGCCGTTATGTGGAGTCTCTTTCGGCCTATGCCCGCCAGTTTCTGGGCCTGATGGAAAAGCCGGATGTGGACTATATCGACGGGCTTTCCCCGGCGGTATCCATAGAACAAAAGTCCACCAGCCGCAATCCCCGTTCCACCGTGGGCACGGTTACCGAGATTTATGATTATCTGCGTCTTCTTTTTGCCCGGGTAGGAGCCCTGCATTCCCCGGTGACGGGCAAACCCCTGCAAAAGCAGACCGTGCAACAGATTGCCGATGCCATCCTCGGCTGGCAGGAGGGTACGCGTATTCAGGTGCTGGCGCCGGTGGTGCGCGGCCGTAAGGGGGAATATCTGGAGATGTTCCGTCAACTGCGCAAGGAGGGCTATTTGCGCGTGCGCGTCGACGGCACCCTGTATATGCTTGAAGATACCATTGAGCTGGATAAAAAACGCAAGCATGACATCGAAGTGGTTATCGACCGGCTGGTGATTGATGAAACCATCGGCAAGCGTCTGACCGAATCGGTAGAGCTGGCCTTAAAACTGGGAGAGGGGATTTTATATATCCACCGCCTGGATGACGACAGCATCGAACTGTTCAGTGAACACTATTTTGATCCGGCCACGGGCAAATCCTATGAGGAACCCGCGCCGCGGCTCTTTTCCTTTAACAGCCCCTGGGGGGCCTGCCCCCATTGCGACGGTCTGGGTTTTCTGACCGAGATCGATCCCGATCTGATCGTGCCGGATAAAAAGCTTTCCATCAGCGAAGGGGCCATCAAGGTGCTAACGCCGCGCAGCGAAGGCTGGAACTATGAAATGGTGGAGGCCATCGCCCGGCAAAAGGGCTTTAAGATGACCACACCCTGGTATAAGCTTTCTTCCGAGGTACAACATATCTTGTTGTACGGTATGGGCGATGAAAAGATAACCTTCCGTTATAAACGCCGTACCGGCTATGTGGAGTGGTCCAGCACCTATGAGGGGGTGGTCAATAATCTGAGGCGCCGGTACCGGCAAACCGGCTCCATGAATATCCGCCGCTGGATCGAAGGTTTTATGAACAATATTCCCTGCGAGACGTGCCATGGAGCGCGCTTACGCCCGGAGGCGCTGGCGGTGAAAATCGATGACAAAAACATCGATGAGATAACCCGTTACTCCATAGGACGGGCGGCGGCCTTTTTTAAGGAACTGCGTCTGAGCGCCCAGAAGGAGAAGATCGCCCATCAGATATTAAAAGAGGTGCGTCTGCGTTTTCAGTTTTTGATGGATGTGGGGCTGGAGTATCTCAGTCTGAACCGGGCCGCGGGTACCCTTTCCGGTGGCGAGGCCCAGCGCATCCGTTTGGCCACGCAGATCGGATCGCAGCTTATGGGGGTCTTATACATTCTCGATGAGCCCAGTATCGGTCTGCATCAACGGGATAACGCCCGGCTGATTCGTACCCTTTTGCACCTGAGGGACCTGGGTAACACGGTTCTGGTGGTAGAACATGACAAGGAAACCATGGAAGCGGCCGATTATATCATTGACCTGGGGCCGCGTGCCGGACGTCAGGGCGGTGAGATTGTGGCCACGGGCAGCGCGGCGAAAATAAAAAAATCCGCTAAAAGCCTGACCGGGAAGTATCTCAGCGGCGCTTTACAAATTCCCGTACCTTCCAAAAGGCGCAAGGGAAACGGACTCTTTTTGCATTTGAAAGGGGCCCGCGGCAATAACCTGAAAAATGTTTCGGTACGTTTTCCCCTGGGGACTTTTATCGGTGTTACCGGCGTTAGCGGTTCCGGAAAAAGTTCGCTGATCAACGAAACCCTGTATGCCGCCCTGTCACGCCATTTTTACGGCGGTAAAAAAAATCCACTGCCTTATAAATCATTGCAGGGTCTGGAACATATCGACAAGGTGATCGATCTGGATCAGTCCCCCATCGGCCGTACGCCCCGTTCCAATCCGGCCACCTATACCGGCTTGTTCGGTCCCATCCGCGATCTGTTCAGTCAGTTGCCGGAGTCAAAAATTCGCGGTTACAAGCCGGGGCGCTTCAGCTTTAACGTAAAGGGGGGGCGCTGCGAGGCCTGTGAGGGTGACGGGGTGAAGAAGATCGAAATGCACTTTCTGCCCGATGTTTATGTGCAATGCGAGGTGTGTAAGGGGCGGCGCTATAACCGGGAAACCCTGGAGATAAAATACAAGGGCAAGTCGATTGCCGATGTGCTGGAAATGACCGTATCACAGGCCCTGGAGTTTATGCGGAATATCCCCTCGGTAAAAAGAAGGCTGCAAACCCTTGCCGACGTGGGGCTGGGCTATATCCATCTGGGGCAGGCGGCCACCACCCTCTCCGGTGGTGAGGCGCAACGGGTGAAACTGGCCACGGAACTCTCCAAGGTGCAAACCGGCCGCACCTTTTATATTCTGGATGAGCCGACCACCGGTCTTCATTTTGAGGATATCCGTTTACTGCTGGATGTATTGACTTCGCTGGTGGAACGGGGCAACACGGTGCTGGTGATCGAACACAATCTGGATGTTATTAAAACCGCTGACTGGATCATCGATATCGGCCCCGAGGGCGGCGACCGGGGAGGCGCCATTGTAGCGAAAGGCACCCCGGAGCAGGTGGCGCGGGTGGAGGAATCCTATACCGGTCAATTTTTAAAAAGGGAGCTGGAAGGATGAACAATGAAATGATACTGTTTTATCTTCCGGTTCTGCCACTGGCCTATCTGCTGGGTTCTTTTCCCACGGCCTATATTATGATCCGTCTGTTCCGGAAAAAAGATATCCGCGCGACAGGCAGCGGCAATGTTGGCGCCCTGAACAGTTATCGCAGCAGTAAAAGCGTCCCCCTGGCGCTTACGGTGTTGCTTATCGACGCCTGTAAGGGGTACCTGCCGGTGTGGCTTTATCATCTTTACTTGCCGGCCACCGACAGCCTGTTACTGTTGTTAATCGGCATCGGCGTGGTGGTGGGGCACTCCTTCCCCGTATGGCTCGGTTTCCGCGGGGGACGGGGCCTGGCGGTTACCGCCGGTTTCTTTCTGGCCGTGGATCCCAGGGTGCCGGCGTTGTGGATTTTGGTATGGCTGGTTTACTTTTTACTGATCCGTAAGCATATTATCGCCAGCCTGGTGGCTACCTTTTTGCTGCCGCTGATCATCTTTTTTATGCAGGACAGCTACTTTGACAAAACCGATCTTTTACTTATCTTACCTGTTTCGTTTGTAATATTTTTAAAACATCTCGAGCGGCTGCCCGAAGTGATTTCCGGCGGCGTTTCGGTAAAAAAGGAGTCTGATTAATGGATCTGAAAAAAACAGCCCTTTACGATACCCATGTAAAGCTCGGCGCCAAAATGGTGCCCTTTGCCGGATATTCCATGCCGGTACAGTATAAAGGTATACGCGAGGAACACCGCCGGGTGCGTGAAACGGTGGGCGTCTTTGATGTTTCCCACATGGGTGAAATCATCATCAGCGGTCCCGCGGCGCTGGAAATGACCGAACGGCTGACCGTTAACGACGTGGCCGGGCTGGCGGTAGGGCAGGCGCAGTATACGGCCATGTGTTATCCCGATGGCGGTATCGTGGATGACCTGCTGGTGTACCGCTACGCGGACAGGTTTTTGCTGGTGGTCAACGCCGCCAACAAGGATAAGGATTATGCCTGGATGCTGAAAAATAAAATCGGAGACTGCACCATAGAAGATGTCAGCGACTCCTATACCCAGTTGGCGGTTCAGGGAAAAAGGGCCGAAGCGACCCTGCAGAAACTGACCGCCGTGGATCTAAGCGCCATCCCTTTTTACTGGTTTAAAGAGGGCCGGCTGGCCGGAGCCGATATGATCATCTCACGCACGGGCTATACGGGTGAGCCGGGCTTTGAACTCTATTTTGAGAATAAACATGCCGTAAAGGTGTGGGAGGCTGTTTTTGAGGCCGGCGCCGGGTTTGACATAGAGCCGATTGGGCTCGGCGCGCGGGATTCGCTGCGTCTGGAGAAGAAGATGTGTCTTTACGGCAACGATATCGACGAAACCACCAATCCCCTGGAAGCGGGACTGGGGTGGATAACCAAACTGGGCAAAGGCGATTTTATCGGCCGCGAGGCCTTACTGAAAATAAAATCAGAAGGGCTAAAACGCCGTCTGGTGGCCTTTACCCTGGACGCCCCCGGTTTTCCCCGTCACGGATATGCCATCCATAAGGGTGAGGAAAAAGTCGGTCATGTGACCAGCGGTACCGTTTCGCCCATCCTGGAAAAAGGCATCGGTCTGGGCTATGTTAAAAAAGAGTTTTCCAAAATCGGCACGACCATTGAAATCGAAATACGCAAGAAACGGGTGGCGGCCACAATTATAAAGCCTCCCTTTGTTTAGGAGAGTCTTTCCATGACGGGTGGCGGTTTATCCGGCCCGTCCTTTTTATTAAAAGTTATCACATAACCATCGGTCCCGTCGGCCATGAAAACTATCGATCCCCATTATACCGGTTTTTATCTGGAGCAGCCCCTGGGAAATAACCGTTTTTCCTGGGAGCGGCGTTCCGTAAAAAAAATCTGGGTACCGGCGTTGGTGGAGGGCCATCCGTCTCAGTTGAAAAGCGGCAGCCGCATCGTTTTTTCCGAGTTGGAAGAGGAACGGGAGTGTAATCACACCGGGCTGGAGTTTTTTATTTTTTGGAATAACAACGGTGTTCCCGTCTACTTTTTTGATAATCATAATCACGCCTTTTACTTCTGGCACCGCTCTCTAAACCGGGGCGACTTTTCCCCCGGCCTGCCGCTGGTTCATGTGGATCAGCACAGTGACATGCGCCGCCCGCCCGAGTGGCTGCCCGCGAACGCGGATGACCGGGAGGTGTTTGATTATACCGGCCAGGTGCTGAACGTGGGGAACTTTATACAACCCGCTCTGCGGCTGGGTTGGTTCCGGGAGGTGGATATTGTCGACAGTTCACAAAAAATAAACAGGCGCTATGAGCAACCCCTTGTTCTGGATCTGGATATGGACTTTTTCGCGCCGGAGATGGATTACATCGACCGTGCTTTAAAAGTTGCCCAAATCAGGAAATGGCTGCGGCTGGCCCGCTGTGTTACCGTGGCCACCAGTCCTTTTTTTATGGATCAGCAGGAAGCCATCGAACTGATCGGGGAGATTTTTCGCTAAAGGCATCGCGCGCCCGTTTCAGTTTTTATGATAGCCGGTTTTAAAGATGACCGTCGCCTTGCTCAGGCCTTCACTGATTTCGGAAAGATTTCTGGCGCAACGGTCTACCATCCCGCTGTTCCGGATGACCTCGTCGCTCACCTGGTGTACCTGGATGATATCCGAGGCGATCATCTTGGAAACATTGGCACTTTCATTAATATTGGCGGACATCTCATTCATGCCGTCGGCGGCGGAAACGATGTTGTTGTTGATATCACGGGTACTGTAGGACTGGGCGGCCACGGCATCGGTAATTTCCGAAACGATGTTGTTGACATCGGAGATGACCGTATGCAGCCGTTTGAAACGGTCAATGGTTTCACGGGTGGAATTCTGGATGGCCTCTATGCGCTGTGTGATTTGTTCGGTGGATTCGTTGGTTTGCCGGGCCAGTTCCTTTACCTCATTGGCGACCACGGCAAAACCTTTACCCGCTTCTCCGGCGCGGGCGGCTTCGATGGTGGCGTTAAGGGCTAAAAGTTTGGTTTGTTCGGCAATTTCCGAAATAACCTCGCTCACCTGGTTGATTTCCAATACGGAGTCATTCAGCTCCTGAACCAGACCCGAGGCGGTTTCGATCTCTTCAACGGCATGATGGGTTACCGTTTGGGCCTGTTGCGCATTGGCGGCGATCTGACTTACGTTTTGGGTGATGTTTTCCGAGGAACCGGCCACCGTGGATATATTTGTTGTGGCATTTTGGGCCACGCTGCTGATGGTTTCCATGGTAACGCTCATTTCTTCCGTGGCGGAGGCGACATTGTTGGCCTTTTCATTCAGGTTCTGCGAATTCACACTCATTTGATTGGATACCTGCACCAGTTCCTCGGCGGCATTGTTAAGCAATTCCGTGTTTTTACTCAGTGAAAAAATAACGTTTTTCAGGTGATGTACCATGTCATTCAATGCCGTGGCCAGTTCCCCCAGTTCATCACCGCCCTGGTAGTCAATCCGCACATCCAAATCGCCTCCGGCAATTTGCTTGGCCTTGTCCACCATTTCTTTGATGGGCCGGGCAAAGGAGCTGCCAAAGATAAAACCGGCGACTCCGACGATAATTCCGGCAATGAGAAAGACGACTATGAACTGGCTGAGTTGGTCATTGATGGGCGCATAAACCTCATCCTGATCAATTTCCACCCCGATGATCCAGGGATATTTTTCGCTTCGCAGGTAGACGCCAACTTTATCCCCGCCCCCGGGTGAAGTAAATTCGGAAAAAGCATGCCCCTGGCTTAGGGCGGCTTGCAAACCCGGTTGGCTCAGCCTGCCGGAAAAATCGCTTTTCTTTTCCACCACGGGCTGCAATTTTAAAGTGGCCAAAAAGAGCTTGCCGCTGTTTCCCAGTTTAAAGCCGTCATTTAAAATATGATTGACATAATCGATCTTGACTTCAAAGACGATGACGCCCAGGGTTTCATTGTTTTCGTTTTTAACGGGTTGCAGGTAGAGTTGATGATAATGGTCGGTTTCGGCGAATCCGAAAAAGTCGGTCACCTGCGGTTGGGATAAAGCCTTGTGGAAAAAGGGTGAGGCGCTTACATCCTGTCCCAGATGTGATTTAGCGGAATGGTTATGACCCGGACTGAGGACAACAACACCGGCGGGGTCGGTTATAAAGATATGGTGAAAGATGCCCCAGTGTTTTTCCTGAAACTGAAGAATCACATCGTAAGCCTGGTTCATGGCCGGGTTGTTTGTTACCGCGCTTTCCGTGTTTTGCAGATAATGTTTAATGGCCGAAATATGGGCGATGGCGCCGGCTTCGTGGGCAATCATGTTCAAATGAGCCTCCAGCGATGATTGTTTTAAGGCCGCGACATGTTTCAGCTCTTTTTGGATTTCTTCTTTTAGGATTTCCCGGTTATGAGACATATTGTTCCATCCGGTAATGAGCAGAGGAAGCAGGGCAAAGGTCAATAATAATACTATAAGCTTACTCTTAATACTTTTCATGGGGAACTCCGTTTGTTAAAAGCTGCTCCTAATAATCGGATATAATTCAAAAAGATAATTCTTTGAAATGAATCGGTTAATTATAAGTAGGTTTGTGTACAAAAACGTCAATGGCTATATTCCTTGCGCAGTTTAAAAAGGCAGATTATGGCAAAAAAGAAAAATAGATCCTCCGAATCCGTTAAACCCTTTATCGGTCTCTTCCTCTCCGGAATCGCTCTGCTTCTTTTCCTGGCCATCCTCAGTTATCATGCGGATGACCCGGTGAGCCTGAACGGGGATCACCTGATTACGGTGGGCAACTGGCTGGGGCCGGTAGGCGCGGTTATCGCCTATTTCTTTATTCAGTGGACATTCGGTTATGCCGCCCTGATTATTCCGCTGATGATTTTTGGGGCCGGACTGAATATCCTGCGAAAAACCGAATTTAAACATCCGCTGGCTACACATATAAAGGCATCGGCCTGGATGTTCTGGATTTCCATGGGACTGACCCTGCCCGCGGCTCTGCGTGAGGGTGGGAAATTGTCGGAGTACTATCCCGGAGGACTGGTTGGCGGGTGGTTTACCGAACGGTTGGTAATATATACCGGTGAAATCGGGGCGGTGTTAATCTTTATCTTTTCACTTGTTTTACTGGTTTCCCTTTCCTTTGGGGGCACGGTAGGACAATGGCTTGTGGAAGTGGTACGCTGGAAAAATGCCGTGGTGAACACCCTAAACCAATGGCAGGCTGCTTTCCGGGAAAAACGCCGTGTGAAAAAACTGGCCCGGGAAGCTGAAAAAAAAGAAAACCTTGCCCGGAAAAAACAGCTTAAAAGCAAAAAGCCCGAGGATGTAAAACCCACCATACCCGATGTTCCGGCTACCGAAGAGTCCGTGCCCCCGCCGGAACCCTTTTCTCCGGAAATTTCCCTGCCTGATACCACGGAGAGTGAAACTGTTCCCACAGAGGAGGTTTCCCTGCCGGCAACGGAGTCCGCGCCTGCCGGCGAAACGGGTGAGGCGTTTGAGTTTAAGGAGGCGGTTGAAGAAGAAGAGGTCGATTATGACGATATGGTTCGGGACAGCATCGCCCGTTACCGTTTCCCATCCATCGACCTGTTAAACAGTCCGCCCGCCAACCGGCAAACCGTTACCCGGGAAGAATTGAAGGCCAATGCCGAATTGCTGGAGAAAAAATTGATGGATTTTGGCGTAAAGGCCAAGGTGGTGCGGGTGACCGCCGGACCGGTTATCACCCTGTATGAGTTGCAACCGGCGCCGGGGGTTAAGGTAAGTCAGATCGTGAGCCTGGAAAATGACCTGGCCTTGGGCATGGAGGCCCGTGGCATTCGGATCATTGCTCCCATTCCCGGAAAGGCGGCGGTGGGGATTGAAATTCCCAACCGCATTCCGCAGATGGTTTACCTGCGTTCCCTGATAAAATCCGAAAAGTTTAATAAAAGTGATTTCGAACTGCCTATCGCCGTGGGCAAGGCCATCAATGGCGAGTCCTTTATTGTCGATCTGGTTAAGATGCCGCATTTGCTTATCGCCGGGGCCACGGGTGCGGGAAAAAGCGTGGGAATCAATACCATCATATGCTCCCTGCTGTATGCCGTGGATCCGGGAAAGGTGAAGTTTGTACTCATCGATCCCAAAAAGCTGGAGCTGTCTCCCTACCGCGAGTTGAAGGAACAGTATCTGTTGTACCGGCCCGATTTGGATGAGGATGTGATCACCAAGCCCAACAATGCCGTAAGCATGCTGAACACGATGGTACTGGAGATGGAGCGCCGCCAGGAGCGCATGCATCATCTCGGGGTACGGGATATTCGCGAGTACAACCGTAAAATTTTGAACAATCCCCGGGCCTATAAAAAGACCGAACATCAACTGATGCCTTATATCGTAATCATCATCGATGAGCTTGCTGATCTGATGATGGTTTCGGCCAAGGAGATAGAGATGCCTATCGCCCGTTTGGCGCAGATGGCCCGCGCCGGAGGCATTCATATGATCGTGGCCACCCAGCGCCCCAGTGTGGATGTGATCACCGGTCTGATCAAGGCCAACCTGCCGGCCCGCCTGGCTTATCAGGTGGCGACAAAGATTGACTCACGCACCATTCTGGACGCCAACGGCGCCGATCAGCTTTTGGGCAACGGCGACCTGTTGTTTAAAATAACCGGTACGGCCAAGCCGACCAGGCTGCAAAACCCCTTTGTGGCCATCGAAGAGGTGGAAGCGGTTATTAATCACATCAAAAAGCAGCCGAAATTGCCATATTACAGCCTGCCGCAACCGACAGAGAGCCGCAAGGGGATGTACGATGACGGTGTTGGCGAAGGGGCCGATCCGTTGTATGCCGATGCCCGGGCCATTGTGGTTCAGAATCAGTCGGGTTCCATTTCCCTGCTGCAACGCCGTTTGAAAATCGGTTACTCCCGCGCGGCACGGTTGATCGACATGATGGAAGAAGAAGGGGTTGTGGGCGCGGCCGTAGGGGGCAAGCCCCGCGAAGTGTTGATGACGCTTGAAGAGCTCAACCAGATTTCATAAAACCCTCCGGTGATAAGATAAAATGAACCCGGAGCGCCGTGGATCGTATTTTACACTATTGATGACGGACGAAAACATAAAGATAATTTTAATAAGTTGATGACAGGAACACCTATGAAACGTTTTTTTTCACTACTCTTTCTTTTTCTTATGGTCATGCCCCTCCTGAGCCAGGATGTGGAAGACATTATAGATGAGGTTCAGGATACCTATGAGGATATGGACAACTTTACGGCCACATTCAAGCGGGTGGAGTCTTTCAGGTTAACCGGCACGGTAAGTGAAACCGTGGGTAAGGTGTGGGTAAAGGATGGAACGAAATACCGGTTTGAGAGTGAGGAACAGCAGATTGTAACCGACGGGAAAACGGTCTGGACCTATAACGCCATTAATAAACAGGTGATCGTGGACCGCGTGCGAAAAGAGTCCGGAGCCCTGTTGCCGCGGGATATGCTTTTTAAATATCCCAAGGAGTACTATTCTACCTTAATCCGCACCGAAAAAAACAACGGTAAGGAAATTTATGTTATCAAACTTACGCCAAAGGGGAAGGTTACCGGTGTGGTGAAGAGTATGAAAATTTGGGTGGAAGACGGCAGTTGGTTCATAACAAAAATAGAAATTACCGATCTGAATAATAACACAACCCTTTTTGAAATATCCGATATAGACGTAAAAGCAAAGTTGAAAGACAGCCTGTTTACCTTTAAGGATATCCCCGGAGTGCGCGTTATCGATATGAGATAGATTCGTACACTCAAAGCAAAATTCTATTTTTAGCTCCCGGTAGCTTACATGAGGCCGTGTTTCTTTTTTGTTTAAAGAAAAGAAACGTTTAAATTCAATTTTTTCATGATTTTACCGAAAACCAGCTGATTAATCCCAAAATAAATGAATCTCAGGAGATGTGATTGTGAACAATCCTTCTGTCGACATCGGCAATGAAAATGCGGTACAGAATGTTACGCTGACAGATTATATACGTATCCTTTACCGGGGAAGATGGATTATCCTCTTTTCCTTTATCTTTGTTTTCACGGCAACGGTGTACTATACCTTTACCACCGATCCCGTTTACGAAGCCTCCACCACGCTGATCATCGACAAATCACGGGCCATGGAAAACGCTCTTTTTGATTTTAACAGCTTTGGTAACCAGAGTACCCATATCACCAATCAGATCGAGATTATAAAAAGCCGTACGATTGCCGAACGCGTAATTAAGCGTCTGGAGCTCTCCAATGTGCGAGATTCGCTCTCACTGTTCCATCCCAATGATGACGGCGAATACATGACTTTGCGTCAGATGGTGAACATCGTACGGGAGAACATGGAGGTGGTCAACAAAAAAGAGACCGATATTATTGAGGTTACCTATTCCGCCCCCAGCGCTTTTGAAGCGGCTTATACCGTAAATACCCTGGCCCAGGAATATGCCGACGCCAGCGCCGAGTTTAATCAGGGTGAAATAAAAGAGTTAAGGAAATTTCTGGAAGCACAATTGCGTAAAAAAGGCATGGAACTCTCCTCCTCGGAAGACCTGCTTAAGGAATACCAGGAACGCGAGCGGGTGGCCAGTCTGGATGAAGAGACCACGGAGTTGATTACCCGCCTTTCGCAAATCGAAGCGGAACTGGAACAGTCTCAGGTTATGTTGCAGGCCAATCTGCAAATGAAGAACTCCCTCGAAAGACAACTGGAAGGGCGCCGTGAAACCCTGGCTGCCGAGATCAGTGAGATTTCCACGCCCTATATCAAAACCCTGCAGGAGGAGCTGGCCAAGCTGGTGGCGGAAAAGACCAAGTTCGTCACCGCCGTGGAATCCCAGGCCCAGGGTGTGAACAAGGGCTTTTTCCTGGGGCAGGTGGCTCAGTATGAAAGTAAAATAAAATCCCTGAAACAACGTCTGGATCAGGAAGCCAAAAAACTTTCCACCTCCAGCATGGTACGGGATCCCTTTCAACTGACCCAGGAACTGGTATCCAGAATTATCACCCTGGATGCCGAAATTACCGCCAGTACGGCCAAGATAAACACCCTGCAGGATGTGGTTGCCGAATATAACGCCAAGTTGGAGCAGCTGCCCAACAAGGTTTTGGAAATGGCCCGTTTAAAACGGCGTCAGTTGGTGGATGAGCAAACTTTTGTGATGATGACCAAAAGGCTGGAAGAAACGAAAATACAGGAAGCCGGGCAACGCAAGGAAGTGCGGGTGATCGATGAGGCCATTGAGCCGCTGTTTCCCACAAAGCCCAAGAAAAAACTTAACCTGGCCCTGGGGCTGGTGCTCGGTCTGGGTCTGGGTATCGGCATTACCTTTTTGCGTGAATACTTTGACAATTCCATCAAGTCACAGGAAGAGCTGGAACAGCTTGGGTTCAATATACTGGCCACCATTCCGCGTATCGAGATGAGCAAGGTGGAAGAAAAGCTGGAGGCCCGCATGAGCAAGCTGGGGCCGATGGAAGGCAAGCGTATCGAAGCCCGTTTGATTACCCATCTCGATCCCAAGTCGCCCGTATCGGAAGCCTACCGCTCCCTGCGTACCAATATCCAGTTCAGCTATGTGGATGAGAAGATCGGCGCGGTGCTGGTAACCAGTTCCGGCCCCAAGGAGGGTAAATCCACCACCTCGGCCAACCTGGTTATTGCCATGGCCCAGTCGGGTAAAAAGGTGGTCTTGATCGACGCCGACCTGAGACGTCCGGTGGTGCACAGCATTTTCGGCCTGGAAAAAGATGAAGGTCTGACCAACTATCTGATGGATGATATCAGCTTTGAACAGATGATTAAACCATCCATAATGGACAACCTGTATATCATCCCCAGCGGCGTTTTACCGCCGAACCCTTCCGAGCTTTTAGCATCGGAGAAGATGAAGGCTTTATTGATAAAGCTGCGTGAGGAATTTGATTTTATCCTGTTTGATACCCCACCGATCATTGCCGTGACCGACGCGGCCATTTTGTCCACCATCGTCGATGGTGCCATTCTGGTTGTTTCCTCCGGTCACACAAATTATGACGCCCTTGTGCGCGCTAAATCACTTCTGGATGCGGTGAATACCCGTATACTGGGCGCCTTGCTCAACGGAGTGGAAGTGGGCGGTATGTATGGTTCCTATTATTACTATTACTACCACCATTACTATTCCAAACCGGGCGGGAAGAAAAAGCGCCGTTATTAACGGCTAATTGAAATTTTATTCTCAATTTTAATTAAATAGAACCGAGAACACATTCATTCTAATTGATAAAGTGCAAGGAGCGCGATAATGAAGATTGCGGTTGTTGGAACCGGATACGTGGGTCTGGTAGCCGGTACCTGTTTTGCGGATACCGGAAACGAAGTCACCTGTGTGGATATTGACGAAAAGAAGGTAAATGACCTGAATAAGGGACACGTGCCCATTTATGAACCGGGCCTGGAAGAGATGATTAAGCGTAATGTGCGCGAGGAACGTTTGTTCTTCACCACGGATATTGCTAAAGCGGTAAAAGAATCGACCATCATTTTTATAGCCGTGGGCACGCCCCCGGATGAGGACGGGTCGGCCGATCTGAAATATGTACTGGCTGTGGCCCGGGACATCGGAAAGAACATGAACGGCTTTAAGGTCGTGGTGGATAAAAGCACCGTACCCGTGGGCACCGCCGATCGCGTTACCGAGGAGATTAAGAAATATACCGATCATGATTTTGCCGTGGTTTCCAATCCTGAGTTTTTAAAAGAGGGTGCGGCCATCTCCGATTTCATGAAACCGGATCGTGTGGTCATCGGCACAAGAAATGAAGAGGCCGCGGAAATTATGCGCAACCTTTATGCGCCTTATGTACGTACCGGTAAGCCGATTATCGTTATGGATGAGCGCAGCGCCGAGCTGACCAAGTATACGGCCAACGCCCTGCTGGCCACCAAAATCTCCTTTATGAATGAGATTGCCAATCTGTGCGATTTGACCGGCGCCGATGTGGACATGGTGCGCAAGGGCATCGGCAGCGATGTACGTATCGGACCCTATTTTATCTTTCCCGGAACCGGTTACGGTGGCTCCTGCTTTCCCAAGGATGTGCAGGCCATCATTAAAACCGCCGATGAATATGGACTCGACCTAAAGATATTAAAAGCGGTCGAAAGTGTGAATGCCGCCCAGAAGACGGTACTTTTCAGTAAAATTAAAAAGTACTTTAATAACGATCTGAAAGGCAAAACCGTCGCCATGTGGGGCCTGAGTTTTAAACCGAAAACCGACGACATGCGCGAGGCACCGGCAATCGAGATGGTAACCGCCCTGAATGAGGCCGGTGTAAAGGTACAGGCGCATGATCCCGAAGCCCTGGAAGAGGCCAAATGGCGTTTTGGCAAAAGGGTCAACAATGGCATTACCCTGCATGACAAACGTTATGAAGCCCTGGAGGGGGCCGATGCTCTGGTGATCATGACCGAATGGAATGAGTTCCGTGAACCGGATTTTTATCTGATTAAGGAAACTCTGTCTCATCCGGTGATATTTGACGGCCGGAATATTTATAATCCGAAAAGAATGAAAAAATATGGCATTGACTACTTCTCGATTGGTCGGCCGCAAAATTAAAATGAGGGTTTGTAAAGATGGATTTACTCAAACGAATTGAACAGAATGAAGTTGTGGTTGGTGTGGTTGGCCTGGGCTATGTCGGCCTGCCCCTGCTGATGGAATTTGTGGAACAGAATTTTAAAACCATTGGCTTCGATATCGATAAGAAAAAAGTGGATATGCTTAACGACGGCAAATCCTACATCAAGCATATTGCCGAGGAACGTGTTAAGGAAGTGCGTGATTCCAAGCTGTTTGAAGCCACCACGGATTTTACGCGTATTAAGGAAGTGGATTGTGTGTTAATTGCCGTGCCCACGCCGCTGACCAAACACCGTGAACCCGACATGTCTTATATCATCGGCACGGCAAAGAATCTGGCGCCCAATATCCGCAAAGATCAATTGATTGTTCTGGAAAGCTCCACCTATCCCGGTACCACCGAAGAGGTGCTCAAGCCGATACTGGAAGAGAGCGGGCTGAAAGCCGATGTCGATTTTTGGGTGGCCTTTTCACCGGAACGGGAAGACCCCAATAACCCCAACTTTAACACACGCACCATCCCCAAGGTGGTAGGCGCCAATACGGAATATGCCCGTAAACTGGTACAAAACCTGTATGAAAAAGTAATTGTTAAAACGATTCCCGTTTCCAGCAGCCAGGCGGCGGAAGCCACCAAATTGCTGGAAAACATTTTCCGCAGCGTCAATATTGCCCTGGTGAACGAGATGAAGATGATTCTTGACCGTATGGGGATCGATGTCTGGGAAGTGATCAATGCCGCCAAGACCAAGCCTTTCGGTTATATGGCCTTTTATCCCGGTCCGGGACTGGGCGGGCACTGTATTCCCATCGATCCGTTTTATCTGACCTGGAAAGCGCGTGAATTTGAAATGAATACCCGCTTTATCGAACTGGCCGGCGAGGTAAATACCCACATGCCGTTCTGGGTGATCAATAAAGTGATGGATGCCCTGAACAATGAAGGCAAAAGCCTGAAGGGTTCCAGGGTGCTGGTATTGGGCGCGGCTTATAAAAAAGATATCGACGATCCGCGTGAATCCCCCTCCTTTAAACTGATGGAAATCCTGCTGGATAAAGGGGCCGAAGTGGACTACAATGATCCGCATGTGCCCGTGCTGCCCAGCATGCGTCACTATGATATCAAGCGTGAAAGCGTGGAACTGACTCCGGAAAACCTGGCCTCCTATGATTGTGTGCTGATTTCCACCGACCATTCCGCTTATGATTTTGACTTTATTGTCAAGCATTCGAAACTGCTGGTGGATACGCGTAACGCCACGGACAGTGTCAAAGGCGAAAAGAAGAATGTTGTAAAGGCGTAAAAGTCTTTTAAAAAATAAAAGCCCGGTCTGTTTCAGGCCGGGCTTTTTGTTTTTAAGGAATATAGCCGTGCTCCAGGTTCAACAGAGAGTTGCGATCGTCAAATTGTTTATTCCAGCGTTGATCAATGGAATAGACCAGGCCGAATTGCAGCCGGGTTTCACTACTGCCGTACAGATTTTTCAGATCGCCGTTGAAGCGGGCATGCTGTAGTTGCACGGTAAGGTCGAAATTTTCACCCAGCCGGTAAAAGAGATTGGATATAAGCTGCCATTGATCGCTGGCCGTTGATATATCCGGAAAGGTCTTGTATCCGGCGGAAAGCGCCCATTGCAGGGTGGGACGTTCCAGTTTACGGTATAAGAATCTCAGGGAGCCGAAAACGGCGGTGGAGCGGGCCCGGGTTAGATCATAATAAGTGGCGATTCCCCGGATATCATCAAAACCGCGATTGTAGATGGCCTGGAAGCGCGCGTCCCAAAAGTAAAGCGGATCCGCTTTAATATTGATTATGGCCGAAGCCAGGATGTTGATAAGCGTTTTGTCCAACTGGGCGGAGTAGCCCCGCCGGTCGGTCAGAAAGTTGTTAAAACTGAGGCCAAGCTGTTGCACAAAGGGCCGGTTCCATATCTGTGTTTCCGGGACGAGATATTCAAAGGCAATGCCAACGGCATTCAGGCTGAAGTCGGTTTCACTTGTGCCGCCGCCCTGAGGTGTTTTGGTGAAATGCTCGCCGTGAACGCGCAGCCAGTAGCGCTGGCCGAACAAGCGGGAGACTTCGATGACATTGCCATATTGGTTGTCCTCGGTATTCTCACCCGAGGAAAAGGGGTTGAGCACATCGGTAAAGGGCAGGGCGTCATCATCGCGCAGGGTGGGGAATTCGATCAGCGTGCTGAGCACCCGTGACCGCCCCATCTTTAGCACATGGTTACGGTTCTCCAGTTGCAGGAAGGTCTGATGAAAGAAAACCTGACCCAGATCGGAGTCGGCATCGGGAAACTGCATGCCGATAACCATTTGTCCGCGAAAGTTACTGTACAGTTTTTGACGGAATCCCAGTAACAGCCCGGTATCGGAAAAATCGTTAACCGAGCTTGTTTTTTGGCTGCCGCTGATATCGGTATTAAAGGACATCACCCCGCGCGCGCCCAGTTGTATTTCCGGGCTGACCTGGGCCGTCGCGCCTTGCGTAAGGGCGGTTGCTAAGATGAAAAATAAAAATCTTTTTATGATACGCATTTTTTTCTCCTGAAGGTTTGTAAAACGAAAGAAACCATTCTTATTCGTCCAGGGCGACGATGGGCAGGCTTTTCAGTCCCATCTTTTGCGCCATCATGTTCAATTTTGTCTCCTCTGCCGGCAGGTCTTCGTAAACCAGAGCCAATAGGTTGCCGCCCGGGTATAGCCCGTTATTGGTCACCCGCCGTGTATCGTGATCGTGGAAGGTCCATATTCCGCGATTTTTACCTTCGATGATGATATCGATCGTTTTGCCCGGACTCAGGCGCAGGGTGTTGCGCTGCCAGGGTTGCGGCACGGGCAGGCCGTCATCGGCCACCTGCCAGAAGTCATGACCGTGCAGATGCAGGTAGTGTTCTTCCGTGCCGGCGTTAATCAGCCGCACACGGATATTCTCATCCTCGGTGATAAAGAGCGCCGGGGTGGAGGGGTAGGATTTGCCGTTTACGGTAAACCAGTTGGGAACCGGCAGGTCATCCGGGGCGCGGCGGTTAACCACATAGGGGGGCTGATAGCCGTTTTTTACCGCATCCTCAAACTCTTTTTTAGTGTCAAAGACGGCGAAACGTTCCTTGTTAAACCGGCCGGTTTTCATCATGTACATCCGTTCCTTCATGCGTTCCAGCATACTGTTCATCTCCTCGCGCAGAAAATTAACATCATGAGCGGAGTAGAGCAGCGTATACTCCCTTTTATAGGGAAAACGGCGCGGGATGGGGTCTTCAGGGTCATCGATGATAAAGCTGCCGTACATACCCGCCTGCATGTGCAGCAGGGTACCCCAGTGGCAATGATAAAAGTGTGTGCCCTCGGGTTCGGCGGTAAACTCATAAACAAATTCCTGACCCGGCATTACCGGCATCTGAGTCACATAGGGTACGCCGTCCATGCGCCAGGGCACATGCAGGCCGTGCCAGTGGATGGTGTGGTTCAATTCCGTTTTGTTTTTAAAGATGACCCGCACCTTGTCCCCCTTGTTGACACGTATTTCCGGACCGGGCACCTGGTTGTTGAAGGCCAGGGTGTGTATCCTGAATCCCGGAACAATTTCCTGCTGGTGGATGTCGATAAAAAGATGGAACTCCTTTACATCCCCGTCCATGACGGGTTCCAGCACATAAGGATATTTTTGCTTGTTGGCCGCTTTGAACGGTTTTCCAAGTAAAGTTCCCGGTAACAGGGCTCCGGCGGTTATCAGCCCCGAAGTTTGAATAAATTCTCTTCTTTTCATACAGAACTCCTGGTAAGTGGCGTTTTTTGCAAAGTGTAGGTTTTCAATAATATAGAGGAAGGAATAGGAAAAAAAAATAATAATTTTATTCTTGAGATTGCGGGAAAATAAATCACTACCTTTAACCTTTTAATCGCGTGGAAGTCATAATCCCGGCATTAGTGTCCGGCCCGGCACGGGAAGTGAACAAGGGGCTTGGTAATGAATTTACCTTCCCGCCCTGTAAATGGCACCGGCCGGGAGCCGTGTTGTTTATATGCTGTTTTGCATAAACTCTTTTTTACCGAACACAAAAGAAGACCGGTATGCGAAATCGGGTTGGAGCTGAGTTGATCGCGGATATTTTGGGCGGTTGCTCTCTATCCGGGTATCGCGGGATTCCCGTGCCCTTGTTACTTTATGTTGTTTCGTAAATCAAAATATATTCTGTCCGCGGGACGATTGTGTGGGCGTTTTTGCCCCTTTATATGTAAATTAGTCATTTGTGGGAGTCTTAAGATGAAAATATCGATTGATGAAAAGCTGCTGATTGCGCTGGAAGAGCACCGAAAAGAGACGCCGTTTAAGGATATCTCCGAACTGATTCACTTTATTTTGCAGGATTATTTGCTGGCGCAGGAAAATGATACGGTCATGGATGATGGCAAAAAAGAACTGGATGACCGTCTGCGTGACCTGGGATATATGTAATGGCCGTTGATCTGCACAGTCACACCACTTTTTCCGATGGTACCCTGAGCCCGGAGGAGTTGGTGGCGGAAGCCCTCCGGCAAAAGCTAAGCGCTCTGGCCGTCACCGACCATGATGAAACGGGTGGGTGTCTCCCGGCCATGAAAGCCGCCCGTGATACCTCCCTGCGGCTAATTCCCGGTGTGGAGCTGAGTATCGATTATCCCTTGCCGGGTAAGGCCCATATGCATGTGCTGGGCTTGTTCATCGATCCTGAGAATGAGTGTATAAGGAGTGGCCTGGCGGAATTGAGCCGGGCGCGGGAGGAAAGGGCGGAACGTATTATCCGCCAGCTTAACGACAAAGGCATGGCGCTTTCCATTGATGAACTGAAGGAACTGGCCGGTGGCGGCAGCATCGGACGGCCCCATATCGCCACCCTGATGCACAGGCATAAGTATGTATCATCCGTCTGGGAAGCTTTTGATAAATATCTGGCCAAGGGTAAGGCCGGTTATGTTTCCAAAAAGAAGCTTACCTTTAAAGAAGCCGCGGCTATGATTCATGAGGCCGGCGGACTGGTGATCCTGGCCCATCCCGTTAGTCTGAATCAGAAAAACTATAACGGCTATACGCGCATCTTTCGTGAGTTGCGTGGCCAGGGGCTGGATGGCCTGGAGGCTTACTATTCCAACCATGTATGGAACATGACCCGTTTTCTGTTGGAAGCGGCACACAAGCTGGAGTTGTGCGTTTCCGGCGGCTCGGATTTTCACGGCACGGTTAAGCCGGACATACAGTTGGGCCGGGGGCGGGGTAATCTGTATGTTCCCGATGCACTGATTGAGGATCTTTTACGGTACCGGAAAGAAAAGTATGGCCATTGACCGTAAAATGTTTGTGCTGGGTCTGGATTGTGCCGCGCCCCGGCTGCTGTTTGAAAGGTGGAAAGAGGTGCTGCCCCATTTTGCCTCCCTGATGGACGGGGGGCTGTATGGCCCCATGCGGAGTTGCGATCCTCCCATAACCGTGCCGGCCTGGAGCGTGATGACCACCGGCGCCGATCCCGGGGAACTGGGCGTTTACGGTTTTCATAACCGGGCCTCCCATAACTACTTTGACCATTTTGTTGCCAATGGCAGCCATATACGGAAACCGCGCCTCTGGGATATCCTCTCCGCTGCCGGCCGGCAGAGCATCGTCATCGGTGTTCCGCAAACTTTTCCGGTAAAACCACTGCGCGGCTATATGGTGGCCGGTCTTTTGGCCCGTGACAGCGATAATTTTACCTGGCCCGCCCGGTTAAAACAATCCCTGCTCAAACATGTACCGCATTATCGCACCGATATAAAGGATTTTCGCCATACATCGCCGGAGATGCTGCTAAAGGCGCTCTATAAAATGACCGCGGCCCGTTTTAAATGGGCGCAACACATGCTGAAACATTATCCCTGGGATTTTTTTATGTTGGTGGAGATCGGTCTGGATCGCCTGCATCATGCCTTTTGGCATTATATGGATGAGGAGAGCCCCTACCATCAAACAGACAACCCCTATCGACAGGCTATTCGTGACTATTATCTCTTTCTGGATGAAGAACTGGGACGTCTGTTGAAAATTCTATCACCCGCTACCGATGTTATGATTGTTTCCGATCATGGGGCGCAAACCATGAAGGGGCTTTTACGGATCAATCAGTGGTTGATAAACGAGGGCTATCTGGTGCTTAAAACATCTCCGGGAAATTCGCGGCGGTTGGATGCAGCCATGATAGACTGGGGCAAAACACAGGTATGGGCGGATGGTGGTTATTACGCCAGGCTTTATTTCAATGTACGGGGAAGAGAGCCGTTGGGTGTGGTGCCGCCCGCTTCGCTTCCGGCCCTTAAGGCGGAGTTGGAAAAAAAATTAAGTCAACTTAAGATCAGCGGAAATATACCGGTTAAGGGGCGGATAATCGATCCCGGCGAAAGCTACCGGGAAGTGGAGGGGATAGCGCCCGATTTAATGCTGTATGTGGGGGAGCTGGCTTATCGGGTCAGTGCTTCCGTGGGGGGGGCAGAGAATATTTTCACCTTGAATAATGATACCGGGCCCGATGGCGCCAATCATGACTTTGACGGTATCTTCATATTCAAGGGCGAGGGAGTTGCCCGTGGAAAGTTGACTCGCTGTGATATATATGATGTGGCGCCAACCATCCTGGCGCGCATGGGACAAGCGCAGGTCGGGGATATGAAAGGACGGGTATTGGGATGATGAACACCGCTCCCGTTGTAGTGATTGCCCTGGATGGCGTTCCCTTTTCCTTGCTAAAAGGTTTTTTTGAACGGGGTAAAATGCCGCGCTTAAAACAGCTGGCGGGCCGCGGCGCCTTTAAGGAAATCGTTTCGGTTCAGCCGCCTCTTTCGGCTCCGGCCTGGGCCTCCTTTTTAACCGGGGGGCCTCCCCATGAGCATGGCATACTCAGTTTTACCGAGCGCGATGCACGCAGCCTGAACTGGTATACCCCTAATGCCGCTCACTTGCGGCGGCCCACACTTTTGCAAAAGCTGTCCGACAGGGGCAAGCGTGTTTTTAGCATGAATGTTCCGGTTACTTATCCCCCCGGCAAGATAAACGGAATTTCCATTTGCGGCTTTTTGGGGCCGGATTTGGATCAGGGTGTTTATCCGCCCTCGGAAGTTCCTTTTCTGAAAAGCAGCGCCTACCGCATCGACAGCGATGTGAACCTGGCCAAAAAGGATTTGGGCGCTTTTTTGGAAGATTTGCATACGGTGCTGGATAAACGGCTGGAAATAGCGCGTCATTATGCTCTTCGTGAGCGGTGGGATCTGTTTATGGTGCATATTATGGAGACGGACCGGCTACATCATTTCACCTATGAATCCTTCCGCCGGGGCGATGGCGATATGATCCGTTTGTATGATGACCTGTATGGGAAGGTCGATCGTTTTATCGGCTGGATGGTGGATAATCATCCGGAAGACAGCCGGTTTGTACTGCTTTCCGATCATGGCTTTACGGTTTTAAAGCGGGAAATTTATCTTAATCACTGGTTGTGGCAACAGGGCTATCTACGCTTCACGCATCCGCGCCCGGCCAATTTACATCATATCCACGCGGACAGCCGGGCCTATAGCCTCTATCCGGGCCGTATTTATATCAACCTGTCGGGTCGGGAGAAAAACGGGCGGGTGACGGCCGGTGAATACGAGCATCTGCGCCATGAACTGACCGATCGTCTGTTGACTTTGAGAGACCCCGTGGACGGTAGGCCCGTGATCAAAGAGGTACTTCCGGGGGAAAGTGTTTACGCTGCCGTGGAGTTAACTGCCTTACATGATCCGTTGTTTTCTTTTTATCCCGATTTGTTGGCTGTCGCACATCCGGGTTATGATCTTAAAGGTATCTTATGGCATCCCGAACTGGCGGCAAAAACCGTATATAACGGTATGCATGGCTTTGATGATGCTTTTCTAATTTCAACTGAGTCTGCCGTGTGTCAAAGATCCGGCTCCATCGTCGATGTGGGCCGGGAGGTATGGGCCTTGTTTGATGAAGAGGACGGTGTTCCGGCTTGATAGGAAAGATTCTCTTTTGGGAATAAAATTGTTTTGAAACTTATTGTTATTCCCGTAGATTTTTAGGATCGAATTCGTGGAGTATTATGAAAAAATGGTATGTGTTGTACACCCGTCCCCGGCATGAAAAAAAAGTCCGGGATGGCCTGGAAGAGAAGAGTATTGAAGTTTTTCTGCCGTTGATCACCAAAACAGCGATATATAAAAACCGTAAAAAGAAGAGTGAAGTCCCTCTTTTTGCCAGTTATGTTTTCAGCCGTTTTGACTATAAAGACCGTTTTTCCGTTTTGGAAACCCACGGAGTGATCAAGCTGGTAAACTTTAAAGGGCAACCGGGTATTGTGCCTGACTGGCAAATCGAATCATTAAAACTGATGATGGAAAACCCGGAGAGCTTACAGCTTGAGAACTATTTTCGGCAGGGTGACCTCGTGGAAGTGATTCATGGCCCTTTTAAAGGGATGCGGGGAACGGTCATGAACCGGAAGGGAGAAACCAGACTGGTGATAACCATCGACGGGATTTTGCAAACCCTGTCGGTAGAAATTGACAGCGACAGTGTGGAAGCCTGTAAAGCGGAGGAACCTGTATAATGCTATTCCCCCGGCCTGAAGAGAAAGACCTTGCCGTTAAACGTTTTGGCTATCTGTTGTCCCTGGCGGCCATGGTAATTGCCAATGTCGGCATTGTAAACGAATGGCCCAGCACTCCCATCTGGTTTTTGGTAACCATGTATCTTTTGCTGGGCAGCATGTGGATGCCGCAGTTGATACGCCCTTTTTACAGATGGTTTGGCCACTATATTGTAAAACCGGACGATATATCCGATAAAAAGCCCCCGGATGATCTGTTCAATAGAAATTAGAAGGAATTATGTACAAAGACAGTAATCTTCGTACCATTTTAAAAACCATCTCCTGGCGTTTTACGGCCACGGCCACCACCATTACCCTGGTTTATCTTTTTACCGGTCAGATTCGTACGGCCATAGAAGTGGGGCTTCTGGAGCTTGTGGCCAAGATGATCATCTACTATCTGCATGAGAAGGGTTGGGCGCGGTTGAAGTTTGGCCGGGTGGAGATACCGGCCTATGTCATCTGGATTACCGGCATGCCTTATTCGGGTAAAACCACCCTGGGGAATATGCTTGCCGAAAGCCTGGAGAAGGATCAGCGAAAAATCCAACGCCTGGACAGCCACACGGTACGGTCGCTTTTCCCCGAGACGGGATTCACGCGCGAGGAAGTGAATCGGCATATTAAAAGGGTGGGGCATCTGGCTTCGATTCTGGAAAAGAACGGCATCATTGCCATTGCTTCCTTTGTTTCGCCCTATACGGAGAGCCGGGAATTTGTACGCGGTCTTTGCCGCAATTTCGTGGAAGTGCATCTTAAGTCGACCGCGGAGTTTGCCCGTCAGTTTGACAAGGAAGGTTTTTTCGATCGAATTGCCAAAGGAGAGCTCCGGGATGTGCCCGGTGTGGATAAGCCCTATGAGTATTGTGAAAAAACGGAGCTGAGCTTTGACATGCGACAGCATTCCTTGCAACAGGTACATGACGCCGTACTGACATATGTAAAAAAGGCCTATAATTAATCCTTTTTTTTATGATCGGAAAAAGAGCATGATCCGCCATATCCTGTATTTTTTTTTATCCCGCACGAGTAATGGATTAGAGTCGTTAAATCATCTTATGAGTTTGTGAGTATATTTTGAAAGTTGGATTTATCTCATCGGAAGTTTATCCGTTTACAAAAACCGGTGGATTGGCCGATGTAAGCGGCGCCCTTGGTAAGTACCTGGGAGAAAACGGGGTTGACATCCGTGTAATTACACCGCTTTATGCCCAAAGCAATGTACGTTCGGCGGATTTTCATCCGGTTGATTTTCTTCAGGGACTCTCCGTTTCCTTTAACCACCGGAAGCTTTATTACTCCGTGTACACCGCGATCCTTCCCGGATCGTCTACCCCGGTTTATTTTATTGATTGTCCGGAGTTATACCACCGGGACAGTATTTATACCAACCATGAAGATGAGTATCTCCGTTTTGCTTTTTTAAACAGAGTATCCATAGAGATTTTTCAATACATGAACTGGGCTCCGGATATCATTCATTGTAATGACTGGCAAAGCGCGCTGATCCCGCTCTATTTAAAAACCTTATATAAATGGGACAAGCTGTTTAAAAATACACGTACGCTATTGACCCTTCACAATGTGGGCTATCACGGTAACTTCCCTTTACATGTGGTACATGAACTGGGACTGACCGATTTTATGCCCCTGCTGGATGATTTTGATACCCGGCAGGGACGCTTTAACTTTCTTAAAACCGGGGTTATTTATGCGGATATGTTAAGTACGGTCAGTAAAACCTATGCGCGGGAAATCCAGACGCCGGAATATGGCCATGGCATGGAGGCCATGCTGGCTTACCGCAGTCAGCGGCTGGTGGGTATAGTCAATGGTGTGGATTACACGGAGTGGAATCCGGAAACGGACAGGGAAATCTGCAAAAACTATGGCCTGAAGACACTTAATTTAAAGGCGGAGAATAAGGCCTGCCTGTTGAATGAATTGAAAATGCCGTATCATTTTCAGCAACCGCTCATAGGCATGGTAAGTCGTTTGGTAGAGCAAAAGGGCGTCGATCTGATCGCGGAAGTTATGGAGGGCTTGCTGGAGGATTTTTCTTTCCAATTGATTGTGCTGGGCAGTGGCGAAGAGCGTTATGAGCGATATTTTTATGGATTGCAGGCGCGCAACCCGGAGCGGGTATTTTTTTATAGCGGGTATAACAACACCCTTGCTCACCGGATTGAGGCCGGCGCGGATATATTCCTGATGCCCAGCAAATATGAACCCTGTGGCCTGAACCAGATATATAGCCTTAAATATGGTACCATTCCGGTTGTCCGGAAGACCGGGGGGTTGGCCGACACGGTAAAGGCTTATGATTGGCAAACGCAGCAAGGTACCGGTTTTGTTTTTGAACATTATAATGCCGCCGGTTTACGGTGGGCCCTGGAACATGCCCTTAATACCTATGCCCATCCGGAGGCCTGGATGAAAATTCGCATACAGGCCATGAAAGAGGATTTCTCCTGGGACAGGCAGGTTCGGGAATATCTTAGTCTGTATCAAAAACTGTTAAAAATGGATTGAAACAATATTCAGATATAATCATTAGCTATATGATGACAAAATGATTAAATTCTACGACTCTTTAAATTGTTCGGGGACGATACTGGATTCGACGGGCGAGTGAAGGGTGTAAACTGCGATTCGGGATCCCGGTTATCCCGTGATTAACCGGAAAAGCACATAAGTGCCGATAATAATTACGCACTGGCAGCTTAATTGACTGTCACGTTTCTCCTTCTCCAATTCACCGGGGTTGGATGAAACGCCAAATTGGGTGGATTAAACAGGGTTCATGCCTGTGGTTCTCTGTTTAACATTTACAGGCTGGTCAGCGTGTGTGGAGGGTGGTCGCGCCTGCAGGCTGACAAGAATTAAGCGATCACTATAATCGTAGATGTTTACATTGGTCCTCGTCCGGACCCGGGTTCAACTCCCGGCGTCTCCACTAAATTTTTACCCGGCTTGTAAAAGGCCGGGTTTTTCGTAAGCTGCATAAACGGGAGGGAAAAGGAGAGAGCGTAAGCGATGAGCGGTACTGTTTTTTTGGTAATACTTATTGCCGTTTTTCTGTTTTTTATGTACTATTCCCATGGTGAAGCGCGAAAGAGTGCTCTGAAAAGAAAGCGCATGATCGAGCGAATAAAAAACCGCCATTCAGATGAATTTTAAGTTGACAGAAAATAATAGAGTGCGTATATTCAAGGCTCAAAATTGATAACTGATTTATGATTTAAGCGAGAGTAGCTCAGCTGGCTAGAGCACAACCTTGCCAAGGTTGGGGTCGCGGGTTCGAATCCCGTCTCTCGCTCTTTTTTATTTTAAGATTTTTTCTTTGAAAAAGGGTATATCTTCCTTCCCTCATACATATTTCCGGCAAAAAAAATTTATAATACGAACATACGCCTGAAGTAGATAGGGTTGAGGGAGTATGGTTTCTGGTGCTCGTCCGGACGGTCTGGATCAAAGAAAAAATCATCGTCACGTTTCCCCGGTTTCCCTAAGCGGGCCAGGTGGTTAAGGGAGAGGTCTGCAACCCGCCTTTGGCGGGCGAATCCGGTCTCGCAATAGAAAAATTAGGCGACGTACCCAAGTGGTTAAGGGAGAGGTCTGCAACCCGCCTATGGCGGGCGAATCCGGCCTCGCAATAGAAAAATTAGGCGACGTACCCAAGTGGTTAAGGGAGAGGTCTGCAAAACCTTTATGCGCCGGTTCGAATCCGGCCGTCGCCTCGAATGTGTTACACGGTGTATGTTCTGGTAAGCGAACGCGATCATCGTCGTTACATCGGTTGTACAAGAGATTTGTCCCGCCGTTTGGAAGAGCACAATCGTGGCTTGGTTAAGTCCACCCGTCATCGTCGTCCGCTGCGCCTGGTTTACCGGGAGGAGTTTGAGACGAAGACCGAAGCACTCGGACGGGAACGGTTTTTCAAGACGGGACAGGGCCGATGCTGGCTAAAAGAAGTGGCCGGGGTGTGAGAGGTCTGCAACCCGCCTGAGGCGGGTGAATCCGGCCGTCGCCTCGAATGTGTTACACGGTGTATGTTCTGGTAAGCGAACGCGATCATCGTCGTTACATCGGTTGTACAAGAGATTTGTCCCGCCGTTTGGAAGAGCACAATCGTGGCTTGGTCAAGTCCACCCGTCATCGTCGTCCGTTGCGTTTGGTCTGTTCGGAGACCTACGAAACCAGGGCCGAAACGCAAAAGCGCGAGCATTATTATAAAACAGGTCAGGGGCGTGTCTGTTTGAAAGAAGCGGCGAAGGTATAGATAAATAAAATCTTGCCCGCCATTGAACAATAAAAGCTGATAAAAAATTCCGTGCCGGGATGGTGGAATTGGTAGACACAAGGGACTTAAAATCCCTCGGGAGGTAATCCCGTGCCGGTTCGAGTCCGGCTCCCGGTACCAGTAAGAAAAGGGCTTTGGAGTTTAATCCAGAGCCTTTTTTTTGGTCTTATCCGCAGATAAAAATATTTTAAAACAGGAAAATAGTTTTTACTGAAGGGTTTTACTTATCCAGTATGCAGCGCACCTTGTTGAGTAAATCCGATGGCGAAAACGGTTTTTGGATAAATTCGGTATTGGGGTTTAATATACCCTGATCATCAATGGCGTTGTCGGTATAGCCGGACATATAGAGTACTTTTACATTCGCACGCATATTGGGCAAGTTCTCAATCAACTTCCTGCCTCCCATCTCGGGCATAACCACATCGGTTAATATCAGGTCTATTTTATCACCATGCTCCTTGAAAACTTCCGTTGCCTGCACCCCATTTAAAGCATAAAGAATATTGTAACCGTATGTCTCCAACATTTCGCATACGAGTTCCCTTACGGCTTCTTCATCTTCAACAACCAAAATGGTTTCATGGCCATGCATATTTTTTTCCGTGTTTGGGCCGGGTGTGGAAGAGATGTTTCTATCAATGTCTTCTTCCGCGTGCATAGGAAAATATATGTAAAAGGTTGTCCCCATTTCAAGCGTACTTTCCAGGGTAATGCCGCCATCACTCTGTTTTACTATGCCGTATACCGTGGAAAGTCCCAGACCGGTTCCCTTATCCTTGGGTTTGGTAGTAAAGAAAGGATCAAAAATTTTATTCTTTGTATCCTCATTCATTCCGGTACCTGTATCCTGAACCGAGAGGCCGACATATTGCTGATTATAATCTTTCAACTCCAGGGTAGAGCACTTTAGTTCTTCTTTTTCGGCAATGAACGTACTGATGGTTAAGTCGCCCCCCTCGGGCATGGCGTCACGGGCATTGACACACAGGTTCATTACAACCTGCCCGATTTGATGCTGATCCGCTAAAATAAATAAAGGAGCATCATGTAATTCGATACGCAGGTTAATATTTTCACCGATCAGACTGGAGAGCATTTTATAAAGGTCATGGATGAGGTCGTTCAGATCAAAAAGCTCGGGTTTTAGTATCTGCTTGCGGCTATACGCCAATAATTGTCCGGTGAGAGCGGAGGCCCGTTTGGCGGCCTTGTCAATCTCCTGGGCCGCCCGCACCATCGGTGTACCGGCAAGATGCGATATCAGTCTGTCCGTATACCCGCTGATGACGATTAAAAGATTATTAAAATCATGAGCGACCCCTCCGGCTAACTGCCCGATGGCTTCCATTTTATGGGCCTGTTGGAGCTGGGCTTCCAGATTCTTGTTTTCGGTAATATCTTTGCCGACACAGATGATCAAGAAGGGCTGATCCTTGTCATCCTTGATGTTGGATGTTGATACATAGTATGGAAAAGGACTACCATCCCGTTTTGTACAGCTTATTTCACCTTGCCAGTTATGATTTATACTCTCCGGAATAATCACCTCTTTAAATACATTCGGATTGTCCTCATGGCAAAGATCATTGATGTTAGAACTGTTAAGGCTGTTAAGGGGATAGTTGAAAATATTATAAAACGCTTCATTGGCAAAGATAATTTTTCCGTCCAGATCAATGATTGAAAGTCCTTCTCCAATGCTCATCATGGCATGGGCCAGCAGGCTCATTTCTATTTCATTGCGTTTTTCCGCGGTGATGTCTTGCATACGAACAATAAAAAAGGTTTCCTCATCAATACGCGTGGCCGTGATATGAATTTCAAGCAAAACCCGTTTCTGACGATTGTCGGACAGGCTTAACTGCAAAGACTGTGTCGATTTATTTTCGGTAAGGCTGGTGAGCTGAAGCTGGTTCATGACACCAAGTACTTCACTCCGGTTGGGCTCCTCAAACAGGGTTTCAATGGTATCACCGGGTTGCGGAGGTTTGGCAAACATGTCGTGCGTTAAAGTATTACACAATAGCAGAACTCCCTGGTAATCCAGTAACATCATCCCGTCCGGAGACTGGTTGAACACAGCTTCGAGTAATTGATTTATTTTTTGAGAAAGCTTTTTTACTTGGGAGGATAAATAGCTGTCTTCTTCGATCATGTCTGCATTCGAGTTTTTCATAACATCCTTATTCAATTCGAAAAGCCGTTTTTAGTTGATTAGACTAATCATTTGTGATTCACTTTCGACTTAGACATTATATATCTTAAGGTTCACCGGGAGATTGGCAAATAATTATGATTCGTGTGAAAAATGGTCTGTTTATCATATTTTTCCTGTTTATTTCCGTGGCCGGTGCTCAAACCGGTGCCTTGTCCGTTTCCGGTACGGATTCAGCAAAAACAGCTCTGAAAAACGGCTTATCCGCTATGTTGATGCTGATGAAAAACGGGAAAAAGGATCAGGCTTTTTTATGGTTTAAGCAACACTACTATCAACTACATCAATATCGCCTGTTACAGGATTCCCTGCTGAAGGCACTATATGTACAACCCATACCGTCCGATTCCTTTTCCGCTCCGGTGGCGGCTGAGACAGATTCGGTGAAAATTCGCCAGGCTATTCGCCGCCAGATAAGATCCCTGGCGGCGGCCCTGGAGGTAAAACCGGCCACGGTGGTACCGGATAGCTTCATTCATAACATTGAACGCTATATCCATCTTTATCGAAAGAACAAGACCTACCATGACTATTTTGAAAGGGTGGTCGTAAAATCGCGGAAGTTCATTCCCGCTTTTAGTCCCCTGTTTACCCGCTATGGTTTTCCCGAGGAGCTGATCTATTTTATAGCGGTTGAGTCGGCGTTCAATCCCAATGCCATTAGCAAAGCCGGGGCCGCGGGTATGTTTCAATTTATGCCGGCCACCGCTCGCGAATATGGGCTCACGGTTACGGAAGACAGGGATGAACGTTTTTGGGTTATGAAGTCGGCCCGGGCCTCGGCGGAGTATCTCAAGGATCTGTTTTTAGAGTTGGGGGATATAAATCTGGCTTTTGCAGCCTATAATACCGGCCCCAATAAAATACGGCGTGTACTGAAAAAGTTAAGCACTATCCGTCACCGAACCTATTGGCAACTTATTTCCGGAAGTGAGGATTTGAAATCCGAAACCAAAGAGTATCTGCCTCAGATATATGCAGTGATGACCCTGGCCAACCCCGAAAACGCCGCTTCTTTTGGCTTTCCGGATATCCCTTTTGTTGACACCACCTCCGCCAAACGGTTCAGGGTAAGAAATTTCCAGGTATTAAACCGGATAGTTAACAGCGTTCAGGGCGCAGAGGAGCAGCTTCTAAAGCTTAATCCGGAGCTGTCATCAATCGATCAAATCCGTCAAAATAACTATCAGGACTACCCCTTGTTTGTACCCGGGAATATGAATGTGCCCACTGAAACGGAAGGTGATGCCCCCCCGGTGGCCGAAAAAAAGAAAGAGATTGTTAAAAAGAAAAAGAAAAAAAAGATACACCCGGGCTTTGATCCCGGACGGGTTGTGGCCAAAGAGATATATCACCCGGGAGACACCTTGATCTACAGGGTGCAGCGGGGGAATACCCTGTCTATGTTAGCACGTATGTTTCAGGTGCGGGAAACCCGAATAAAAAAAATTAATGGCATGAAGTTTAAGTCCCTGCGCAAGGGAACCCTTTTAAAAATTCCTGTCAACGTACCGCTGGAAGTGCTGCATTATCAGATGCCCCGTAGCGAGCGCTATATCCGGTTGGCGGAACGGTTTGGTGTGAGTGCTTTCGACTTAAAGCATATCAACCGAAATAAGAGTGCCACCCTGGCGGCGGGGGATACGGTGCTGGTGATTCGTCCCTATAAACCCTGAACCGGATGGTGAAATATCAACATATTTTAATATTGTGGCCAAATTTCACATACTTTATTTAAGTAATCTTGCCAATATTTCTCATAAGTCTAATAGATACAATGACATATGAAAAATTAAAAAATATTTAAAATCGACTTAAGAAGCCGGGGCACCCTACGACCAATGAAGTAAAGCAAAGAAAACGAAATAACATTCGTTAGTAGTTTTAACCTTAATTAACCTAAACAAGGAGGTTAACATGGCAGTAGGATTAACCCGCGTTGCATCGAACATTCAGGCTATGCAGTCACTGTACAACCTGAATAAGACAAACGCCAACATTGCCGATCGTCAAATGCGTCTTTCCAGTGGTAAGCGTATCAACTCTCCCGGCGATGATCCTGCCGGTTATCAGCTTTCCCGTGGTTTGGAAACACGTCGTCGCGGTTTGGAAACCGCTCTGGACAACGTGTCCAATGCCCAGGCTATTTTGAACATCGCCGATGGCGGTTACCAAAATATCATGGACATTCTGCAAACCATGAAGCAGAAAGCCACCCAGGCAGCGGATGGTAGTTTGAGTAGTACGCAGCGTACCGCCATTAACGACCAGTTTGTCGCATTACGTTCCGAGGTGGATCAGATTGTTACCGAGACCACCTTTAACGATACCGCTCTGATCGACGGTACTTTCAGCGTCTCTTTCCAGACGGGTGAAAATGCATCCGAAACCCTGTCCGTGGCTTTGAGCAGTGCCACTTCCACAGGCCTGGGCATTAACGACCTGGCTATGAGCACGCAGGCCAGCGCCTCCGCTGCCATCACCGCTTTGGACACCGCTATTAACACCCTGGCCAGCCGGGCGCAGGATGTGGGTGAATACAAGTCGCGCCTCTCCGCGAAGGAAAATACCCTGGGTATTGCCATCACCAATACGGAGAACGTCCGAAGTACAATAGAAGATGCGGACTTTGCCAAGGAACAGATGGAAGTTCTGAAAGCACAGATCATGCAGCAAACCGCGGTAGCGTCACTGTCACAAGCGAACTCCGCCCCGCAGTTGGTTCTCTCGCTCTTCTAACGGAACGGATAGACAAGAATACCAAAACAGGTAGGGGAGTGAGCTCCCCTGCCTTTTTGCAATAAAACAGGAGATGAAGATGTACGCAGCAACACTCGAAAAAAAAGTTCAACGGAAACCGAATCCTTATCTTACGCAAAAGATCATGTCCGCCAGCCCTCAGCAATTGATTTCCTATGTGTATGATGCCGGTGTGAGCGCCTGCGCTCAACAGGACCGGGACCGTGCTTTACGTGTTGTACAGGTACTCATCAACTCCTTAAACTTTGATTACAAAGAAATCAGCACCAGTTTTTATAATATTTACCGATATATTAATAATTCTTTGTCCACGGGCGATTTTGCCGAGGCAAAGAAATATTTTGAAGACCTTAAAACCATCTGGTCGGAAAATATGAATGTAGTCTAACAACCATAGGGTAACATCATGGATGTGACATCGTTATTTGCCAATCAGGGGTCGGTTCAATATCTGGTAGACCAGTTTATGCGCTTCGAGCAGGAGCCGTTACAGATTCTGACAGGCAAGAAGAGTAAACTCAACTCCACCAACCAGCTTCTTTCCGATTTGGATTCGAAGCTTTCGGCGTTACAGGCGAGAACCAAGCGCATGACCGATACGTTTACCGATTATTTTGCCGCGCGCACGGCTCTCTCTTCCAATACGGATGTATTGAATGCCAGCGCGACTTCCGCCGCAAAGGTGGGAACGCATTCCATAACCGTGGATCGCCTGGCCAGCGCCGATACGCGGGTTTCTCAACAATACGACAGCACGGCCTCCGGCTTTACATCCTATACCACGGATCAAACATTTACCATTGAAGTGGCCAGTCCCACCGATGCCGACCCCAATAACCGGGTTAGCATCAGTGTAACCGTGGCGGCCAGTGCCTTTACCGGAGACAATGAAAGCGTGCTTAAGGCCATCAGCACCGCCGTGGATTCGGCCATGGATGACGCGGTGGCCAATGATGTTATAAAAAACGAAGAACGTGTGAACGCCTCCGTGGTCAGTGAGGAAAACGGAAAATCCCGCCTGCAGTTTATCAGCGCCAACAGCGGTTATACCTACCGCATGGATTTTGGTGCCAGCACCCTGTTGGACGACTTACAGATTAACGCCGGCGTTCAGGCTTCGGGCACGGCGGGCGGCTATATGTATACGGTGGGCACCAGTGCCTCCACATCCGAGCTGAACTCTAAGTTTACCCTGGACGGGCTGACTTATTACCGGGACAGCTCCAATGTTGATGATGCCCTTCAGGGTCTGACCCTGAATCTGAAAAATATTTTCGCCTCGGAGGAAACGGTAACCGTATCCACCGACTATGAAGCGGTAAAGGGCGAGGTGCAGGGCTTTATTGATGCCTTTAATGAATCGATAAATTTTCTGCGAAAAGAAACACAATATAATGCCGGTACCGAATCCCGCGGCGCCCTGGCGGATGATCTCAAGTACCGAACCATTTCGCTGGATCTGCGTGATATTGTTTCCAGCGAGGTGACCGATATAACCTATAGCGAATACAATCTGCTGTATGATATCGGGTTGGAGATGGATCAGCAGGGTAAACTTTCCATCAAAGATGAAGATAAATTTAAAACCGCGGTTGAAACAAATTCGGAATATGTATCCGACCTTTTTAACGGTTCGGACGGTATCGCCACCCGAATAAATGATTATCTGGAAGGCTATATAAAAAGCGGTGGAACCATTTCACAAAGCAAGAAAAACATATCCAACCAAATTTCAACATTGGATACGCGAATTGATCTGGAAAATACCTTATTGGATCAAAAAAGGAATCAGTTGACAAAAGAGTTTGTCGATCTACAAGCCGCAATGAGCCGGGTGCAGAATCAACAGCAATTTTTCAGCATGTTTTCCGCCAGTAATTTTGGCTTTTAGGAGGAAATTATGAGTAATTTTATCATAAACGATGTCGTACCGGCACCTCCGACCGTGGAAGCGGTGGGGAAAATAGAACAAAGTGCCAAAGTTAAAGCGGAAGTAAAAAAAGAGAGTCAGGCCCGTTCCGATACGGACTCCGGTGGTGCAAAAAAAGAAAACAATCTGGAAGAGATCATCAGCCGCACCAATAAGGTGGCTTC
This sequence comes from Calditrichales bacterium, assembly GCA_015493745.1. GTDB lineage: Bacteria > Calditrichota > Calditrichia > Calditrichales > J004 > J004. The sequence goes on from WGCN01000023.1 coordinate 61,280, forward strand.
CGCCTATAATAACCAGATCTCATTTGAGATCGCGGAACAGGGCGACCCGCCGGTGGTGGTGATCAAGGATAAGGAAAGCGGGGAGGTCATTCGCCAGATTCCCGCCGAGGAGATGGTGAACCTGAACCGTAAAATGCGGGATTTGGTCGGTATGATGTTTAACGGGAGGATATAAACGTGTTCCAAAAAGATACTCAAAAACCAAAAAGTCTGGAACATGTGTTGCAAACGGAGCTGGACTACTTTAATTCCGTTCTGACTATTTCACAAAAAGTGGCCGGCCAGGTGGAAAAACTACCGGTAAAGGTTCTTTCCGAAATGGTGGATTACCGGAAAGAGTGGATCGAGAAGATTCAGGAACTGGAAGTGCAGCGTAAAGATTTCGCCCGCTCCGCTGTTAGTGATAACAGCCGGAAGTTGATGAAGCAGATTTCCAATATTGCCGGTCAACTGGTTGAGATCGATGATAAAATATATAAAAATCTGGAACGCCGTAAGCTGGCCTATGTGGAACAGTCCGCGGCGGTGGCCGGCAAAAGCGACTATGCCCGGAAAGCGGAAATCCAGGTGAAAAATACCATTAATCGAATAAACATAATTCAGGAGTAGGAAAATGGGTCCCATTCGAAATTTATTTTCAACATCTCCTGATCTAAAACGAACGGATTCGGGAAAAAAGGCCGGGAAGGCAGAGTCTTCGTATCAGAAGAATGATGCTTTGAACAAAGTGGCCGGAAATGGTGCGGGAAAGTCGGATCAGGTGGAAATCTCAACGGAAGGACGTCAGCTTTTATCTTTAAAGGCGGAAGCGCAAAAATATATTTCCGATGTGAAAAACAGCCGGGCCGTAACCGCCCAGGAACTGGAAGGCATCAAGGAAAAGATCGCCTCAAAACATTATTTTAATGATGAGGTCATTGAAAAAGTAGTGGATAAGATGATGAATATTTCCGGTAACTTCGGTGAATAGTCAGACATGATCCGGTAAAACGTAGGCGTTATCCAGAATAGCGCGTACGGTTTCCAACAGTTCTTCGGACTGGAAGGGTTTTTGCAGGAAAGGAACACCCGGTTCGAGGCGGTTTGTATAGGCGCTGATCAATAAAAATTTTAGTCCGGGTGCCTGTTTTTCCAGTATAAGCTTTAACTCGATTCCCCCAATCTCCGGCATAACAACATCCGATATCACCAGATCGATTTCTTTGTTACGGGTTTCAAAAACATCCAGGGCTTTGGCCCCATTGTGTGCGATATATACCTTATAACCGTAAAGCTCCAGACTCTCCTTTAAAAATATAATAAGATCCGCCTCATCTTCCACCAGCAGAATGGTTTCCGAGCCATGCAGTTTTTTTTGGGCCGGTTTTACACGGTTCTTCCTTTTGGGCTCGGCATAGAAAGGAAAATACATATCAAAGGTTGTTCCTTCGCCCAGGCGGCTGGTACACTCAATGAAACTGTTATGTTGCTTTAACAGGCCGTAGACAATGGACAAACCCAGGCCGGTACCGTAGCCCACATCTTTTGTGGTATAAAAGGGTTCAAAGATTCTTTTTAAAACATCTTCCGGAATGCCCATTCCCGTATCGCGAATGGAAAGGTGTATATAGCGTCCCGGCGTTATCAATCCCGAGGGAGTCAACCGTTCCCGGTCGACCGTTATGTTGGCCGTTTTTATGATCAGCGTGCCACCGTCGGGCATGGCGTCCCGGGCATTGATGCACATATTGGTAATAATTTGATCCAGGGCGCTGGGATCGATTTTTATAATGTTAAGATTCTTCTGTGTTTCGATGATAAACCGTATATCTTCGCCCAGATAGCGTTCCAGCAGCTTTTGGTTGCTGCGGATAATTTTATTGATGTCGGTTTCCTTGGTCGTCAGCCGCTGATTGCGGCTAAAGGCCACCAGCTGCCGCACCATATTGGCCGTGTTGTTGGCCTTTTGGTAAATGGTTTTAATGGAAGAGACCGCCTTGTGATCCTCGGGAAGTTTACGCAGGGTAAGCTCGGCCAAACCGCTGATACCGGCCAGCACATTGTTGAAGTCATGGGCGATGCCTCCGGCCAGTTGCCCCACCGCTTCCAGCTTTTCAATTTGTGACAGTTTGTTCTCCAGTTGCTGGTGCGCGCGTGTATCCTTACCGAAGATGAGCAATACTTCCTGACCGTTATAGCGGCCGGTGGAACAGGTTGATTTTAAGGGAATTTCCTTTCCATCGCTGGCACGGATGTTCAGTGTTAATTCAAAGGGCTCTTCTTGCTTGTCCAGAAACAGATTCAATTCACGATAAGAGTTGTGATCCAAAAGTTGCGAAATATCCTTTTCCATCATCTCCCGCAGGGGGTAACCTAAAAGAGACAAGGCTCCCTGACTCATATTTTGTATATGAGTAGGCATGTTCATATCGCTTAGCTTAATGATAAGCAGAGCGTCGGAAGTGTATTTTAATATCTGGTATAATACGGTATCGTGACCGTTGTTTGGCTTTTCTGTCATTATACTTTTGTTATTAGTGGAATTCGCTTTTACTCATCGCATCTATCGGCAGGCCGGAATAAACAATTAGCCGGGCGGGCAATGAAAGAAGAATTCCCGGTAATTTTATCCTTAAAACGGACTAAAATGGTATTTTTTTCGTTCTGATTTGAGTGATAGCCAAAAAAGCCGATGATGTGTGTTCTGAAATAATAACCATAGAAGACAATGCGACACATATTAATCATAGATCGTGATTCTACAACACTGAACGACATCTCCCGCCTGGTAACGGCTCTTAATTTTGAACCGGTTGTTCTTTTTAATCTGAATTCCCAGAACAACATCATTCGTGATGAAATTGCCGTCATTTTTATGGATATCGAAACCAGAATATCCAGTCCTAAAGATGTTATAAACTATTTTAACTCCGCCAGTAAAGTGAAAAACGGTCACCGTATTCCGGTGGTTTTTATGTATTCCAATGTGGATTCCAAGCTGGTCAAAGAGGCGCGTGAGTTACCGCATGATGCCGAGTTGAAAAAGCCCTTTACCCTCGAGAAGTTGTTTGAACTTTTGGAAAAACAACTGGACCTGGGCTCGATTGAATATGAGCAGTTTACCAATGAATATCGTCTGAAAGAGATGAAGGATTATGCGGAAACCATGGAAAACTGGCTTGAAAAATTTGGCTCTATACTGGAAAGTTAATCATGGCTAAAAAAAAGAGATTGCTTCTAAACAATGGATTGTTGGAAGTAACCGAATTATGGGGCGGTCGTGTCGTAATGGGAGAAATACGTTACGGTAGCGCCAAAAAAACCGAGATTAAAACCAGTATACGTAATAATGGATACCGCTACGGGATTCTGGAAAGTAGCCTGGACATGCTGGAGGCCGGGCATAAAGGGCAGATTCCCATCGCTAAAGCGGAGTTGGATGAAGACCCGGGCAAGCCGTGGTTTCATTTCGAAGACGCCCTGAATGACTCCAATTTTAATACCTGGATTGAACAGGGCAGTTTTGATTCCATAGACTTTACCTATCCGGTTAAAAAAGATGAACGACTGATGAGCCTTTCGCAAAGGCCGTATCGTTTTCTGCGTTTCCCCAATGGAGAGCAGGAGTTTATAAGTGATCTGGCCGATCGTGACATCTCTATTTACGCCGGAGAAAATACCTTTGTGAATGAACAGGGCAGCGCGGTTCACTCTTTGATAGACGGACATGCCCACAGAAGCATATACGGTACCGTCGCCGTATATCCTCTGCGCAAAGTTAAAAACATCGGGAAAATGCATGGCCGTGTGGAGTTTGAGAATACCCTGGAGGTGGAGCAGGATGTGCGCAGCGGCTCCCGTATCTCCATACCTTCAAATCTTATCGTGCATGGGGTCATTCGCTCTTCCTATGTATATGTGGCCGGAAATATTACGGCGGAATTCGGCCTGGAAAACATGCAAAAGCTGGAACACTCCCGTATCTATTCCGGACAATCCATATTGACCAATTCCATAAAACATTATCCTGTTTGGGCCGGTATGTTTATTATGGTACGACAGTCCATCGATCACTCCACGGTACAGGCCATAAACAGCATTGTTGCTCCTGTGGTTAACGGATCGGAGATACGTGTTGGTACTAAACTCTATTCCCGGAATATAGAGAATCGTTCCCAGATCTACCTGGGGCCCGATTATGTAGTTGATCCGAATCTTAAAAATATAAAAAACTTTCATCGTCAGCATGAAAAGAAACTATTTGATGCCTTTATGCGCCTGGATGAAAAGCAACTGGAGGTGGAGTTTACCAAAAAGAAAGCCCTCAGCCACCTGGCCAAGCTGAATAAGCTTTCCAAATCCAGCATATCCTCCGATGTGTTACTAAGCCGTTTTTTTGTGAATATTGAGGAAGATTTACAAAAATTCCGTCGTGAAATCGATAAGTGCCAGGAAACCCTTCTGGTTTTCCAGGAAGAGTTAAGGCAATTGAATTTTTATGAATCCCATACCCGTACCAATAAAAAACCGGAAATTATTGTTGTCGGGAAAATAACCCCCGGATGTACCATTCACGCCCCGCACCAAACGCTTCGTATCCGTGAGACAATGGAACATGTATCCATCTCCCTCAATCAGGCCAGCGGCACGCTTGATATCAGCCCTCTTTCATAGTGATATAGAATTAACCACTCTTAACATTATAGTATAGTTTTGTTTTTGTTTTTCCGTTAATAGGAGGATAACGGTATCCTTTCTATGGAGAAAATGTATGAGCAACATACTGAATGATGATAAGGAAATTCTTATCGATTTTATAAATGAGAGCAATGAAGCGCTGGAAAAAACAGAGCTGGTCTTATTAGGTCTCGAAGAAAATCTTTCCGCCGGCGGAGAGGTTGATGAAAACGATATCAATACCATCTTCAGAACTTTTCATTCCATTAAAGGCAGTGCCGGGTTTATAGGCCTGGTGGGTATGAATCACTTAACTCATGAAGCGGAAACATTGCTGGACAATATACGCAAGGGAAAAACCAATCTTCAAAAAACACATATCGATATCTTTCTGGAAGTAAGTGACACTCTGATGATGATGATGAATCATCTGCATGAAAACTTTTCCGAGGAAGGTTTTCCCGGAGATATCGACGAATTAAAGCAAAGAATCATCAAACTGATAGAAGAGACGGCGCCGGTTGCCCCAAAAGATAAATCCCGTGGCGGGGCCGGTAAAAAAACAAAATCTTCCGCTAAATCCTCCGGGAAGACAAAAGAGGAAGAAAAGCCGGCCGTGACGGATAGCATGGTAGACGCTCTGATCTCACCCGAATTGGTTAAACAGTTTGTCGTTGATGCCTCGGAATTGCTTGATGGCATGGAGCAGGATCTGCTTGCCCTGGAAAAAGCGCCGGATACCATGGAACTGATAGAAAGTGTTTTTAGAAACATGCACAGCCTGAAGGGAAATGCCGGTTTTTTTAACTATAGTGACATCAGCCAGGTTTGTCACCAGGCGGAGACTTTTTTGGATATGGTGCGTTCCGGCAATGTTCAGGCGGAGTCTAACCAGATATCCCTGATTTTGCAGGTGTTGGATTTCCTGCGCATCGCCATCGAAAATCTTGATAACGGTAAACCGCCGGTCATTAGTGGTAAAATCGGCTTACTCGATCTGATGACCGATGTTTTTGCCCTGGATACGACGGAAGAGCCGGAAACGAATGAGACTCCTTCAAAAGAGGAAGTGAAGCGGGCTGCCGAAGAGAATAATGAACAAAAGCCTGAAGTAAAGGCCGTTAAGGACGCAACTCAGGTGAAAAGCAAGCCGGTGGCCAAGCCCAGTGTAAAGCCGCACTCTTCCATGAGCGATGTAATCCGGGTTGATGTGGAAAAACTCAATAAACTCATGAACCTGGTGGGCGAAATTGTTATATCGGAATCCATGGTTTCCCATAATCCCGATCTCCGCGGACTGGAACTGGAAAGCGTGGAGAAATCGATAAGTTATTTGCAGAAAAACGTGCGGGAATTGCAGGAATTAGCCACGGCCATGCGTATGATTCCCCTGAATGGTCTGTTTAGCAAGATGAAACGACTGATACGTGATCTGGCGACCAAGAACGGTAAGAAGATAGACCTGATAATAAATGGTGGAGAAACAGAAGTAGACCGCTCCGTGCTGGAACATATATCCGACCCTCTGGTGCATATCCTGAGAAATTCGGCGGATCATGGTATTGAAGTTCCCGAAGCCCGGAAGAAGCGGGGAAAAACGGAAACCGGACGGATTGAACTTTCTGCCAAACAGGTCGGGGGGGAAATATGGATTGTTGTCGAGGATGACGGCAACGGTTTGAACAGGGAAAAAATTCTGAACAAGGCGTTGGAGAAGGGGCTTATAACGGAAAACGATATGGATATGCCCGATGAAAAGGTCTGGAACCTCATCTTTCAGCCCGGATTCTCCACAGCGGACCAGGTATCTGATATTTCCGGACGCGGCGTGGGGATGGATGTGGTGGTGCGTAACGTGGAAAAAATTCGCGGACGGGTGGAAGTGGACAGCATGGACGGCAAGGGCACACGCGTTAACCTGCGCATCCCCTTAACCACGGCCATCGTGGATGGCATGCTGATGCGTGTGGAAGAGACCATTTATGCCATTCCCACCCTGGATATCAAAGAGTCCCTGCAGGTCGGTGATCAGCATGTCGTGGACTTAATGGATGGTCAGGAAGTTATAAAAATACGCGAGCAGTTAATTCCGATTCTACGCCTGCATGAGTTGCATGAGCTGAGCTTTAAAGCAAAACCCCTGTCCGAAGGCATTGTGGTGGTGACGGAAAAAGGGCCGCAGGGCATAGGCTTTCTGGTTGATGAAATTTTGGGCCAGCAGCAGTTGGTGATCAAGCCCCTGCCCGGCTATCTGGGCAATATAAGAGGGGTCTCCGGCTGTGCCGTGTTGGGCAATGGCGAGATATGTCTTATTCTTGATCTGAGTAATTTAATAAAAATGGTGGAAGTTAAGTAGGAGTCAGTATGTTTTCATTTTTTAAGAACAAGTCCCCGGCATCACCTCCGGATTCCACCGCAGCCGGTTTTACGGAAGTAAAACTCCGGCGCCGGAAACGTACCTATCCTCCGGGAAGGATCACGGTGAGCGATGCTGAAATACGCGAGGAAATAAAATTCCTGGGCTTAAGTGAACATGATCTGGGCGTCGTGTCTGCCTGGAAAGACGTGGCTATGGAAAACATGGAAGAGCTTATTGACGCTTTCTACGGCCATGTCCAGAAATTCCCGAAAACCAAAGATATCCTCAACAAGCACTCTTCGGTGGAACGGCAGCGTCCCTTGCTGACCCGCTATGTACAAACACTTTTTTCCGGTATTATTGATGATGACTACCTGGAGTCCCGCAAGCGGGTAGGGATTGTGCATGAACGTATTGACCTGAGCTCCACCTATTATATTGCCATGTATGAAACAATACGTTCCGTTTTTATCGGTACCCTCAAGGATATATGCGCCTCGGAAGAAGAGATTCAGGATTTCAGTGAATCTTTCAATCGTCTGATTCAGGTGGACACCGCCCTGACCATCCGTGCTTTCAATACGGCGCGACTGGAAAAAGTTGAATGCGAACGAACAAAACAAGCGGAACTGCTGAGGAATTTAAAAAATGAAGTACTGAATATCTCGGAAAGTGCCCATAAAGGGCGCCTGTCGGAGAGAATCGATTCTCAAAAGTATGAAGAGGAAGTACGTGAAGTGCTGGACTCTTTGAATGAGATGATGGATGTCATACTCAAACCGGTAAACGAAGCGTTAACCGTCTTAAAGGAAATGGCCCGGGGCAATCTGGATGTCAGAATGCGTGGTGATTATCAGGGAGATCATCAACAACTGCAGCAGGCGTTGAACACAACCATTGATAAACAAAACGAATTGTTGTGGTCCATCTCCTCCGCCGTAAAACAGGTGGCCAGCGGTTCTTCGCAGGTTTCGGATGTGTCGCAATCACTTTCCCAAAGCACGACGGAACAGGCCAGTTCCCTGCAGGAAATTACGGCCTCGTTAACGGAGATAGACGGGCAGGTTCATCAGAATGCCGACAACTCTGAACAGGCGCATAAGCTGAGCCGGGAAACACAACAAAAGGGCGAGCAGGGCAAGGAACGCATGGCCCGTATGTCCGAGGCGATGGATGAAGTGAAAAAATCTTCGGATCAGATCGGTAAGATTATAAAAGTGATTGATGAAATTGCTTTCCAGACCAATCTGCTGGCTCTGAACGCCGCCGTGGAAGCCGCGCGCGCGGGGGTTCACGGAAAAGGATTTGCCGTGGTGGCCGAGGAGGTACGCAACCTGGCACAGCGTAGCGCCAGGGCCGCCAAAGAAACCACCGAGTTGATCGAAGGCAATAATGATAAAGTGAACAACGGTATCCGCTTTGCCGGTGAGACCTCCGTGGTATTTAATGAAATCGTAAACGCCATTGATAAAATAAGTGTATTGATTGATGAGATATCCATGGCCTCGCGGGAACAAAGCCAGGGCTTGAAAGAAATGAATGCCGGCCTGTCACAAATTGACCGGGTCACCCAGGATAATACCGCCCTGTCGGAAGAGAGTGCCGCCGCGGCCGAACAACTGTCATCCCAGGCCGAGGAACTTAAAAACCTTGTTTCCCGCTTCAGGCTGGGGAAGGGCCATGCCTCGCGCGGAGAAGATGAGAGAAGCACAACAATTTTTGAATATAATTAAAACAGGAGTGGAGAATGGAAGCAGTAGAAGAAGCTGTTGTTTTGGAAACGAGTGACAACGCTTATAGTGAAGGACAATTTTTAACCTTTATGATTGGCGAGCAGCAATACGGGGTGGAGATAAAATATGTAACCGAAATCATCGGTATACAGAATATAACCGATCTTCCCGACTTACCCCATTTTATGAAAGGAATCATCAACCTGCGCGGCAAGGTTATTCCGGTTGTGGATGTACGTCTTCGCTTTGGAATGGAAGAGCGCGCCTATGATGAACGCACATGTATTATCGTGGTGAGCATCAATGATACCAATGTCGGTCTGGTTGTGGATACCGTGGCCGAGGTTATGAATATTCCCGCGGAGAATATTGAGCCGCCGCCCAAGGTGAACAGCCGGGCCAATGGAAACCGTTTTATCCACGGATTGGGCAAGGTACAGGACAATGTACAGATTCTGCTCGATACGCAAAAACTTCTCTTCGATGAAGAGCTGGAACAACTGACAGCAATAACATAGGGTGGCCGCGGCTTGCTCCAGTAGTTGGCCGGGCCAGAAGTTAAGATGACAATAGGAAAAAAATTCAGAATATTTTGCACCGCTTTTGGCCTGGTGGTGTTGACGGCGGCCGTGGTGGGTCTGACCGTTTCGGAAGGCTATGAGACCTTTATTTACGGGCTGGCCTTTTCCATTATAATGCTTATAACGGTTGGTTATGGCATGTTGGCTAAAATGCTTTTATCGCCTTTGGCCGTTTTTGAGGCGCGGGCGCGACAAATAGCTGAGGGCGATCTGGACTGCCGCATTCCCTTTGAGGGTAACGATGAGCTGGGCAGCCTGGCGGCTTCCATAAACAGCATGGTGGACAGGCTCAACCGCAACCATAAAGAAGATCAGGGCTATATCCATGAGGTGGAACAGGTTTTGACCGATGTTTCGCAGCTGGTGGATGAACTGAAGAACGGCCGGCTGAACAGGCGGACAACGGTGACGACCTCATATGAAAATCTGCGCGATCTGCAGAATGGTCTTAATGATGCCATTGATACCCTGGTGACGCCCATAATTCAGACAAGTACCCTGCTGGAAGAATATGCCCGGGGCAACCTGCAGCGCAACATGGTACAGCTTCCCGGTGAACTGTTTGAACTAACGCGGGCCATCTCCGATATACGTCTAAACCTGAGCAACCTGACGGAAGATAGTAAAAAACTGGCTTCTGCCGCCCTGGAGGGTGACTTTTCCATCAAAGGGGAAGCGGACAGGTATAGCGGGCAATACCGGGAAGTTATCGATGCCCTGAATCAGCTTTTTGAACACATGCTGAAACCCCTGCATGAGGCGGACAGTATTATCGCGGAACTTTCCAAAGGCAATTTTGCCGTTTACTCACAGGGACGTTATCGTGGGGAGCATGCCCGTCTGCATGAAACCCTGAACCGTACCATCACCGACTTTAACCGTCTGCTGGGACAAATATCCGCTCTCAGCCGTCAGATAAATGATGGCGTATCTCAAATAGCCGAGAATAATGAGTCCCTGGCCCATGGCGCCACCCGTCAGGCCGCTTCCATTCAACAAATCTCCTCCGCTATTGAAGAACTGACCAATAAAACGCATTATAATTCGGAAAATGCCGACCAGGCCAATAATCTGGTCCGTAAAACAAAATCCTTTACGGAGTCGGGTAATGCGCGTATGCACGAAATGTTGAATGCCATGAATGAAATCAGCGGCTCTTCGGAAAAAATATCAAAGATTATCAATTCCATAGAAGAGATTGCCTTTCAGACCAATCTGCTGGCTCTGAATGCCGCCGTGGAAGCAGCCCGGGCCGGTGTGCATGGCAAGGGCTTTGCCGTTGTCGCGGAAGAAGTACGTAACCTGGCCCAACGAAGTGCCCGGGCGGCCAATGAGACCACGGAACTGATCGAAGATACGGTAAGCAAGGTACAAAACGGGACAAAAATCGCCAACGAGACAGCGGGAGCTCTTGAACAAATTAGCGGTCAAATCAGTAAGGTTTCCGATTTGGTTCAGGAGATTACCCACTCCTCCAAAGAGCAGACGGAAAATATAGTCGAAATTCAAAGCAGCATCCGTGAAATCGATGGGGTGACCCAGGAAAATACGGCCAGTGCCGAGGAAAGCGCCGCCACTTCGCAGGAAATGGCGTCACATGTAAAACGTCTGCAACAGATGATGGCCCGCTTTAAGCTGGATCCGCGTTTTTTATCTCAAACTCTTCCTGCCCGTGTAGCTCCGGCGGCGGATGATATAAAGGAAACATTTACCACGCAGACGGCATCAGGAAAAGAACATAAAAGCGCCCCGGTTGGGGCTCAGGAAGCAGGCGGCGAAAGTGAGGCCATTAATATTGAACTTGATGATCATGAATTCGGTGAGTTCTGATTGCCGGCAAGCCCTTTGCCCTGCTGCTAACCCGGGTGACCGGCGAAATGTACAATGGATGGGTCTTTGTGCCGATCCTTTCTCCTTTTAACGATAGCCATTAGATTGGCCGGACAGGGTTTGTATGTTTTTTCCCTCCGATACTTTCCCCGTTTCCGGGGAGCGGCCGTGCCCCGGTGGCATACAAAGAAAACTCCGTATTAAAGAAAAAATGAATGGGAACAGATAAAAACTCTATGCCGCCTTGGTGGGTAATACCTGTTTATGAGGGAATGATGGCGGCGGCAACGCTGTTCCAACAAAGCGGGCAACCGGTTTGCCGGTAACTCTTAACGTAAATATGCGCATCTGCCGGATGGCAATAGGTCTGTTCAAGCCTATGAATCCGCTTATTCTTCATCCCCCGTTATGTGATCTCCTGGCTAAAGGGCAAGCCCGTTTTAATACAAAAACAACAACGGAAAAGCGGGCCATCGTTGTCTTGAGAACCCGTGTGGAGGGGTTCAGATTCCCGGAAAAATAGTACATACGGATCGGAATTTGTCTTAAGCCGGGTTCATTTTTCGTCATCTCCGAACGATTGGTTTAAAAATAGTCACCTGTAAACTTTTCATCAAGAGTTGTTTGATATCACTCGAATAATGGGGTGTAAATTAATTTAAATCATGGAGGATTTAATAATGCGCAAGGTAACGATAACACTGATATTGCTGTTTACTTTTCTCAGCGGTCAGCTGTGGGCCAAGAATGCTACGGCGGCCCAGTTTTTATATATGGTTAGCAAGGTACTTCCGGAGAAAAAGAATGTTTCCATATTCTTACCGGCCGAACTACTCTCCAGGGAAAAGCCGAAAATTGAGCGGGCGGCGGCAACATTTGGTCTTAAGGTAAAATTATTTCTAATAGAAACCGCACGCTCCCTGGGGGAGGGCTTTAAGCAGATAAAAAATGATGAGGTGCTTATCGTGTATGAGTCCGACGTGACCAGCGTTAAAAGCAGCCGTTTGTTTATTCTGAAAAAGTGTAAGGAACGCAACATCCCGGTGGTGACGCCGATGGAGGAGTACAGCAAGGCCGGCGCCTTTTTGGGCATCATTGTCAATGAAAAGTTTAAAATGAAGGACCTGTTGGTCAACGTACAAAACTATGCCGAGTATGCCCCAAAGTTTACGGAAGAATTTAATGTGGCAATTGGTGTAACCCAGGTAATCAAATAAATATCAACGAGGGGTTTTTGATGAAGTACAGTCAGTTGCAGCTAAAAGGGAAGATGTTGGCGGTATTCGTACCGGCCTTAATTGTTATGATTGGGGTGGGTCTGACCATTATCAATAGTATAACCAGCAACGCGTTGGATCAGAATTTAAAGCGGTCCATTGAAATTGTAAGCAATATTGCCGCCGGGAGTGTGGAAACCGGCCTGGAGTTTGCCGACAATGAAACCGTGGCTTCCGCTCTGAAAAACTTTACCGAAGATGATCAGGTTTCCTACCTCGAAGTCAGAAATGCCGATGGAGAAAATGTTTACCAGTTCCGGCGAGACGGTTTTGAAGACCTTGCGGGTAAGGATCTGTCCTCCTATGAATCCGATGACGAAATATTCAGCAGCAAACCGGTTCTGTCCGGGAAAGAGAAAATCGGACAGGTCACGGTCGGTATATCCCTGCAGGCGCGGAATGAGGCCCTGAGCTATGCCAAGAATATTTTCTTTTTACTCTCGGCCGGAGGTGTTATCCTGCTGGCCCTGCTGTTACTGGTTCTGTCCGGTCACTTTAGCCGCCCCATCCGCCAACTGGCCGAAATCGCCCGCAGCTTAAGCGAAGGGGATGTTGACCAAAATGTGGATTTTAGGAGTGGTGATGAGCTGGGCACCCTGGCGGACGCCTTCCGGGATATGATTGCCAGCATGAAAGAGAAAGCGCATATCGCCGATGAGATATCCCAGGGTAATATTGATGTCGAGTTTGATAATCTGCACAAAAATGATATGGTGGGCCAGGCCATGCAAGCCATGAAGCGGCGTATCGGTTATATGGTGCGTGATGTTCATATGCTGGTACAATCCGCCCTGGAAGGTGATTTGAAAAAACGTGCCGATGCCGAGATGCATCGCGGGGAATTTGCCGAGATCATCCGCGGGGTGAATAAAACCCTGGATGCCTTTAATGAGCCGGTAAGCCTGGCGGCGGAATATATTGCCCATATTGCCAAGGGAGATATTCCCGAGCCGATAGCCCGGAATTTCAAGGGTGATTTTGCCCCCTTGATGGACAATCTCAATAAATCCATCGCCGCCATAAAAAAACTTATCGATGACGCCCGTCTGACGGCCCGTTATGCCCTGGAGGGCAATCTCAGCTTCCGGGCCGATGTGGAAGATCACAGCGGTGACTACCGGAAAATCATCGAAGGGCTGAATGATACCGTGGAGGCAACCATCGCTCCCATCAATGAGGCCATTAATATTTTGGAGCACCTGGGGCAGGGGAACTTTACCGTTGAAATGACCGGTGACTATAAGGGAGATCACGCCCGTCTGAAGGAGGCCCTCAATAAAACCATTGAAAATATCAGCAATACATTGCAACGGGTTTCCAGCGCATCCGATCAGGTCAATTCCAACGCGGTGCAGGTATCGGCCTCCAGTCAGTCCGTTTCCGAAGGGGCCTCGGATCAGGCCAGTTCCCTGGAAGAGATTGGCGCCTCCATGGTGGAAATCAGCAGCCAGTCCAAGCGCAACGCCGAGAATGCATTAAATGCCAAGAATATTTCCGAGAGTTCCCGGGCATCCGCAGAAGAGGGTAACCATCAAATGACGGAGATGCTGGAAGCCATGAACGAAATCAACAGCTCCTCCAATGAGATATCGCGTATCATCAAGGTGATAGATGAAATTGCCTTTCAGACCAATCTTCTGGCTTTAAACGCGGCGGTGGAAGCGGCCCGCGCCGGCGTGCATGGCAAGGGCTTTGCCGTGGTGGCCGAGGAAGTACGCAACCTGGCCCAGCGCAGTGCCAAGGCCGCCCGGGAAACCACCGAGCTTATCGAAGAATCGGTGAGCCGGGTGGAAAAAGGCACTCATATCGCCTCCCAGACGGCGGAAGCGATCAACTCCATCATCCGTGGCATTACCGAATCCACCGATCTGATAACGGAAATTAACGCCTCATCGCAGGAGCAGGTATCGGCCATTGAAGAGGTTAATAATGCCTTGCAGCAAATCGATCGTGTTACACAGTCCAATACCGCCTATGCCGAGCAAAGCGCGGCCACGGCGGCGGAACTCTCCGCTGAAGCCGATAGACTGCGTTCGCTGATACGGAATTTTACACTAAGAAACAGCGGGGAAGAATCCGCCTTTGAGGGGGAGACCGCCGATGCCGATTCCTTTGGTGAAAAGTGGGATGCTTTTCCGGGTGGGATGAATTAAAGATGGAAGCCATGGTCTCTCAGGATATTATTCTTACTCATCAGGAGTATAAAAAAATCGCCCGGCTGGTGTATGACCGTTTCGGCATACACCTGGGGGACAAAAAGGAGTCCCTCGTAAGCAACCGCTTACGCAAGGTGTTGCAGGCCGGGGGGTTTGCAACGTTTGACAAATATTATCAGCACCTGATCACCGACCGCAGCGGTAAGGCGCTGGATGTGTTAATCAATAAGATATCCACCAACCTGACCTTTTTCGGGCGGGAGGCGGAACATTTTCTCTATTTAAAAGATACGGTTATTCCCGCTTTTTTAGCATCAGGTGTTTTTAAAAGCGATAAAAAACTGCGTATCTGGTGTGCCGGATGTTCCACCGGGGAAGAGGCCTATACCCTGGCGATTTCCGCCCGGGAAGCCCTGCGACAGGCCCGGGCCGATATTGATTTCGCTGTATTGGCCACGGATATTTCCGGGCGGGCGCTTGCCGTTGCCGAAAAGGGGATCTATAACGCGGAAAATGTTGAAAAGATGGATCGCGCCTGGCTGAAAAAATATTACAGTAAAACCGATGGCGATACCTTCGCTGTTAATCGTGAGATCAGAGAGAAGGTGCTGTTTCGCAGACTGAACCTGATGCGCCCGGAATTTCCTTTTAAAAACAGATTCCATGTTATCTTTTGCCGCAATGTGATGATCTATTTTGATCAAAAAACACGCCAGGAACTGACGGTCAAGTTCCATAAATATATACATGATGAGGGATATCTCTTTATCGGCCATTCCGAGAGTCTGGGGCGGGATAATGCCTATTTCTCATATGTAAAGCCCGCTGTTTACAAAAGGAGTAAAGGATGAACCCTACCCGTGTTCTGATAGTGGATGATTCGGCCTTGGTGCGCAACCTGCTTTCCCGCGGGTTGGACATGTACGATGATATTGAAGTGGTGGGCACCGCCAGCGATCCCTATAAGGCGCGGGATATGATTGTAAAAACCAAACCCAATGTGCTAACCCTGGATGTGGAAATGCCGCGCATGGACGGGCTGGAGTTTTTAAAAAAGCTGATGCCGCAGTATCCCATGCCGGTGGTCATGGTCAGTTCCCTGACGGAAAGCGGTTCGCGCATCACGCTCGACGCCCTTTCCGCCGGGGCGGTGGACTTTGTCTGCAAGCCCCAGTCCGATGTTTCCCACGGGCTGAGCGGCATGATGAACGAGCTCCATGACAAAGTGAGAATGGCCTCATTTGTTGATGTGTCCCACTATAAAAATCGTCAGTATAAAGCTACCGCTGATGTACAAAAAGTAACCGCCCTCAGTAAAACCACGGATAAGGTCATTGCCATCGGTGCTTCCACCGGCGGGACGGAAGCCCTGAGGCAGGTGCTGACCGCCCTGCCCGCCACCACACCGGGCATTGTTGTTGTTCAGCATATGCCGGAAAAGTTTACGAAAATGTTTGCCGACCGTCTAAACGAATTGTGTGAAATGCAGGTGAGTGAAGCCCGGTCGGGGGACCGTGTCTATAATGGGCGCATCCTGGTGGCTCCGGGAGGCAAGCATCTGCAGTTGATGCGCTCCGGCGGGGAATACAAGGTGGTGATAAGGGATGGCGCCAAGGTATGCGGGCACAAGCCCTCGGTGGATGTCCTGTTTCGTTCCGTGGCCCGTGCCGCCGGCAGTAATGCCATCGGCATCATGATGACCGGCATGGGAAGTGATGGGGCGGATGCCATGGTTAAGCTGCGTGAAGCGGGCGCCCGAACCCTGGCCCAGGATGAGGCCAGCAGTGTGGTGTTTGGCATGCCTAAGGAAGCCTTTGAAAGAGGCGGCGCCGAAAAACTGGTGGCCCTGAAAAATATTCCGGGAAAGATTAAAACTCTATTACAGGAAATGGATTGATGAATGTGATCAATGTAGGTGTCGGTGAAATCGGGGTTTCCGACAAGGCCGGTTCGGTGGTTAAAACCTATGCCTTGGGGTCGTGCGTGGCTTTGATATTTATTGCCCCAAAATATAATGCCGTGGGGTTGGCACATATCGCGCTTCCCGACTCCACATTTTCCAATGGTAAATCGAAAGAGCTCCCCGGTTATTTTGCCGATTTGGCCATACCCAAATTGATCGAGGAGTTTAAAAAACTGGGGGTAAAGAAAAACTCCGAAGTGGTGGTTAAAATGACCGGCGGGGCCAAGATTATGGATCCCCAGGGACGGTTTAACATAGGCAAGCGCAATGTACTGGCGGCAAAAAAGATACTATGGAAATACAAGCTGGGCGCCATTAAGGAAGATGTGGGGAAAAATTTCAGCCGCACGGTCAGCGTATCGGTGGATACAAAAGATATTGTTGTTTCGTCACCGGGCAGGGGCGAATGGAAACTTTAACTAACTGGGGTAAGGGATGAACCGAATACTCATCGTCGATGATTCATCAATGGCCCGCACCTTGATCCGGCGCAGCCTGGAAGTGTGTGGTTTTGATGATTTGAACGTTTTAGAAGCCTCGAACGGGGTGAATGCAATGGAGGTTTTAAAAAACAATCCCATTGACATGGTTTTTACGGATCTGAATATGCCGGAAATGGATGGTGAAGGATTGTTGAAGCGCATAAAAAGTTCACCCCGGTTGAATCATATCCCGGTGGTGGTGATCTCCAGCAAGAAAAGCTCGGCCACGGAACGGAAACTGATTGCCGACCACGCCGTGGCGGTGCTGGCCAAGCCTATCGTTTTGCCGGAGCTGAATGAAGTTTTGGAACATTCATTGTCAATAGAGAAAAACTGAGGTGTATATGAGTTTTAATATTGATGCTGTCGGTGAAGAATTGACCGACGCGGTAACCGAAGCTTTTGAAAACATGGCTTTTGCCGAGGTGGAAAGTTGTGAGGATGTTGAAACCCTGCCTTCCGGTATTGACGCCTATTGCGTAACGGTGGATACGCTGAATCCCTTTAAAAGCAAGGTGGCAATTATCATAGACCGGGAAGCTTCCGAGGAACTGGTGATGGATATGTACGGCGGGGATATCGAAGACGTTAACGAAGAGATCATGAACGACGCCCTGGCCGAAATCGGCAATACCGTCGTGGGCCGCTTTCTTTCCCGGGTGGTGGATGAAGGACAGGAGTTTAGTCTGGGCTTTCCGGAGTGTGAATTATATGACGGGGCCAGGTACAACCGGCAAAAAAATGATCATACCCGTTTATATGATCTGGATATCGATGATTACCATATCTACTGTATTCTTGAGTCCCGCAATTAAATGGACAAATGTTGTACAGAAAACAAAATACCATTTAAAGCGGAAAATCATTGCCGAGTGTTGATATATAATTTGTAACAGGAGATACATTATGGAAGATAAAAAAGTAATCTTTGTGGAAGATTCCCCCACCATGAGAAGAATTATCATGAATTCTCTGAATAAGATAGGAATAAGCCAAATCATTGAAGCGGAGAACGGGGTGGACGCCCTGGAAAAAATTGGTGATCAGGATGTGGATATGGTAATTACCGACTGGAATATGCCGGAAATGAATGGCGAAGAACTGGTTAAGGAGTTGCGTGGCAACAGTAAATACAAAGAAACACCGATTCTGATGATTACCACCCGGGGTATGCAGGATGATGTTATGTCGGCCATTAAAATGGGCGTAAACGGATACATAGTGAAGCCTTTTACTCCTGAAGTTCTTAAGAAAAAAATGGGTGAGATTTTTAGCGCCTCCTAGATGAAAGGAAGATAAATGGCTTTAGCGATAAACTCTATTGACGACGTGCTGAAACATATTGAGGAAATCCATAACTCTATGGAGTTCAATGAAGAGCTTTTTCCCATAGTGACGGATCTGTTCAAGTTTCTGCAGGATATGATTCCCATCTTGTCCGAAGCAAATATCTCCGTAAAGGAGAGTACAAATCATTTACCTACAGCCTCTGATAACCTGAACAGTGTCAGCCAGACTACTGAAAACGCCACACATCAGGTTCTGGATCAGGTGGACAACATCGCCGGGAAACTGGAGGATTTACGGCGGATGATTCAGGAGGGGGGCGATAAGGAGAAACAGCTTGCTGTTTTGGATGAAGCAACCAATGATGTGAATGAGATCGTTTTTGCTTTCCAGTTCCAGGATATTACCACCCAGCAACTGGAGCATACCAACCGCATATTGACGGCGGTACACGAGAAGTTCCATACATTGTTTGAATCCTTCGATGTTATGCGCAACAACAGCTCCCTGGGGGCGGAAGTGGCCAAGGCGATTGAGAATGAGTTTCAGAAGGAAATGAGCAAGCATTTGAAGGATGTGGAAAGTTTTCAGAAACGGACCGAAGACATTATACATCAAAACCATGAGTTTTCGCAGGAAGATATTGACAGCTTTTTTAAGTAAGGGAAAATCATATGTCCATGTTCGATGAACTTACGGTTGAAGAACAAAAAAACACTTTTAAACTGCGCCGGAACCGGCACAGCAGTTCGATTATCAAAAGTAAAGATATACAGATTAAATCTACAAAAGTCATCAATCCGTTCGAGAATAGCCATATACCGGCGAACAAAGGTAAAATTACACCTCTTACCGAATCCGGAGAAGTAATTGGTTTTATTTATCAGTGTTCATGCGGTGAAATTGCCAAAGTAATTTTTGACTATGACGAATCCTTAGAATAATACCGACGTGAAAAAAATACGTATCCATATAGCGGATGATAAATATACAGCCTATGTTACCATCCTGAGCGATCCGGAACATTTTCCCACCACGGGGGAAATACTTACCCGTTTAAAAAACGCGGGTGTGGTCTTCGGTGTGGATGAAAAGCTGGTTGCGGAAATGGCCCAAAAGAAACGCTCCGTAACCATGCAGGCCGTGGCCCGTGGGCGGCACCCCCGGGGGCGCCTTCACTGGAAGGTGGATGTGAGCACCACCCGGAAACCCTATATCACTTCTAAAAATCGTGCCGATTTTAAAAATCTCAGCCAGAACAATTATATCGAAAAAGATCAGCTGGTCGCTGTCGTCTTCCCGGCGGATAGCGTGCAACCGGGGAAGAAGGTCACCGGAGAAAACGTGGAGCCGGCCGGTATTTATAATAACATTCCCGATTCGGCGGATTTCTATCTTGACCAGGACGGGAAAAGTCTGCGTGCCGCCCGTTCCGGGTATCTGTTTCGCAGTATCGACCGGGTACAGATATCCGAGGTATACCACATCAAGGGGGACGTGGGCTATGGTACCGGCAATATCAAGGTAAACGGCCCCGTGGTGATCGATGGTGATGTACGCTCCGGCTTCAGGGTGGAATCGGATTCAACGATCATTGTCAACGGATCGGTTGACGCCGCCAACATCTATTCCTCACATGGAGATATCATCATCCGTGATGGAATACTGGGGCAGGGCCGGGCAAAGGTTTTATGCGGTGGGGCCTTAAGTTGCGGTTTCGCCCAGGATGCGCACCTGGCTGCCCGCCAGGACATTATTCTGGAAAACTACGCCATTAACTGTGTGGCCACGGCCGGTGGTTTTGTGCGGGTCAATGCCACGGAAGGGGTCATACGCGGAGGTACCATTACCGCGGAAAAAGGTATTTTTACCGCCAATGCCGGTAACGAGCGTGGCGTTTCGACGGACCTGATCATCCGTCACTACTCCGAAAATAATGGCAGCAGCCGTTTATGGAAGCTGAGTAAAACACGGACGGAAACCGTTAAGAGAATTTCGCTGCTGGAAAAACGCAAGCTTTTTCTGGATGTGCTCAAAGAGAAAAAAGGCTCCTTGTCCGAAGAAAGAAAAGCTGAACTTGAAAACATAAAAGAAGAGATGCACATCCTGGTTGAAAAAAGAAAAGAGCTGGATCAGGAAGAGATTGAGCTGCAACAGTCGGTGGTTAAAGAGCATGTTTCGAAAGAAGTCCGCATTTCCGGCACTCTTTACCGGAATGTTCATATCGATATCGGTGGAAGGCACTATACCAGCATGGCCGATTTACAGGGTGTACGTATTTTCAGGGTAAAAGATGAAATATTAATCGAGTCACTCAGGGAAACCCACCGGGACTACAATATTTTTATTCCTGATAAGACAAGCGAAAGGTAAAACCATGACCGATACAGCTTTATCCGAAGAAAAGTACAAAATCCTGGTTATAGATGATGAGCCGGATGTGCTGCAAACCATTGCCGACAGCATCCGCTCGGATAGCTATCTCATCGAAACGCAAAGCGATCCGCGGGTGGCGCTAAGCCGTCTGCAAACGGAGCGCTACGATCTTGTACTTACGGATCTGATGATGCCGGATGTGTCGGGGATGGATATCGCCAAATTTGTATGTCATGACCTGGAGGGTGATTGCGAGGTGGTGGTCATAACCGCCCATGCCACTCTGCAAACCGCCATTGAATCCCTGCAAATGGGCGTTTATGATTATATTCAGAAACCTTTTGACGCCGATGAACTGCGGGTGGTGGTGAGGCATGTTACCGAAAAACTGACCCTGCAACGGCAAAATCAGCGGTTGACCGCTAAAAACAACCGTCTGCTCAATCATCTCTCCACCCTTCAGGATATCAGCAAAATACTTTATCAACTCAGCGATGAAGACGCGGCGGGGGAAATGGTTTTGGATACCATGATCGAATACTTCAACCTGTCCCGGGTGGCATTGCTGAAAATGGATTCAAAAAGCGGACGTTTCCGCTTCAGCCTTCAAAAAGGTTTTACCGGAGAGTGGTCCGGTTTCTCCTTTGCGCCGGAACAGGCGCTCAATGGGCAAATACCCGGCAAATCCGGACCGCTCCATGTTGATATCCGTCACGGATCCCTAACGGTGGGGGATGACCATGTGTATAATGTTGAAAACGGGCGGCTCACCTTAGTACCGGTGGTCTTTCAGGAAAGAATACAAGCCTGGCTGGCCTGCTTTATTGAAAAAGAACATCCGCATCTGCCGGAGGATATCGATACTCTGTTAACGATTCTGGCCAATCACATCGCCCCCATCGTAAACGGTGTGGGAGAAACTCTGCGCGGGGGATATAATGATCAGCTTCTTTTCGAACATATACAAAGCCATGTGAAGGAGGCGGCTCATTTATTACGGCCGGTCGGTTTCAGCCTGTTCCGTTTTGATGTGATCTATGAAGGGGACAAGCCTTTTCTTATCCGTGATGCGCTGGAGTCGATACAGATAAAAATTCGCGCCCTGGTAGAGGAGCCGGTGGAGGTGGTTTGGCGATCGGTGGATACGGTGCTTTTTATTCTGCCGGAGAAGGATTATTTCCTGAGTGAATCTTTTAGCCGTGACTTGATCGAGGAAATAGAACACTATATCAAAAACGTGAATGCCCCTTTTCATGTAATCACCAGCTATGCCTGCCTGGGGTATCCCGAATGTGGCGATGACGCAGCGGCCTTGTTGTGGCGTTTATGGGTAAAAATGCTGCAGGATGGCCTGAACGCACATCGTGATTTTCTGGAAAAAGGGCTGTACGAAAAGAGTTGACATGAGTATTAATAAAACCATTCTGGTCGTGGATGATGACTTCAGTCTCCTGGAGATGATCAACGAAGGGCTGACGGAGCAGGGGTATCATGTGGTGGCCTCGGTAAACCCCGAGGATGCCCTGCAACGGATAAAAGAAGTTGATATCCGTTTTGCCCTGATCGATTATGACCTGTGTGTACCGGAGATGAATGGTATCGATCTGGCAAAGAAGATACGTTTTACCCAGTCCGATGTGATTGTGCTGATCATGACCGGCTACCAAAATATAAAATATGCCGTGGATGCCATGCGCAATTATAAGTTTGACTATATGATCAAACCTTTTCGTATTGATCAGGTTATATCCTCCTTTGAGCGCTCTTTGCGTGAATATGAACTCCTGGAAGAAAATAAGATGTTGTATCGTAAAATAGTGGAGCTGGAAACGGAGTGTGAGCGATTGAAGGAGGCCCGGGAAGAGGAACATACCATGCGTACCATCAGTCAGGCATCAAAAAAACTTATATCCAACACCAATGCCGCCGATATATATAAGCGGCAACAGAACTTCTAATACCCAAACACTTAAAACAGAGAAACGAACTAATGGCCAAGACTGTACTGATAGTTGATGATGATGATGATCTTCGGGAAATTGTAAAAGAGACACTGGACAACGATGCCTATGAGGTATATGATGCGGATTCGGGTGACAAGGCCTTGAAACTGATGGAAGAAAACAGTTATGACCTTATCATTAGCGACCTGATGATGCCGGGTATAAAAGGCCTTGATCTGCTAAAAAAAGTAAAAGAGCATTATCCTCAGACCGGGGTATTGCTTATGTCGGCCTATGGCACCATCGAAACCGCGGTGGATGCCATGAAAGAAGGCGCTTTTGATTTTATCACCAAGCCCTTTTCCATTTCGCATATCGAATCGCGTGTTGAACGCTTTTTTGAATATGAATCCCTGAAAAAAGAAAATATCAGTCTGAAGAAAAAACTGGCGCAAACCCGTCAGGCCAACAAGCTGGTGGGGAACAGCAGTGTTGCCGAGCAGATTAACTTCCACATCGGTATTGTGGCCCGCAGCGATGCCCCGGTATTTTTGCAAGGAGAGAGCGGCACCGGTAAGGAGTTGATTGCCGAAGCCATTCATAACCAGAGTGACCGCAGTCAAAAACCTTTTTTAAAAATAAATTGCGCCGCCGTACCCGATACGCTCTTTGAAAGCACCCTTTTCGGTCATGAAAAAGGCGCTTTTAGCGGAGCCTATAAATCCCAGAAAGGTATATTTGAAGAATGTGACGGGGGTACGCTGCTTTTGGATGAGGTTACCGAGATTCCCTATAATATGCAGGCCAAGCTTTTGCGGGTTTTACAGGAGATGAAAATTGTCCGCGTGGGTACAACATCGGAAATTCCCGTCGATGTGCGAATTATCGCCGCCACCAACCACAATATCACCGAACAGATCCGTGAAGGGAAATTTCGCGAAGACCTCTTTTTTCGTCTGAATGTCTTTCCCATCGATGTGGCTCCCTTAAGGCACCGCAAAGAGGATATTCCTCTTTTGGTGGAAACATTTCTCAATAATTTTAAAAAGAAATATAAATATACGGAAAAGGTTTTAGATCCTTCCTGCATGGATGTTCTGCTCAATTATAATTGGCCGGGAAATATCCGTCAGTTACAGCATGTGATCGAACGGGCCATACTTTTTTCAACCGATGAGCCCCGCATCCGGGCCGAGCACCTGAAGTTTGAAGAGGATTTCAGCAAGGGGAGCAAAGACGCTTTCTCTCCTGAGAATATTGTACCGCTGGCAGAGATGGAGAAAAGGATGATTTTTGCCGCCTTGCAAAAAACAGGTAACCACCGCAATCAGGCGGCGGAGCTTTTGGGCATAACCGTGCGTACCCTGCGCAATAAACTCCATCAGTATGAAGAGAATGTTTTAGAATAAAATTCCGGATTTATTTTTTGTTTACCGTAAAGCCGGAGAAGACCCTTTGGGGAGGGCTCCCGGCTTTGTTTCCTTTCCGCTCATTCCCCTTTCCTTAAAACAAACTACAATTTCTGCTCAGTTGGATAAAAACCCTTTAGAGTCGATCCGCCGTGTCCGATTAAATATAAAAACCTAACAGGAGATTGTTTTGATGCGGGCGCTTATAGTGGAAGACAATTTTACAAATCGGAAAATCCTTCAGAGATTTTTAAAGGATATATCCGAAACCGATATTGCTGTTGATGGTGTTGAGGCCGTTGCCGCTTTTAAAACCGCCCTGGATGAAAAAGCTCCTTATGACGTTATTTTTCTGGATATAATGATGCCCAATAAGGATGGCATGGAAGTACTCCGGGAGATACGTCAATATGAGCAGGAACTTGGTATTATGGGGCTGGACGGCGTCAAGGTCATTATGACTTCCGCCCTGGAAGGAAATCATGATATCCTGAATGCCTTTAAGGCCGGATGTGAGGCTTACATCGTTAAACCCTACACCCGGAGTGATATAAACTCAAAGCTGGCTGAACTTGGCTGCCTGCATGAGGTAAGCTGATTATATGCTGATGTATAATGTCAACCGGACAAAAAACGGTCTGCGGTTTGAGTTCAGCTCGAACTATGTGTATGTGGATAAGACGGTGGAGAGCTGTATTAATTTTGTACGGGAACGTAGTTTGGATATCAGTGAATTCGACTTGTCCATAGCCTTGCATGAAGTGCTGTCCAATGCCGTACGGCACGGCAACAAAGAAGACCCTACAAAAAATGTTTTATGTAATCTGTTTTGGGAGAAGGATATGCTACAGATCGAAGTCCGCGATGAGGGACAAGGGCTTTCATCCGGCGATGCGATGAAGAGAAAGTCCGGCGTACTTGAGCCCCATGGCATGGGGATGTCAATTATTGAGGGACTGGATTTTGAGTGCCAGTATGTGTGTGAAAAAAATATTGTTCTACTTAAGAAGAAAGTAAAAGTACATTCAAATTAAGAGGGGAAAAATGAGCCAAACCATTACAGTACAACCGGACTATAACATCACCGTTTCCAGCAGCGATGTTTTAAAGGATGAACTACTACGCCATATCCGGGAGGGAGCCGACCATATTGTTGTTGATTTTTCACAAGTGAAAATCATTGATTCAACCGGTCTGAGCGTCTTGATATCTACCCATAACACCATTAAGGATAAACATCCTCTGGAGTTGGTTAATGTTTCGGATGACATAAAAAAGCTGCTGGCAATTACCCGTCTGGATAAACATTTTCAGGTAAACTAAACGGGCAGGTTGAGTTTGTATATAATCAAGAGGGCAATAAGATGGCCATGATCGAAGACGATGAAATCGTTCGAGTGTTTATCGAGGAATCCACGGAACATCTGGATGGTATAGAAAGCGATTTCCTTGAAATAGAAAAAGATGGCGCCAATATGAATGTTGATCTGATCAACAAGGTTTTTCGCGCCATACATTCCGTAAAAGGGGGAGCAGGTTTCCTGGGGCTGGATAAAATAAAAGAGCTGGCCCATGAAATGGAAAACCTGTTGAATCTTATGCGGAATGGGGAACTGATTCCCACGCCGGAGATTATCAGCATACTTCTTTCCGGAAACGACAAGCTAAATGAGCTTATTACCCATTTTGCGGAATCCAATGAAATGGATATCGCCGAAGAGGTGGTGATGCTCAAGGGAGCCACAACCGCGGCATTACCGGATGAAGAAAAAGACAGTGTCGAGATCGAAGAGAAAATATGCCTGCCCAACGGCTATCATGTTTTTTGCGCTAAAAAGCTGGAACTGGACCAGGCACAAAAGGCGGGACGTATCCTTTACCTGGCGGAGTTTGATCTGCTGCGCGATATCGAACGTAAAAATAAAACACCGTTGGATATCATTCGCGAAATCCAGCAGGCCGGCCAACTGGTGGAGAGCAAAGTGGATGTTGACGCCATCGGCACTTTGGATGTCTTGAATAATAATATGAGAATCCCTTTTTATGTCCTCTTTGCTACCGTTCTGGAACAGGATCTGGTGGGCAAGCTGATCAACCTGGATGACTCCCATATCTATTATTTTAACAAGGAACGGAATATTTTTCCCGTGGCCGCAGCCAGTGAAGCAGCCGAGGAACTCGCCGAAAACCTGAAGGAACCTGAGGTTGCCTCTCCGGCCCCGCAAGCGGAAACGCCACCGGAATCCGCCAGGGTCATTGAGGAAAGCAAACCGGCTGAGGCGGCACCGGAAGTGCCTAAAAAAACCGCGCCGGTAAAAAAGGCTCCCGTGCACTCTGAGAAAAAGGCTGCTTCCAAAACCGCCAAGCCTCCGGCAAACACGGCGAAGGAGAGTCATCCGACCTTTGTGAATGAAACCCTGCGCGTAAATTTGAAAGATCTGGATACCCTGATGACCCTGGCCGGGGAGTTGGTGCTTACCCGCAATCAACTGTTGCAAACCCGCAATCAAAATGATCCAAAGGAGCTGGAGAATGCCATCCAAAGGGTAGACCTGATCACCTCCGAACTGCAGGAAGCGATCATGGCCACGCGCATGCAACCCATTGGCATCGTGTTTAATAAATTCCAGCGGGTGGTACGCGATCTTTCCAAAAAATTGAATAAAAAAACCGAACTGATCATCGAGGGTGAAGGCGTGGAGATGGATAAGACCATCATTGAGGCCATTGGTGACCCTTTGACCCACCTTATACGTAACTCGGTGGATCACGGAATTGAGGATATAGAAACCCGGGCGGCTCTTGGGAAATCACCAACAGCCATCCTGCGTCTGAGTGCCCTGCATGAAGCCGGCCAGGTGGTCATAAAAGTCGAGGATGACGGTGGCGGCATTGATCCCGAAAAAATAAAAACCAAAGCCATAGAAAAGGGCTTTATTTCCCAGGCTGAGTTGGATGAAATGAGTGACAATGAGGTTCTGAAGCTGATTTTCCGTCCCGGATTCTCCATGGCCAGGGAGGTGACCGAAATCTCCGGCCGCGGTGTGGGCATGGATGTGGTCTTTAGCAATCTCTCCAAACTGGGGGGAACGATTGATATTCAGTCCAAGGTCAATGTGGGGACCACCATCAGTATCAAACTGCCCCTGACCCTGGCTATTATTCCATCGCTTATCGTGCGGGTGGATGACGATCGTTTTGCCTTGCCCCAGGTAAATCTTGTGGAATTGGTAAGGGTTGCGGCCGGGCAGGCGGCCAATAAGATAGAAAAGATAGACAATGCCGTGGTGATGCGTTTGCGTGGCGCTCTGCTGCCATTGATAGATCTGCGCCAGGTGCTGCAGGGCAAGCAAAACGGCTTTATTAACCTTGAGGAAAATAATCAGGCCACCAATATTGTTGTGGTTAATGCCGGCAGCTTTAATTACGGTATCATCGTGGATGATCTGTTGGATTCCGAAGAGATTGTGGTCAAACCGCTGGGAATACATCTGCATCATCTGGAAACCTATGCCGGAGCCACCATTTTGGGTGACGGGCGCGCGGCTCTGATCCTCGATATCGTCGGCATCAGTAAGGCCATGAAACTGAAACCGGTTAAGCAGAAGCAGGATGAGGAAGAAAAACAACTTGAAAACCTGTTGGGTCAAAAAGACAGTCAATCCATGTTGCTGTTGAGTAATGGCCATGATGAGCAGTTTGCCATACCCCTGGGGCTGGTTTCCCGGATTGAAAAAATCAGGAAAGAAGATTTGGCTGAAACCAGCGGACGCCGGGCCCTGAAATACCGTGGCGGTACGCTGGTCGTTCTGGCCATTGAGGATGTGGCCCCGGTGAAACCGCGTGTGGAAACGGACACTCCTTATGTGGTGGTTTTTAAATATGGCGGAAAAGAAGTGGGCGTGGTTGTCTCTCATATCATAGATGTGGTGGATTTCCTCACGGATATTGATGAGGATACTTTCCGTCAGCCGGGTATCGTCGGCTCCTCCATCATCATGGATCAAATTACCTTGTTGGTGGATTTATACGGCCTGGCTGCTGCCGCCATGCCGGAACGTTTTGTCGAACTGGAAGAAGAAGAACAGCGGGCCAGAGTCCATAAGAAAAGTACCATACTTATTGTGGAAGATTCCAAGTTTTTCCTCAATCAGATAAAAGGCTTTACCGAAGACGCCGGTTACAATGTCGTAACGGCTCTTGATGGAGTGGAAGGTCTTGAACGACTGGATTCCATGCAGCGTGAGATTGACTTGATATTAACCGATATTGAAATGCCCAATCTGGACGGGATAGGTTTTACCCGTGAGGTCAGAGCCAAGGAAGAATTTCGCAACATGCCGATTCTGGCCCTGACATCCGTGGCCGGGGATGAAGCCGAAAAGGTGGCCCTGGAAGCCGGGATTGATGAGTACCTCATTAAACTGGACCGGGAAAAGGTATTGGCAAATATTGAAAACTATCTAAAAAACGGACGTCAAAACTAAGGTATGTAAAATGAAAAGAAATGAACAGGAATGGATGGAGCTGACCATATTTCAGGTGGCGGATGTTAGCTGTGCGATGGATATCCTGAATATTAAGGAGATAATTAAACATCTGGAAATAACCCGGGTACATAACGCCCCCCCCTATATCCGGGGCGTGGCCAGCCTGCGCGGTGAAATTATCACCGTGGTGGATGTACGGGAAAAATTCGGCTTTGACCCCATCCCCTTAAACGAGGATATGCGCATAATCGTTACCTCTTACCGGGGGGAGAATACCGGCCTGCTTGTGGACAGGGTGTTGGATGTACATATGGTGGATGTGGATGCCATGGAACCGCTGGCTTCAAATATTAACGGTATCAACCGCGATTTCTTTTCCGGAATTTACAAAATGGAAAGCGGCCTGGCCGCGGTTCTAAATACCGAGGCTTTACTGCAGGGTGACTCTAAACTAAACGAACATGTGCGCTAAAAAGGAAGGTGCGAAATGTTTAAGAATCTTAAAATAAAATATAAGCTTTTCGGAGGTTTTTTTCTGGCATTTCTGATTCTGGCCATTGTGGCTCTAAAATCCCAATTCGCCTTAAATACCATTCATGACAAAGAAGCCCAGGTGAATCAGATGGATTTGATTCAGCAATTATTTCTTAAAAAAATAACCGATCACTATAAATGGGTGAACAGGGTAAATGAAGATATCGTCAGGCAAAGCAACCGTCTCAATGTGACAACAGATGACCATTCCTGCTCTTTGGGAAAATGGCTGTATGGAGCCGACCGGCAAAAAACGGTAAATATGTTCCCCGAACTAAAGGCGGTTGTGAAGTCGCTGGAAGAACCCCATGCCCGCTTGCATCAGTCCGCCATCGGCCTGGAAAAATTGATGCAGCTTAATGTGAATCCGGTAGCCCTGTCCAACTACTACAAAAACAAAACAAAACCCGCTTTGTCCGAAGTGCAGGCCGGGTTGGAAAAAGCGGTGGAACTATTGAACCGCGACCGGGAAAAGGCGGGCGTTGAGTTGGAAGCCATTCAAACTTCGGCCATAAGCTGGGGATATGGCTTGCTGCTTTTTGCCGCTTTTGCCTTTATCTCCCTGAGTATTCTGCTGGCCAATATGATCGTAAAACCGCTGGGTGAAAGTGTTGAGTTTGCCAAGGCCATTCAGAATGGCGATTTAACCGTTACCATGTATAGCGACCGGGAAGATGAGATCGGTGAATTGCAGACCGCCCTAAGCGAAATGGGAGCCAACCTGAAATCCCTGTTGGGCGATGTTTTAACCTACTCGGATCAATTATCCGGAGCTTCGGAACAGATGAATCAGGCCGCGGGGAAAATGTCCGAGGAGACGGCACAGGTTAATGAAAAATCCCATACGGTGGCCTCCGCGGCGGAAGAAATGAGTGTGACCATGAAGGATGTTTCCTCCGCCAGTGAACAGGCGACCGCCAATATAAACCATGTAGCTTCCTCCGCGGAACAGATGAGCGCGACCGTATCCGAGATTGCCCATAATTCGGAGAATGCCCGGACTATTACGGAAAAAGCTGTGAAGTCGGTTGAACATGCTTCGGCCAAGGTGGCTGTTTTGGGTGAGGCTGCCCGCCAGGTTACGCAGGTGGTTGAAGTGATAAATGAAATCAGTGAGCAAACAAAACTGTTGGCATTAAATGCCACCATCGAAGCCGCCCGGGCGGGTGAGGCCGGAAAGGGTTTTGCCGTTGTGGCCAATGAGGTTAAGGAACTGGCCAAGCAAACAAACGACGCCATCGGGGAAATCCGCTCCAGGATTGAAGCCATACAAAATTCCACGGACGACACGGTCGCTGAAATCAGTAGCATAAGCCGTGTTATTGGGGAGGTTAACGATACGGTTAACAATATTGCCACCGCGGTGGAAGAGCAATCGGTAACGACGAGCGATATTGCCAATAATGTAAAAGATGCCGCCTTCGGGCTGACCTCCGTTGCCGATTCCGTAACACAAACGGCACAGGCATCGCAATCCATTGCCGCGGATATCTCCCTTGTTAACCAGACAAACGATATGGTACTTCAGGAAAGCATGATCGTCAGTGAAAATGCCGGGGAGCTGGCGGAAATGAGTGAGCAATTACGTTCCATCGTAAAACGTTTCCGGTTGAATTAACCTTAACAGAGGTATCCTAGCAATGACGATTAAAACAAAACTTTTTGCCGTGATTTTTGTCTTGGCATCGATCGGTTTTTTCATGTTTCTGATGAATTGGCAACTCAGTTCATCCCAGGAACTTGACGCGCGGGTCATCAATATGGCCGGACGCCAACGGATGTTGAGCCAAAAACTGACTAAGGAACTGGTGGCCTATGTGGAAAGAAAGGAACGTACGGGAATTCCTCCGCGGGAATTGAAAAAGTCCATACTGGAAACAAGTACGATTTTTGACAAAACCTTAAACAGTCTTATCTCTTCCGGCGACGTTCCTTCAACGCTTTCTTTGGACGGCCCGCAAATTTATTTACCGGCCGCGGAAAAGGAAATACAGGGAGCCCTTAGGGATGTGGCTGCCGTATGGGCTGATTTTGCGCCGCATATCCGGAAAGTGTTGTCCGATGATATCGACTTTAACTCCCTGGATTGGATTATTGACCATAATATGGAACTGCTATCCAAAATGAATATTGCCGTCACTCTTTTTCAAAAAGCATCCGAGGACAAGACGGCTCTGGCCCTTACCTTTCAAAAGGCCAGCGCTTTTGTCGGTTCGCTGATTTTCTTTCTGGCGGTCTATCTGATTATCGGGATTATAAAAAAGATCAATGCGCTTAAAGAATATGCCGAAGCGCTGGGAACCGGGGATTTTACCGTAGAGGCCCCTCCCGTTTCCGAAGATGAATTGGGGCAAACGGTATCCGCAATCCGCGAGATGGCGGAAAATATAAAGCATCTGGCGGGGGATATTAAGGAGAACAGTGAGTTGGTTTCCGGGTCTTCCGAAGAGCTGATTCAAATGGCCCGGGAGCTTATCAGCAACTCCGGCAATCTCAATGAAAAAGTTACATCCCTGGCCTCGGCTTCGGAACAACTGAATGTAAATATGAAAGACTCTTCCGACCGGGTGGGGCATTCCAGTGATAATTTAAGCGAACTGAACCGCACCATAAACGATTTGCAGAGCACGGTTCAGGGTATTGCCTCCAATACGGCCAAGGCCAAGCAGCTGACCGATGATTCCGTTGAGAAAGTGGAAACGGCCAGCACCAGCATCTCCGCCCTAAGCACGGCTGCCCGGGAAATCAACATGGTTATCGATATGATTGTGGAGATTGCGGAGCAAACAAAACTACTGGCGTTGAACGCCACCATAGAGGCGGCACGCGCCGGGGAGGCGGGTAAGGGTTTTGCCGTTGTCGCCAATGAAGTGAAAGAACTGGCCAAACAGACAAACTCGGCCACCGAAAACATACAAAAACGTATTACCGCCATGCAGGATACCACTAAACAGACCGTTTTGGATATCGAATCCATTTCCGGCTCCATCCGTGAGGTGAGTACGATCGTGCATTCCATCTCCGCGGAGGTGGATCATCAAAACGAGGCCACAAACGGCTTTGCCTCCAAGGTGACCGAAACCCACCAGGCCATGCAGGATATTAGTATGGGCGTTTCCGAGATCGCCGATGTCACCCGGGCCATCGTGGAGGATATTTCGACCGTTCACCGGGAAAGTTCCCAGGTGGATAGTACCGGTCATCAGCTTTCCGGCAAAGCGGATCAACTGGTGAGCGTAAGTGAAAGACTTAAAAAGGGCTTAACACACTTTAAACTTAATTAAGGGGCGGAAAGTTGATGGGCCGTAAAAAGATAAAAGTACTGATTGTTGACGATACGGTTCTGTACCGGAAAATCATTCGCGATACCCTGGCCTCCTTTGAGGAGGTGGATGTTGTGGGCACGGCGTCCAACGGTAAAATCGCCTTGTCTCAAATAACGGCGCTTAAGCCGGATCTGGTAACACTGGATCAGGAAATGCCGGAACTCAACGGTGTACAGACACTGCGCATGCTCAAAGCCTTTAACGGCAAAATGCCGGCCACGGTCATGGTGTCCGCTCATACCACCAAAGATGCCGCCGTTACCATGCAGGCCCTGGAACTGGGAGCTTTTGATTTTATCACCAAACCCTCAGGTGCCTCCATGCAATCTAATATCACGGCATTGGAGCGGCAATTCAAACCCATCTTGCAGGCCTATGCCGTTAAAAGCAATCTCGGCCGCGCCCCGGTTGTGTCGAGAAAAGTCCCGGGCGAGACTCCGCCGCCGGGGGGAAGTATTGATCCGGAGACCTTTACCGGACAGGCCATTCAAAGTAATCTGCGCCCCGAGGCCGTAGCCATCGGTATTTCCACCGGCGGGCCCAAGGCCCTGGCTCAGGTTATCCCTTTACTTAAAACCGGCCTGAGTCAGCCTGTCTTTATTGTACAACACATGCCGGCCATGTTTACCAAAGCGCTTGCGGATTCCTTAAATGAAAAGTCATCATTACTGGTAAAGGAAGCGGAAAACGGTGAAATCGTTACCCGGGGCCGGGTTTATATCGCCCCCGGTGGCAAACATATGAAGGTGGTGAAAAGCCTGGGGGGTCAGGTCACTATTGAAATTACGGATGATGCCCCGGAGAATTTCTGCAAACCGGCCGCGGACTATCTCTTTCGCTCGGTTGCCGATGTTTATGGGAAAAAAACATTGGGGGTGATCATGACCGGCATGGGCCGTGACGGTGTTAAAGGGCTGCAGGTGTTAAAAAAGAAAGGGGCGGCGGTTCTGGCTCAGGATAAGAAAACTTCGATTGTTTTCGGTATGCCGATGGAAGCCATTCGCGCCGGGGTCGTTGACCAGGTGGCGCCGTTGTCTTCCCTGGCCGGTGAAATAAACCGAATATGTACCGGTATTTAGATAAGGCTGAATTATATGTTAAAACTTTCGGGTAACGAACTCACGGTGATATCGAAGTTTGTGCGTGATTTGAGCGGGATTGTTCTGGATTCGTCCAAATCCTATTTGGTTGAGAGCCGTCTGGGGCCGCTGGCGGAAGAGTATCAATGTAAAAATTACAGTGAGCTCTATTTTAAGGCCCGTCAGGATCCGACTAAGCGGATCGCTAACCGCATTGTGGATGCCATTACGACCAATGAGACTTTCTTTTTCAGGGATAACAGCCCGTTTGAGTTATTGCGGCACAAGGTGATCCCCGATTTGATAGACCGCATCATGGACGGGCCGCGGTCATCCTTTCCCGCAATGAAAATCTGGAGCGCCGCCTGCTCTACGGGGCAGGAAGTTTATAGCGTGGCCATCATATTAAAAGAGTTGCTGGGTGATGATATAAAACGCTGGCGTATTCAGTTGGTGGGTACGGATATCTCCGATGCGGCCATTGCCCAGGCCAGTTACGGGCGCTACAATAAAACGGAAATTGCCCGGGGATTGCGCCCGGATCAGTTGAAAAAATATTTTGAAGAGCATGAGAATTATACCAAGGTGCGCGATGAAATAAGATACCTGGCTAATTTCAGACGGTTGAACCTTTTGGAACCCTTTGGCTTTATGGGAAAATTTGATATCATACTTTGCCGCAATGTGGCTATTTACTTTGATATGGAAGACCGGAAAAGCCTTTTTAACCGTCTGGGGGATCAGCTAAACCCCAAGGGCGCTTTGATCATCGGGGCCACCGAATCCCTGTTTGGAGTAAGTGACCGCTATGAAAGAAAAAGTTATATGAACTCCGTGTTCTATCAAATCAAAGATTAATTAATTGTAAGAGGTGCACGTGTACGCGGATATAGATACCCAGGACTATATTGATGAGATTGTAGATAACATCAGAAAAAAGGACAGGATCAAAGCCGACTTGGTTATTGCCCACATTGCCCA
This sequence comes from Calditrichales bacterium, assembly GCA_015493745.1. Lineage (GTDB taxonomy): Bacteria > Calditrichota > Calditrichia > Calditrichales > J004 > J004. The sequence continues at coordinate 95,742 of WGCN01000023.1, forward strand.
AATGGGGGCGGATGTCCAGCGGAAAATGCTTCAGGCACTGGCCCGGGAGAATACCGATTTTACCGTCAGCTATATTATTCATCTGTTGGAGATCGCCTCCACCCTGGACATTGCAGAGGATGAGATCATAGAAACCCTGCAGGATATGTTGTTGCAACGACCGCAGAATATCCGCTTTTTACTGGAAAACCCGGTACTGTCGGACAAATTTGATATCATCGACTTAATTGCCGAACTGCAATATGACGGAGCGGTACCCTATCTGCTGGAGCGCCTGAATAATGAGCAGGATCAGAAATCAATCATTCGTATCATCAGAGCCCTGGGTAGTATTGGCGATCCGGAAGCGGTAACCAGTCTTAGTGAATACCTCTATTCCGAAAACCGGCCCCTCATCATGGCGGCCATCGATGCCTTGAAGGAAATAGCCAGCTCCAATGCCATCGAAGCCCTGACCGAACGTATCGGCACCGATCATGAAATTGATGTGAAGATAGTGGATATTTTTGCTCTGATTCAGGATGAGGCTTGCCTGAAAGCTTTGAACCGCGTATTAAAAACGGGCGATCCCATTTTAAGAAATTATGCCAAAACAAAGCTGATTCAGATCGGCCCCAAGGTGGTTCCGGTCATTATTGATAATCTGCGTGATGATGATTCCGAATTTGTCATCCACTCCTTAAATATTTTGGGCATGCTGGGCGATGCCAGCGCCGTAAATGCCATACGTCAACTGTTGTTTGACCATCCTCCCAACGGAAATGTGCGCTTTGCCGCTTTTGAGGCTTTGGGCATGTTGCCTATCCTGAAGGGGATTTTTGTGCTGTCCAATGGTCTTTCCGATGAAGTCGACCTGGTTCGTAAAGCGGCCGCCCGGGCCATTGACCGCAATAATACCAGCATGCTCAGATCGGGAATCCGCAATCTGATACGGAAGGGTGACGCCGAGGCCCGCAATATCGTGTCGGCCTTTATAGATGCCGAAGCAGACTCCATCTTTAGAAATATGATTATGGAAAGCCCCTTTAAGGAACTGGCCATGGACTATCTGATCCGGGATGCTCATCCGGACTTGAAAAAGCATTTTGGTGATTTATTGCGGCAGATCGGTTACAGTGATTTGGCGCAGGAAATTGTCCCGCAAGCGGAAGATGACCGGAAACGGCTTAATATTATCGTGGTGGATGACTCGCGTATGCTGCTCAAAGTCTATAAAAGCAACCTGCACGATATCGGATACGCATCACGCCTGTTTGAATTTCCCGAAACCGCTCTGGAACATATTCTGGCCGAGAAACCGGATCTGGTTATCACCGATCTGAATATGCCCAAGCTCACCGGCATTCAGTTGACCGAACGGATACGGGAAAAGTACCCGGCCGGGGAACTGCCGATTTTACTGATAACAACCCAGACCGATCAGGATGAAACCGCAACCGCGTATAAGGCGGGTATATCGGATGTGATCTATAAGCCCTTCACAAAGGAGCAGTTAAAGAAAACGATAGATAAACTGGTGGGATAGCCGCTTAGGAAATCAGCTTAAGTTTTTTTAAAGCCCTTACCACATCATCTTTGGAAAAGGGCTTGGTGATATAATAGTCACAGCCCAGGTCATAGGCCTGCTGAAGGGTACCGGGGTGGGTGACGGATGAAATGATAACAATTTTACTACGCTCATCTTCACTTAAATGAATCTCTTTCTCAAATTCCCGGATATGCTTTAATACTTTCAGGCCGTTCATCTCCGGCAGATAAATGTCAAGGCAGACCAGGTTAAAAGCTTCCCCGTTAAAAAAATACTCCGCATATATTTTTAAAGCCTCTTTGCCATTATTGCTAACCCTGAAAGTACCATAAGGCTCAATAAACCTTTCGATCACTCTCTGAATGAGAAACACATCCTCAACAATCAGGGCTCTTATATTTTTCACGTTATTTTTTCCGGTTATATCAGTTCCATTGTCTATCGGCAGATTTCCGGAAAATTTTATTTTCGATTTTCAGAAACCTGTTCACGAAGGGCAAAAGCATATTGGGCGCCGTGAAGATTAAGCCGGACAGTGCCGGGAGGAAGTTTTTATCCTGCAAACGGAAAGTTTTGCCGTAGCGTTTGTCTCCGCTGAGGTGTTTAGTGGTTTCCCCAAAAAAACAATACCTTCTTAAATTCTTTAATAATAAAGGTTTATATCCGCCGATGCGTCGTTACTTTTTGTTTGGCACAGCTTTTGACTTGTAAAAGATGAAAGGAAGAAAGATGAAGATATTCAATACGGAAAAAATACAGCTTTTTAAAAAGGCGCTTAATGTGTATGACAAGCAACATAAGGCCATTGCCCAAAATGTTGCGCATGCGCATGATAATACATACCGCCCCGTAAAAACGGATTTTTCTGAACAGCTGCAAACCGCAGTGGCGGAAAAATTGAAAAAGACCGACCCGCGTCATCTCAATTCAAGAGGGCCGGGGGAGTTTCCATCCCTGGAGAAAACCAGGGAACGGGTTGATTTAAACAAGGAGATGGGGGCTTTGGCGGAAAACCAAATCCGTTTTGATTTTGTAAGCAGGATTTTAAGCAGAACCTATAAAAGTTTAAACACCAGTATTACCGGTAGAACAACTTAAGGAGTTCATGGATGAAAACAGAAGGCATTTTATCAGCTATTGATACAACCATGGGGGGATTGTCCACCCAGATGAAACGCCTGCGGCTTATTTCTGACAATATTGCCAATGCCGACCGTATTGCGGATAAAAAGGGAAAAGTATATAAAAGGCAGATTCTTGTTCCCGAGGGCCGGAACTCTGTCAGAAAACCGGATTTTGGAGACCGTTTGTCACTTAGTATGAAAAAAACGGCCCAGGGGCATTTTAATAATGTTGAGCGTCGCTTAGGAGGGTTGAAGGACGGCCGGAACGATTATGAGGTTATACAGCAGGAAAGTACCCTGCGTGTGTTCGAACCCAATAACCCCATGGCGGATAAGGACGGATATGTGGAAAAACCCGATATAAATGTTGTTGAGGAGATGGTTGACATGATCTCGGCAACGCGTATATATGAAGCTAATATAAGCGTCATGGAAGCGGCGAAAAGTATCGCCAAGAAGTCCATGGAGATTTAGCATGAGGATATCAGGAGGTCTGTCCGATTTATACGGACCGGAAAGTTATCGCCGTCAGGAGCCTAAAGTTCAAAGCGAGGCGCCGGAGAACAAAGCAAAACCGGAGGCGCTGCAGGCGGGCCGCCGGGCTACAGCGGAAGATATTCCCCTCAGAAGCGTGTTGAGTACCCGGGAACTGAATACGCTGGAAGCTTTCTTTGGCGACCCGAACACCGCCAGGCAAACCCTGTACGGCGGTCATGGTCAGCCTAAAAATGTACACTCAGGAATGTTACTGGATGTGAAAGGATAAAGCATGTCAAACGTAGACCCATTAGGATCGGTAAACCTACGCGAGCTTTTAAGCCGGAACACTCCGGTTCAGGGCGGGCAACAACAGGACAGCAAGGATAAAAAAGCGGATTTTGGTGATACCATCTCCGAATTTATCGATTCTGTCAACGATAAGGCCAGGGAGGCCGGAAAAAAATCGATGGATATTGTTCAGGGAAAATCAGACAATATTCAGGAAGCGATGGCCGCTCTGGAGGAGTCGGGACTCAGTTTTAAACTGATGGTTGAAATTCGAAATAAACTGCTGGAATCCTACAAAGAAGTTGAACGGATGTCGGTATAAATCTAAACAGGAAAGATAAATGAACCAGCTTGTTGCTCAATTAACACAATTTGTAATGCAGTTCACGCCCAAACAACGGATTATGGTGACGGGAATTGCGCTTGTTTTTCTTTCGGCCGTTGTGGCTATGCTGATGTGGGCAAATCGTACCGAATATGAACTGCTTTTTACCAATATGGATCCTCAGGACGCCTCGGAGGTCGTGACCGATCTGGCAAACGATAAAATAAAATACCGTCTGGAAAACGGGGGTACCACCATCTATGTGCAGCAGGATATGGTGGATGAGTTGCGCATACGTTTCCACAATATGGGTGCCGGTGCCAACCAGCCCCAGGGCTGGGATGATATTTTTGATCCCGATAAAAACAATATCGGTGAAACCACCACCATGATGCGTATAAAAACCCTGCGCGCCCTGGAAGGAGAACTGGAAAAAACCATAAATATGATGACCTGGGTCAAGGGCTCACGGGTACACCTGAATATTCCCGACCGGCGTTTGTTTGAACAGGATCGTAAAGGCTCCGCCAGCGTAACCCTGATCCTGTCACGGGGCGGTGTTTCGGAAAAGCAGCTCTTAAGCATTCCCCAGATGGTGGCCCACAGTGTGGAAAATATCGCTCCGGAGGATGTGACCGTGGTCGACTCACACGGGAACCTGCTGTATAACGGTGAGAACGACAACAATCTGGGGCAATCCGGTACCCAATGGGAACTGACCAAAAATGTCGAGAAGGAGATGAACCAGAAAATCCGCACCATGCTGGAAGCCTTTGTCGGTTACGGCAATGTCAAGGTGCAGGTCGGGGCGGAGCTGAATTTCGATCAGGTCAGTAAAACCATTCAGGACATCGATCCGGATGATGTGACCGTGGTCAGTGAAGAAATCATCAACGAATCGACCCATGATAATACCGACTCCTCTTTGGCTACGGCGGAAAACAGTACCACAAATTATGAGTTTAGTAAGGTTGTGGAGAATATCGTGACCGGAACCGGAAATATTAAAAGGCTGACAGTCTCTGTGTTAGTCAACGGTCAATTTAATACCACTACGGATGCCAATGGCGATGAAGTCAAGGAATATCAGCCCCGCTCCCAGGAAGACCTGGATAAATTGACGGCCCTGGTAAAAAATGCCATAGGTTATAATGAGCAGCGCGGTGATCAGGTGGTAGTGGTCAATATGCCCTTTGCCGAACAGCCGGTATACGAAGACAGCTTTATGGATATTTTTAAATCCCCCGAATTATGGAAACAACTGCTAACCTACATCCTGGTAGGCGTGGGACTGTTTATGGCCTTTACCCTGATCAAAGGGCTGATGAACAGCGAGGCGACCAGCAAAATATTATTGCCGATTGAAATCCAACAAAAGGCGCTTATGGAAAAAACTAAAACGGAACGTATGCAACTCGGTGAGGAAAAAGAGTCGGAAATGGATGAGAATGACTTTATTTCCAAGCTCAGCCCCGAGGCGCGTGCCCGTATGCGGGCCAATGATAAGATGACCACCGAGGTGGTGAACTTTGCCAAAGATAACCCGGATCAGGCCACATCTTTGATGCGCGCCTGGTTAACACAACAAGGATAGATTATGCCTGAAGAAACTGCCCTGGCGACCCAGGAGTCCAAAGCGGAAGTCCCTTCCGTTTCTTTGCGTCCGATTCAGAAAATTGCCCTGATGATGATTGCCTTCGGTCCGGAGATTGCCGGTGAGATAATGCGCAATTTTACCGAAAAAGAGGGTGAGAAGATTTCCATTGAGATTGCCAAGCTGAATAACGTACCCGTGGATGTTCTGAGCACGACCATCGAAGAGTTCTATCAAATGATGCAGGCCAACCAGTACATCATTCAGGGTGGGTTGCATTATGCCAAAGAAGCTCTGGAAAAAGCATATGGCCTAAAAAAGGCGGAAGAGATACTCAAACGGGTGGAAGCAGCCACGGAAGTGAGCGCTTTTTATCTGCTGCAAACCGTGGACGACAAACAATTACTTAACTTTTTACAGAATGAGCATCCGCAAACAGCGGCACTGATACTGGCAAATCTAAAACCGACACAGGCAGCCAGTATTCTTTCCGAACTGCCGGAGGAATATCAGTATGAAATCGCCTACCGGGTGGCCACGATGGAAAAAACATCTCCCGAGCTTATCGAGGATATCGAGGATGTATTACGTGAACAGATGGGCAGCATCTTTGGCGGCGGATTGAGTAAAACCGGTGGTGTGGATACGGTCGCCGAAATCCTTAACTCCGTCAGTCGCACCGCGGAGAAAAATATTCTTACCAACCTGCGTGAGCGTGATGCCGAGCTGGCCAACGAGATTAATGACCTGATGTTTATTTTTGAAGATCTGATCGCCATGCCGCCGGCAACCATTCAGATGATCCTGAAAGAGGTGAATTCCAACACGCTGGCCCTGGCGCTTAAGGCCACTTCCCCCGATTTGCGTGACAAGATTTTTGATAACATGTCCGAGCGTGCCGCGGCCATGCTCAAGGAAGAGTTGGATTACATGGGGCCGGTTCGCCTTAAAGAGGTGGAGAATGCGCAAAAGGATATACTGGATATCGCCCGCAGACTGGAGGAAGCAGGTGAAATACAACTGACCCGCAGCGAAGAAGAGGAACTGATATAACAATGGGGCAGACCGTAATTAAACTGGGGCGCAAGCTTAAAGGGGTAAAAGATCACAATGTCTACCGGCATCAGGCATTTGATAAGGATATCGGTAAGGATGTGCCGGAAAAAAGTCCCGGACAGATCATTGATGACGCCCGCAAGATTAAAAGGCTTGAAGACCGGATTCATCTGTTGGAGATTGAACTGCAAAAGGCCCGGGAAGAGTCCTTTAAGGCCGGATACGATGAAGGGAAACAGCGTACCCTGCAAGAGGCGCTGAACCGTATTGAAGCGGTGAAACTGGAGATGCAGCAACAGGAAGAACATTTCCGGGAAACACTGGAAAACCTGGAGCGCCCCTTGCTGAAACTGGCCAAGGAAATGGCCACGGAAGTGATACGCATACATCTGGAAGAAAAAAATGCGGCCGATGAGGCCTTGAAAGAACGTCTGCACCTGTTATTGCGACAGGTTGTGGATCAAAACAATGTCTGGATCGAGGTGAATCCCGATCAGCTTAATGTCATTTCGGGAGAAACCCTTAAGGAAAACCTGAACATGAGGGATAGCGCGCAAGTCAACATGACGGCCAATCCGGAACTAAAGGCGGGCGAGGCCTACATCCAAACGGAAGACTATGTTGTGGACGGACGTTTCGAAAATCATCTGGATAAAATAGATGCGGAACTAACCCGGGAGGATGGCCAATGAGCGCCCTGGCCGATCGTTTTGAACGCTATGCCCATGCGGTTCGCGATTTGAACCCCGTACTGGTGGACGGCAAGGTGACCCGGGCAACGGGCCTGGTTATTGAAGCCTCATCCAAAACCGGCACCCTGGGAGATATTTGTGAAATACTGCCCCGGGCCGGCCATATCATCCGTTCCGAAATAGTAGGCTTTCGCGGAAAAAATATTTTACTGATGCCCCTGGGGGAAACCATTGGTATTTCTCCGGGAAGCCGGGTGCGCATCCAACCCGAGCCCCTGCAGGTACCGGTGGGCGATACCGTATTGGGCCGCATACTGGACGGTCTGGGCAATCCCCTGGACAGCAAGGGGCCGCTCCTGACCAAAAATTACCGTCATGTGTACAACAGTCCGCCCAACCCCCTGCAACGTCGCCGGATACGCGAACGTCTGGAAACGGGCATTCGCTCCATCGATGGTCTGATCACTTTGGGAAAGGGCCAGCGCGCGGGAATTTTTGCCGGCAGCGGGGTGGGAAAAAGCGTCCTGTTGGGTATGATGGCCAAAAATACGGATGCCGACGTCAATGTGATTGCATTGATTGGAGAGCGGGGACGCGAAGTGCGTGAGTTTATCGAGCGGGATTTGGGTGAGGAAGGGCTAAAGCGTTCCGTCGTGGTGGTAGCCACATCGGATCAGGCGGCCACCATACGCATAAAGTGCGCCCTGGCCGCTACAACACTGGCGGAGTATTTTCGCGACCAGGGAAAGAATGTTTTATTGATGATGGACTCCCTGACCCGGGTGGCCATGGCCCAGCGGGAGATCGGCCTGGCCATTGGCGAACCCCCGGCTTCCAAGGGCTATACCCCTTCCGTGTTTGCCCTGTTACCGCGTCTGCTGGAAAGGGCCGGTACCAGCGATAAAGGCAGCATCACCGGATTATACACCGTTTTGGTGGATGGAGATGACATGGATGAACCGATCGCCGATGCCGCCCGCTCCATTCTGGATGGACATATCGTTCTGTCCCGGCGGCTGGCCACCCAGGGGCATTTTCCGGCAGTGGATGTGCTGGAAAGTGTCAGCCGTGTCCGCGGGGATGTGATTTCCGATGAACATAAACAGTTGTCTCAAAAAATCCTCAGCCAGATGGCGGTGTACCGGGAGTCCGAGGATTTGATCAATATCGGTGCCTACACCCGGGGATCCAATAAACAGATAGACGCGGCGATAGACAATATTGAAAATATCAACCGGTTTCTGAAACAGGAAATCGGCGAAGGTAACAGCTATTTGAGCATGATGGATCAACTGCGCAAGATAAGCGCCCGGGCGTGAGATGGCCGGTTTTAAGTTTAAGTTGCAACGTTTGCTGGATATCCGCAAACATCTTGAAAATGAAAAAGCACTGGAGGTGCACATGGCGGAAATGATCGTAGTGGAAGAGAAGAGCACGCTTGAGGCTCTGGAAACGGAAAAAACGGAGTTAATGGCCCGGCAAACCGGGGATGACCTGGTCGATATAACATTGACTCAGATGTTTCATGACTATCTGCGCCAAAAAAACAATCAGATTATTGAACAGGATGCCAAAATCCGTGAGGCACAGAAAAAAACCGATGAAAAGCGCAGGGAACTTGTTCAGAGGGTTCAGGACAGAAAGTCCATTGAATTGCTAAAAGAGAAGAAATATCTGGAATTTAAAAAGGAAGTGAATAAAAAATTCGCTGTATTTGAAAATGAAGTGGCTTTACGCAGACAACAGGATAAGGAAACCATAAAAGCATAATGAAGGGTTTATTTGTCTTTTTTATCGGTCTCATGCTGAGTGTCGGCATGTTTTATGAAGCGGTGAAGTATCTCAAGGAAGAGCAACAGCGCGCTTTTGAGGAAATTGCGGCGCACGACTCCACCTTTACCCTGGAACGGCCCCTTTCCGAAGCGGACAGCCTGCGGCTGATGCTGGAAAAATATCAGCAGGAAATTGCCCTGCGGGATCAAAAAATGGACAGTCTGAACAATATCACTAAGAACAGTGAGCTGGCGGCTCAACGGGCCAAGGCCATGGCCGAAAAACTGGCTCTTGAAAAACAGGCCGCAATAGATAAGGAAGAACAGGCCAGGGTGATGGCTAAAACTTTTTCCAAAATGAAGGTAAACCAGATTGCACCCATTCTGAAAAACCTGGATGACAGTACCATCCTGTTGATATACCGGCATACGGGCAATCGCTTTAAGAAGAATATTTTGCTGGCCATTAACGAAAAGAGAGCGGCCGCGTTGACAAAAAATTTTATTACGCAAAGGTAATGGGTATGAAAAATCTTAACATAGCAGATTTAGTGAAACCGGGGAGTGCCAAAAAAACGGCGACGGTTCCCCTGAAACCGGCATCCAGGAAAAATGGTGCCGCCTTTGCCAGTCTTCTTAAAAACAATACCGGTAGCGGTAAAGTATCCCCGAAGTTGAACAAGGGGTTAAATCTTGTGGCCCGCTTTGAAATTAACAACAGTAAACTACCCGCCAATGGGGAAAAAGTAAAAAATCGCGGAGATGCTCCACCGGCTCCCCCCGGACGAAATGGATTGAAAAAAGGTCTGTCCGGTAAATCCGTGGAAAAAGAACCGATAAATGTCGCCGCGTCTCCGGCGATGATGATGACCCCGCGGGGGATACCTAAAACCCTGGAGCAGTTCATTCAGGAACTTTCCGCGAAAAGCGGATCGGGAAGCGCTGCTATGGAAACGGCGGGGGCGGAAAAGCAAAAAGGTTTGTTCAATATGGTTAAGGCTTTGGAAAAGGCCCTGGTTGCGCGTAAGGGGGAAACAGCCCCGCTAAATTTTAAAACCTCTTTTACCATAAATAACGGGAAGAACGTTCAAACCGTGAGATTGGAAAAAGAGGGGAATGTACTCCGGCTTTCCGCACCATCCTCAGCCCGGTCACTGATAAACCGGATGAAACCGGATTTTAAGCAGATGCTGGCGCGTTACTTTAAACCGGTAGATGCCCGGGAAGCACCGCCATTGAAATTGAAAATATCTTTTAACGCTTCGGCGAAAACGAAAACGGCTGTGCCGGTTCCTCCGTCCGCGGTTAAGACCGGTAAGTCCTCCGCCAAAGGCGGGGCGCCTGCCGTGCCCTCCGGAGGCCGTACCGCCGGCACGGCTACGGCAAAGCCGGTTCCGGCGGTAAAGGTTGATTCGGCGCCGTCAATCGGCGCAAAAGGGGAGAAAACGGCTGTGCCGGTTCCTCCATCCGTGGTTAAAGCCGGTAAGCCCTCCGCCAAGGGCGGGGCGCCGGCCGTGAATTCCGGGGGCCGTGCCGCCGGCACGGCCACGGCTAAACCGGTTCCGACGGTAAAGATTGATTCGGCGCCGTCAATCGGCGCAAAAGGGGAGAAAGCAGCTGTGCCGGTTCCTCCGTCCGCGGTTAAGACCGGTAAGCCCTCCGCCAAAGGCGGGGCGCCGGCCGTGAATTCCGGGGGTCGTACCGCCGACACGGCCACGGCCAAACCGGTTCCGGCGGTAAAGATTGATTCGGCGCCGTCAATCGGCGCAAAAGGGGCGAAAACGGCTGTGCCGGTTCCCCCATCCGCGGTTAAAGCCGGTAAGCCCTCCGC
>WGCN01000024.1 GCA_015493745.1 Calditrichales bacterium
CATCATTGCGCCGACAGCCATATGAACAGCTATATCCGTTTTAAGCTGGCCCTAACCGAGGAGAGCCCGCAAATCCGTCCCTATTTTGAAGATCGCTGGGCTCTTCTGCCGGACAGCCTTGATGACGATATCGGCGATACATTGCGTCTGTTGGAAAGCCTTCACCGTAAATGGGCGGCTCTGCTGCGCTCGCTGCGGGAGGATGATTTTAAACGGGTTTTTGTTCATCCCGAACACGGGCAGGTCGTGAGTCTGGCCGAAAACACGGCCATCTACGCCTGGCACGGAAAACACCATCTGGCCCATATCCGTCAGGCACTGCGCTACAAGGGGCGCTTTTAAGGTGTGCTGAAAGGGAAGTTATGAAATCCATGGAAAACCATTGGAATGCTATTTTCAGCAGAACGGATGATGAGAAACTGGGTTGGTATGAAAAAGACTTCTCCGCAACCCTCGCCCTGCTGCGCCTGATTCCGGAAGATGAACTGAAACATGTTTTTATTCCCGGTGTGGGCACATCCTCACTGGTGGAAATGCTGCTTAACCGTGGCCTGCGGCTGACATTAAACGACATAAGCACGCAGGCACTGGAGAAGATCAAGGAACGCACCGTCGCGCAACGGCAGCGTATCCGCTATCTTTGTCACGATATTGCCCGTCCCCTTCCCGCGGAAACCGGCTCGGCAGACTTATGGCTGGACAGGGCGGTTCTGCATTTTTTAACCGCAGGGGAAATGGTTGAAGGTTATTTTGCAAACGTGGATCGGATTGTACGTCCCGGAGGCTATGTGCTTTTGGCCCAGTTTTCCAAAAAAGGGGCGGCCCGTTGTGCCGGGCTGGATGTACGTCGTTACGCGCTCGGCGATTTTGAAAAATATTTGCCGGCTTATAAAGTGCTCGCCAGCCGGGAGCATACCTATTACAATCCGTCCGGGGAAGCGCGTCCTTATATTTATGCCCTGTTCCGGAAAGGCCGTTTGCTATAGGGAACGGGCGGTTGTTGTCTTCCGGGCGGAACGGCGCCTGATCATCAGATAGAGCATAAGGGGCGCCAGAGAGGCCAGCAGATGTTTTAAAGTATGCCCGCTTAGAAAACCGCCGGTAAAGTCATACAGGGCGCGATCCTGGCTTTCGCTGATCTTGGCCAGCAGATAAAATCCCAAAGCATAAAGCAAAAAGCGCTGATGAGTGTAAGCGCTTTTAAAGAGAAGCAGCACAAAGGGAATGATAAGCAGCGGGATGAGCTGTATCCAGTAGTAAAAACGCAGATCATCGCTGTAATGCCAGTAAATGACGCTGCCAAATCCGGCCAGTAATAAAGGGATCAATATATATTTTTCCAGCCGGGAATCCACATATTCACTGAGTATGGCGCTAAACAACCCCATAAAACCGATGGTCATGGGCAGGCGGTCCCAGACCAGGGTCGCGTTGGCGGGCCAAAGGTGGTACCAGGCGGAACCCAGGCTGACCAAAGCCACACCCAAAAAGAATATCCGCCAGGAAAGCGCGCCCACCGCGGGACGATGTTTCAGACAATGGCGCAGCCCCAGCAGGCCAAACAGGGCAAAAAAGATATTGCTGATGACATCGGCGAAATTGGGAATGCCCCAAATAAGTTTGTTGGCGGCAAAGGCATGGTAGGCCGGATTCTGCCGGATAAGCGGCAGGGTCATCATATATATAAAGGAAACCACAATGATGATCAGCAAAGTGACTTTGGCCAGACGGTCTTTCATTTTAGCCCCCGGCTTCACTCTTCAAAAAACTTTTTGTGTAACAGCCGGTCCAGCATGCGATCCGACAGGAGGTAGCGGGGGATGATCCAGCTTTTTAAGCGGCGTTTAACAAAGGTGTAGCGGGTTTTGGGTTTGTTCTTTTCGGCAATGCGTACCAGGGCCCGGGCCAGTTCTTCCACCTCCATGCCGTCGGCGGCATTGCGCAGCATCTCCTTTTGAAAGCGACGGGCGATGGCGCCCCAGGGCGGCACATCAAACTTCTCCGGTATTTTTACGGCGGAATCCTTTTCCCATATAGGCGTTTTTACCGCGCCGGGGGCGATCAGAATCACATCGATACCCAGGGCCATCAACTCGCGGCGCAGCGATTGGGACAGCCCCTCCAGGGCATGCTTGGAGGCCACATAGGGTCCCACAAAGGGGAAACCCATTTTTCCCGATACCGAAGAGATGTTCATGATTTTACGTTCTCCCGTCGCCTGCTGCAACAGGGGCAGGAAACATTGGGTCGTTTTTAGTACCCCGAAAAGATTGACTTCAAACTGGCGGCGCAGGTCATCCGGCGGTAGCAGGGCCAGGGGGCCGGAAACGGCCACGCCGGCATTGTTGATCAGCAGGTTAAGACCTTCATCCTTCAGCAGTTGTCCCGCTTCCCCGGCGGCCTTTTCGATGGCCGCTCCGTCGGTTACATCAAACAGAAAGGGATGAAACCGTTCATTGAAGTCCTTGTTCAGACGGTCGGCGTCTTCCCCGCGCCGCACGCTGCCCAGAACCCGCCAGCCCTTTTCCCAAAAGGCTTTGGCGCAGGCATAACCGATGCCGGTGGAACAGCCGGTGATAAATACAGAAGGCATGTTTTTCCTTTCAAAAATCAGACGATCAACCAGTATACGTTATTTCTCCAAAATAAAAAAGCCCGGCGGAACCGGGCTTTGCAGAATCTAGGACTGTACCGTTTCCTCCCGTGGAGCGGGGCGGGCAAACCGTTTGCTAAAACGGTCCGACCAGTCGGTAAGAATCTCATACATCACCGGCACCACGATCAGGGTAAGGGCGGTGGCAAAGAAGAGTCCGAAGATAACCGCCACCCCCATATTACCCCACCATTGGGAACTGTCGGCGCCGATCTCGATAACATTGTGAAAATCCAGCTTCATGATGCCGATAAAGTCGATATTCAAGCCGATGGTCAATGGTACCAGTCCCAGAATGGTGGTAATGGCCGTCAATAGCACCGGCCGCATACGGGTTTTTCCGGCGCGGATGATGGCTTCCCGCTTAGCGATGCCCCGTTCCTGCAGCTTTTGAATATAGTCGATCAGCACGATGGCATTATTGACCACCACACCGGCCAGGGAGATAATGCCGATGCCGGTCATGATGATGCCAAAGGGATAGCCGGTGACCATCAGACCGAAAAAGACGCCAAAAAAGGAAAGCAACACCGATACCATGATGGCCACGGGCAGAATCACCGAATTAAACTGCGCTACCAGGATGAAAAAGATCAGGAAGATGGCAATCAGAAAAGCACGGAAGAGAAAGGCCTTGGCCTTTTCCTGCTCCACATCCTGTCCGCCAAAGTAAATGCTGTAGCCCTCCGGGGGCACATAACCGGCGATGGCCGCTTTTACATCGGCCAACACCTCGGCCGAGTTACGGCCAAAGGCGTCACCTGTTATGGTCACCACCCGGTCACGGTCGTTGTGGTTCACCCGGGTCAAGCCCGAAGCCATTTCCACACGGGCAAAGTTCGCCAGGGGATATTGTACTCCCTTGTTGAAAATATTCATGTTAATCAGACCGGCGATATCGTTACGATACTTTTCGTCAAAGCGGACGGTAATATCGTATTCATCCGTGCCCACGCGGAATTTGGAAGCTTCCGTACCGTTTATGGCCGTGCGGACAGCTTTGGCGATTTTGGAGGTATTAAGACCGAAGAGGGCGGCCTTTTCCCGGTCGATGCGGATACGCAATTCCGGTTTGCCCACCTCGTAATTGTCTTTTAATTTTACCAGGCCGTCGATATTGCGGATTTTATTCTGCAATTCGCCAGATATTTTATCGAGTACGGCAAAATCATCGCCCTTGATGTTGATCTCCACGGCATTGCCGGTGGGCGGACCGTCCTGCGGCTTGGTTACGTCCACCTGCGCTCCCGGGATATTACGTACCTTGGCGGCTACCTCTTTGAGCGTGATAAATGAGTTTTGGTGGCGCTCCGAGCGGTCAACGAAGTCGACCGTTACCTGGGCCTTGTGTGGCGTACGGGCTCCGCCGCCGGAAAAGTCATTCATATTGGTTTGATGACCCACATCGGAAACGTAGTATTTCATGTCAGGTGTATTTCCGATGCGGTTTTCTACCTCACGCACCACTTTATCGGTGGCTTCGAGACGGGTACCATTGGCCATGTCTATCTTTACCCAGGCCTGTTTCGGTTCCAGATCGGGAAAGAACTCTATCCCATGTCCAAAAAAGAAATAAAGGAAAATCATACCCAGGTACAGCGAAACCGTGGTCCACATGACGAGAGCACGGTTTCCCAGCGCCAGGGTCATGGTTTTCTCATATTTGGGCAGAATATATTCCAGAAAACGATTGCCCGGCAGGCTGTCCATTTTACGATCCAGCCGTAAAAAAGAGGAGGCGATCACCGGGTTAAAGACCAGTCCCACCAGCAGGGAGGCGGACAGGGTAATGATCAGGGTAACCGGCAGATAGCTCATAAACTCCCCAATAACACCGGGCCAGAAAACCATGGGGCTGAAGGCGGCCAGGGTGGTGATGGTGGAGGTGGTTACGGCCACGCCCACTTCCGCCGTCCCGTCCTGCGCGGCCTGCATCAGGTTCTTCCCCTCCTGGTGATGCCGGTAAATATTCTCTATGATAACAATGGCATTATCCACCAGCATGCCCAGGGCCAGGATCAGGCTGAACAGCACCATCATGTTCAGGGTGTAGCCCATGGCGTCAATAACGATAAAGGAGAGCAGCATGGAAAGGGGAATGGCAATGCCCACCAGAAAACCGTTGCGGGCGCCCATAAAAAAGTAGAGCACCAGTACCACCAGAATAAGGCCGGAAATGATATTATTTTCCAGATCGTTAACCATGCGGCGGATATCCCTGGATTGGTCATTGCTGATTACATAGCTCACCCCGGCGGGGAAGCGGCTTTGTTCCTCCTTCAGGATTTGTTTTACGCGGTTGGAAATGTTGATGATGTTTTCGCCGCTGCGTTTTAGGATGGATAGCGAAACGGTCGGATTTTTATTGATACGGGCATAACTGTTTTGATCCTTAAAGCCAAAATAGATATCGGCCAGATCACCCAGATATATGGCCCGGCCCGCCTTGCGCTTCACGACGATGCTTTTTAATTCAACAATATTTTTAAACTCGCCGGGTATGCGTACGGAGAAGCGTAAACTGCCTCCTTCAATAGCGCCCCCGGGCATGGTCAGGTTCTCGTTGCGGATGGCCTTAATGACATCCTCGGTGCCCAGATTGTAGTATTTGAGCCGGTAGGGATTAAGATTAACCTTAACCTCCCGTTCCAGCCCTCCGCTGAGTTTTACCTCCAGCACGCCGGGAATCTGTTCAAAGCGGTCTTGCAGGTCTTCGGCGATTTTTTTCAGACGCACCAGTGAGTGATTCCCGACGATGCTGATCAGCATAATGGGAATATTTTCAAAGTTTACTTCCTGAACGATAGGTTCATCCACATCGGAAGGCAGGTCAGGCTTGGCCTGATCTACTTTTTCCCGGACTTTACGCACGGCCTCGTCGATATCCATATCCGATTCAAATTTTGCGGTAATATTGGTGAAGCCTTCCTGGCTGGTGGATTTCAGCTCGCTTATTTTTGTGATTTCCTTAAGTTTTTTCTCAATGGGGTTGGCCACCAGGGTTTCCATGTCCTCAGGCGATACACCCACATAGGGAACGGATACAATAACCATCGGTTGTTTTATGGAGGGGAATGATTCCACCGGCAGGCCCACATAGGAGACCAGCCCGGAAATGGAAATGAGCAGCAATAAAACAAAAATGCTGGTTTTGAATTTGAGGCTGATATTGGTAATTTTCATAAATAATCCCGTTTAATCCTGTATAACTATGAGCGTATCGCCATCAGCGACCTGCCGTTGTCCGACCACGATAAGTTCCTGGTTGGCCTGCAAACCGCTTACCAAAGCCCGGTCTTCGTTTATGGCCTCTATGGTTACGTTTTGTTTTTGGGCAACAGCTCCGTTTTTAAGATAGACAAACCGGCCGGATTCCGACTCGATTATGGCGTCAAGAGGGATGACAATGCCCTTGTCTACGCTGCGTTTTATCAGGCGGATATTGGCCATCATTTGCGGAGAAAGGGGAATATCCTTTTCCCGGGGAATTTCTATCTCAATATTGAAAGTGCGGTTTTCGGGATCAATGCTGCGGGCCACATAGCTGATGGTGGCCACAATATGTTTTTCCGGCCAGGCGTCAAAGGTCACCTCGGCCGGGGCACCGGTTTGCAGATAGGGAATAAATCTTTCGGCAATACCGGCGACAATTTTAAAACGGGATAAATCGACAATCTCAAAAATAGCCGTCCCGGGACTGACAAAGGCGCCCGTATCCACATACCGTTCATTTATGTAACCGGAAATAGGTGCTTTAATACCGAGTTTTTCTCTGCGCGTGGCCGCGATGTCCCGCGCCGCTTCCGCCCGGATACGATTCAGACGGGCCAGTTGAAAGTCGTTATCGGAAAGGGCCTCTTTTTTATGCAGCAGGCGGGCACTTTTTTCATTAATCAGGGCCTGTTCTAGTGCCGCCTCCGCATCCTTGAATCCGGCGACAATGATTTTGTTATCAAGGCGGGCCAGTATATCACCGCGCTTAACACGGCGCCCCTTGTCAAAATAGACTTTATCCAAAATGCCGGACTCTTCGGCCACAACCCTGATTTGATTTTTGGCTTTAACCGTTCCCGTGGTATGAATATATTCCATAAAGGGCCGGGGTTGAATTTTCAGGATTCTGACGGCCGTCCCCTTATCCGCTTTGCTTGTTTCGGCCTGGCTTTCCCCGGAACAGCCCTGGGAAAGGAGCATGACAAGACCGATTAAAAAGATACTAAGAGTTAAACGCATTTTTTCTCCCGTAATTTGCCTGTGCAAGGTGTATTAAAATTTTTCATGTTATAAGCTATCCATTGAATAAGAACCACTGGCCAGTTGCCAGTTAAGGTGTGCCACGAGATAATCGTAGCGGGCATTCAGTTCGGTAATCCGTGCCTGATCCAGAAAAAGACGGCTGTCCTTAAGTTCCAGTTGAGTGGCCAGTCCGCTCTCGCTTCGGCTTTGGGCGATTTCAAAAGCACGCCGGGCGACGTCCACCGCTTTTTGAGCACTTTGTATCCGTTCAAAGGCCTCCCGTAGCTTAAGATGAATGTTGGATAGTTCGATGGCCACCTGTTCACGGGTTTGTTCTACCTGCAAGCGGGTCTTTTCAACTTCAACCTGTGCTTTCTGAACCTGAGCCTGGGTATATCCGCCGGAGAAGATGGGAATATGCAGGCGAACGCCGACCACATAGTTGTCATAATCATTTTCCAGTTTAAACTGGTCAGAGCGACCGGAGTAGGAATAGGAAAAAGTACCGCTCAGATTGGGAAGATGGTTGGCAAACTCAAGATCGACATTTTTTTTGCGCATGCTTTCTTCCAGTAAGAGCGCTTTAAAATCAGCCCGGCGTTCCAGGGCGTTTTCCAGGGGGAGCTTCGGGGGCAGGGGGGGCAGGGTATCCAAAGATCCCTTCAGTGTCAGTTCCTCGTCTACCGGCAAGTCGATCATGGCTTTAACATTGTTTATGGCCAGCTCAAAATTGTTGCGGGCGGCCAGGGTGGCCGGCATGGCATTCCGCCAACGCACTTCCGCCTGTAAAAGGTCATACTCGCTGCTGACGCCACTCTCAAATTTAACCCGGGTCTGTTCATAGTTCTCGCGGGCACTGTTTTCGGATTCAATAGCCAGCTTATAGATCTTTTTCAAAACCAGAGCGCGATAAAACCCTTCCCTGATACTGTTCAGGATTTTTTCCTTTTGATAAACAAACAGCGCTTTGACATAATCTTCATAATTATAGGCAATTTTCAGGGCGGTGCCCACCTTACCAAAGCTGTAAAGGGTCTGATCCAGTTTGGTCGTTAACAAAAGCTCGTTTTTAAAGGTAAAGGAAAAACGACTGGGACCGGAGCCGCCACCGAAAGAACCGTTGATATAGATAAACTGCTGACTAAGATTACGGGTGTAGTTAATATCCGTGGAAATGGTAGGAAATACGGATGACCAGGCCTCGGTCACCCGGGCGTCAGCCAGTTTGATCTCGGCGCGGGCCATCTTTAAATCCTTGTTGGATTGCAGTGCTTTACTGATAACGCTTTCCAGATTCATTTCCAGGGCCATAGCCGGTACGGTAAAAAAGATCAAGAGCAGGAAAAAAGTTCTTCCCGTTTTTCGTGTCATTGCGTATCTCCTTTTAATCCTTGCACCATGAGTGCGACAATTGTATTAAAAATTTTATTTCGTTGTTTGGCCGGCAAGGAGGCAGCCCATTCCACCGATAAGAACTGGGTCATTTCATTGAGTGCCCGCAGGGTAATGGTGATATCCGTAAAATGGAAAACACCGGCGTCGAGACCACGTTGCAGGATCGGTTCGAGCCGCGTATTAAACATACCATGAAGTTGCTTGATCAGGCGCCGGCCGTGAAGGCCGTGATCACAGACCATGTCGGGCTGGCTGCTTAGCTCTTTGGCCAGCTTTGTCAGGTTTTTAAAAATAAGTTGAAAAAAAAGCTCAAACTGGGCGACAGGATCATCCACCTTGCTTATATGCCGGTCGATCTGCTCCAAAAGAAGGGTCGCCTCCTGCTGAAGAATTTCCTTGAATAAAGCGGCCTTGTTCTCATAGTAATAGTAGAGTGCCGGTTTGGACATATTGGCGCTTTTGGCAATATCTTCCATGTTGGTCTTGGCAAAACCGTAATGGATGAATAGCTTTTTGGCCGCGTCTTTTATCCGCAACCTCTTGTCGTTTTCCGGTGTATTCATATTGACTTTTTCCATAAATAGTCAGATTTCAGGATGGGCAATTTACGATAAATAGCAAGAGATGTTTCAAAAACAGTTAAAGTTTTTGAAAAAAGATAAATGTTGGCATACATCGTATTTTCCGGATCTGGTATCCCTGCGGGTAACGGGCATCACAGGGGAGTGGAAACAACCATACTATAACCGGACTGTTGGGAAAATTATTCTAATTTATAAAAATAAAATGATAGGGAGGAGATATTGGTGTGTAAGACTTGGCGGGGGTTAGAGGAAAAAGTGCAGAAGTCCCTGCTCCAGTTTGCGGATATGGATACCGGTTTGGGGAAAACGTCTTTTTATTTTTTTAAGAAGCTTATCAAAATGGGCTATGTCGGGAGATAAAAGGACAAGGCCCAATAAAAAGGGTATCAGGCTAAGAAAAGGGCCGGGAACAGCTAACATAAACAACGCTACCAACAAACTGACAATAGCTGTCGAAATGCGTAAAAATGTTTTAGCCAGCGACTTCATCTATTAGCTCCCTTTTTGATCTAATTTTTAGTATCGGTTAGATCATGGAAAACTTGTAAAAAAAAGAAAATGGGGTTAAAAGCAACCATTTTTAAATAAATAAAAAATGCAGGAATAGGATAGCCGGGAAACAGATAATAATATAAAAGAGGATTATATCTTGTAATGATGATTCCTAAAGTCATCAGTCTAAAATGAAAGAATAGCTTAAAAAAGAAGCTTAAAAGATGCCATTTTATAGATTATTGACTTGCATTTTACGATTTTCCCTTCTATACTTAATACCAGATTTCTAACTAGAACTCTTGATACTCACAAACGTCTAACTGGATTTATGCGATAAAGCTGTTTATTTCATCCGGGAAATGAAATATACGGCCAGCTAAGTCTAAACCGGGAAAATATAAAACCATAGAGAGAAATGTTCATAGCGCAGATTATGCAATGTGCTTTACAGGTGAACTGTGTCATTGATGACACAAAAGGTAGATTATATCCGTTTGTTATAGGTTGAGGGTTCCGGCATAAGGAACGGTTTGTAAGTTTTATCCGCTAAGTAATTATGAAAATGTCTAACAGAGGAGGGTTTTGAATAGGCAATAGTATATTTTTTTTAAATGGTAAATCCATTTTTCTCACAATTAGTAATAATTCAATTAATGATGGAGGTATAATGAGGAAAACAGCACTATTTTTATGGCTGAACCTTTTTCTTGTTGCGTTCTTATTTGCTCAAGATGGTATTACAATTAAGGGGGTGGTGATTGACGATGTCGGCAATCCTCTGCCCGGAGCCAATATTACTGTAGTTGGAGAGCCCCTGGGGGCTTCCACAGATGTTGATGGTTTTTACACTTTTACGATGACTCCCGCGGATATTGGTGATAAAACTTCTATAACTTTGGAAGTAAGCTATATCGGCTATAAGCCTGGAAAAGCCACTGTTGAATTGTCCGGTAAGGAAGTTGAACAAAACTTTGAATTGGAACCTGATCTGTTAAATACCGAAACGATCGTTGTTACCGGTATGGGTACGGAGATAAAGAAAGAGAAGTTGGGTGTAACCATCGCTTCCGTTCCGGCCGAGGAAATTGTACGTAGTGAGGAAAGCAACGTGGTTGCCGGCCTCGCCGGTAAGGTTTCCAACGTGGAAATCACCACCAATAGTGGTGAGCCCGGTGCTTCGGCTTATATTCGGATCCGTGGTTCAAATACCCTGATCGGTGGAACCCAGCCACTGTTTGTAGTGGACGGTGTGCCTATTAATAACCGTTCCATAAACCCCAGCCCACATGGTGGTGTAACGGAGATGAACCGTGCCTCCGATATCAATCCGGAAGACATCGCTTCCATTGATATTCTCAAAGGTGCTGCGGCTGCCGCTATCTATGGATCGCGGGCTGCCAACGGTGTTATTTTGATTACCACCAAATCCGGTAAGCCGGGTAAGGTACGCGCCACCTATAAGATTACCTCCTCCTCGGATGAAGTAACCCAACTGCCTGCACTGCAAACCAAATATGGACAAGGGCTTTTTGGTGGTCGTTTTGGAACAATATCAACATCCTGGGGCCCCAAATTAGATACCGTGGCCAATGTTAGTATTTATGATCATGCCAAGGAATTGTTCCGCGCGGGTAACCGAATAGAACAAAACCTGAGTCTTTCAGGTGGTAGCAAAACCACCGATTATTATCTCTCTTTTGGTCGTACTGATCATCAGGGCTTTATCAAGGGGAATAACGACTATGAGCGTAGTTCTTTCCGGTTAAAGGCCACGCAGCGCATCGGCGCGCAATTGGATGTTACCGGTAACCTCGGTTATGTAAAAACAAAGGCCAACCGTATCCAAAAAGGTTCCAACCTTTCCGGTTTGCTGCTTGGCGCTTTCCGTACGCCGCCGGATTTCAACAATGAGCCATATATAGACCCTGTAACCGGTCTGCATCGCTCTTACCGTTATCCCAACCCGACCGTTCTGAAAAGAACCCGCGGTTATGATAACCCCTTCTTTATCGCCAACGAGCAAATTAACCTGACCGAGGTTAGTCGTGTTTTCGGTAATGTAACCGTTAATTACGATCCTCTGGAGTGGTTAAACGTCCGTTATGTATTGGGTCGTGACTTTTCCAACGATAATCGTCGATATGTCTTGCCGCCCAGCTCCTCCAGCGCGCCTGAGGGAACGATTACCCGTTCCGAGTATGGTTATCAGGAGACGGACGGAAACCTGATTGTTAAAGCGGCCGGTAATTTTGATTTTGCCGACATGGCTGTAACCGCCTATGTGGGACACAACTGGAACGAACGTAAGTCGACTTCCTTTTCCACAACCGGTGACAATATGTCTGTTTACGGTTTTAACCAATTGGGCAACACCAGTTCCTATTCACCCGGTGAATATGAATCCACGGTTCGCCTCGAATCTTTCTATGGTCAGGTGACCTTTGATATGTGGAATCAATTGTTTATTACGGCTGCCTTACGTAACGACGGATTTTCCACCTTTAACGCCGGTAAAAACCGCTTTTGGTTTCCCAAAGTAAGTACAGCCTGGGAATTCACCAAGCTGCCTTTCTTTGGAGAAAGTGAAATGGTTAAAAAATGGCTGCCTTATGGTAAGCTGCGTTTAGCTTATGGAGAAACCGGTCGCGAGGCTCCGGCCTATTCGACCATCTCTGCTTTTGGACAAGGCGCATTCGGTTCCGGTTGGGGCGAAGTTCTTAATTCCACGGCCTATGGTTATGGTGGTTTCTTTACTTCCGGTACACGTGGTAATCCCGATCTGCGTGTGGAGAGAACCAAGGAACTGGAATATGGTTTTGAGTTGGGCTTGATTGAGAACCGCTTAAGTGTTGACTTTACGGTTTATGATTCTGAGTCCGAGGATGTTATCTATCCGGTTAGTCTGGCTCCTTCTACGGGTTTTACCAGCCAGATTCGTAATGCCGCCGTTATTCAAAACAAGGGTATCGAGATTGGCATTCAGGCCCGTCCCATAAATATGAAGAATTTTAAGTGGGATGTGAATCTGCAGTATGGTCAAAACGACAACCTGGTGTTGAGTCTTCCCGATGTTGACTTTGTTGGTATCGGTGGTTTTTCCAGTCTGGCGGCTTATGCCGTTGAGGGACAGCCTCTCGGTGTATTCCGCGGTGAGGACTTTGTACGCTTTGGTCGTGGTATTGTCACCAATGTTGTCGATGAAAACGGTAATGTTCAGCAGGGCGTCAATATCGACGAGGCCTATAATGGTTGGAAAAGCGGCGATCTGTTTGTAAATGGTGACGGTTTCCCGATTGTGGATCCTGAAATTCGCATACTCGGCGATCCGAACCCGGATTGGACCGGCAGTATCCGTAACACTTTTACCATCTTTAAGAAATGGCGTATTTCCACACTGTTTGACATCAAGCAGGGTGGCGATATCTGGAACGGTACCAAAGGCGCTCTGATGTTTTTTGGAACCGCAAAAGAAAGTGAAGACCGTGACGGTACGCGCGTTTTTGAAGGCGCCGGACCGGGTCAGGGCAAGGAAGTTTCTAATCTGGATTTCTACAGCTTTGTAGGAGCCAGCGGTTTGGGTAACGGTTTTACCGGTCCCAGCTCTCAATTTATTGAGGATGGCAGCTATGTAAAACTGAGAGAGCTTTCGCTCAGCTACCTGCTGGATCTGCCGGAAATTAATCAATGGACAGGTCTGAGAGATATCGAATTGACCCTGACCGGTCGCAATCTCTTTACCTGGACCGACTATACCGGTATCGATCCGGAAACAAACCTGGGTGCAAATGTTAGCTGGCGCGGATTTGACTATTTTAATATGCCTCAAACCCGTTCTATCATCTTTGGCCTGCGGTTTAACTATTAATAAGGAGTGAAAGTATGACTAGAAAAAACATTTTAAGCATAGTCAGGTTGCTCATCGTTTTCATAGCGGCGCTATATATGGCATCCTGCCAAAACTTTCTGGACGCCGAAGAGGCAACCGTAGACCCGAACCGTGTGACTGAGGTTACCTCGGATCTGTTGTATAACTCGGTTCAGGTAAAAGGATTTTTTATGTTCGAAGGCCAGTTGGCCCGTACCACCACCATCTGGATGCAACAGATGTCCGGTACCGATCGTCAGATGGCCGGTTTTGGACAATATGAAGTTACGGAAGGTGATCACTCCGGTGAGATGGCCGGAATTTATACCGGTGGCGGACTGATCGATCTCCGTAAAATCCAATCCGATTCTGAGGCCAAGGGTCGCCGCGAATATGCCGGTATTGCCAAGGTCTGGGAAGCCCTCATAATGGGTATGGCCTCCAGCCTGTGGGGCGATCTGCCTTATTCGGAGGCGGTTTCCGATGTGGAGACGCCTAAGCTGGATAAAATGTCCGACATTTATGCGGCTTTGCAAAGCCTGCTGGATGAAGCCATCGCCGATCTGCAAAGCGGTGCGGGTGGTTACATACCTCCAAATGATTTTGTTTATGGCGGTGATGTAAACAAGTGGGTGGAAGCAGCCTATACGCTGAAGGCCCGTCTCTATATGCACTGGGCCGAGGTGGATGCCGCCAATTATGGTCGTGCCCTGGCAGCGGCTCAAAAGGGTATCTCGTCGACGGCTAATAACTTTAAAACGTACCACACAACCACGGAAGTGGAGTCCAATGGCTGGTATCAATTCTTTAAGAATCGTGACAGCTATATGCGTAGTGGACGTTTTCTGGTTGAATTGCTGAAAACCCGTCAGGATACGGTTCGTCTTGAGCAATATTTTGAGCGCCTCGACGGTACCAGTGCTACCGGCCCCACCGCCTTTGTCGGTTCGGATCCCGGTGATGGTAATACTGCCGCTTCTAATCTGAGCGATATCTATCTGGCCAAGGATCTGAGTACCTCGATCCTGAGCTGGGAAGAAACCCAGTTGATCATCGCCGAAGCCGCCTTTAAAACAGGCGATGAGGCCACGGCCCTGGCCAAGCTCAATGAAGTGCGCGCTAATTTTAATCTTCCGGCCTTAAGCGTGAGTGGTAGCGATCTGTTTACCGCCATCGCCGAAGAAAAGTATGTTGCTTTGTTTCTGAA